>JAJZRD010000011.1 GCA_021845945.1 Chloroflexota bacterium
GCGTCGAGTTGACGCTGTTCGACGGCATGCAGAAGGTTGAGCGGCAGATCTCGGCCATGGAGAACATGATCGCCAGCAAGGTGGACGCGATCATTCTGAACCCGGCCGACGCCGCCGGCATCATCCCGGCCGTCGAGGCAGCCAACAAGGCCAACATCCCGGTCATCACCTTCGACACCGACGCCAAGGGTGGCAAGCGCGCCGTCTTTGTCGAGTCCGACAACCACCGGTTCGGCCAGCTGATCGGCGAGTACCTGGTCTGGAAGTTGAAGGGCAAGGGCAACATCGGCGTCCTTGACTGGCCCTACGTGACTGCGGTCACCGACCGTGACGACTCCTTCAATGGGGTCGTGCGGAACTTCCCGGACATGAAGATCGTGCAGACTGAGATGGCCGCCACTCGGGAGAAGGGCATGACCGCAGCGGAGAACATCCTGCAAGCCCATCCTGACATCAACGCCTTCTACGCGATCAACGACCCCGGCGCCCTGGGTGCCTACCAGGCCATCAAGGCTCGCGGGCTGGATGGCAAGGTGATCATCGCCACCGGTGACGGCGACATGGAGTCGGTCAAGCTGATCCGCGACGCCAAGACCTCGATGAAGTACGACTCCGCTCAGTTCGGCAAGGAGATCGGACGACAGGCTCTGATGGCCGCCTACAACACGGTGCTGGGCCAGCAGGTCATCAAGCACGTGCTGATCCCCGTGATGCCGATCACGATCGACAACGCGAACAAGTACCAGGGTTGGAGCAACGACGTGCCCGAGGATCTGACCCCGTCCTGGTACAACACCCCGGAATGGAAGGATCTGTCCGCCAAGATCAAGTAGCTTTCTCGGTTCGGGTGCCTGTCCTCCTCCGGGAGGGTCGTTGCCTCCGGCGGCCGGCCGGGGCACGGCCCTCCCGGAGGGGGAGGTCGGATCGAGGCCGGTGCAGCCGGCCGGTCGAGCTCTGCGCGTTAGTACGCACCCAGGTAGGGGGTTGCCGTCATGTTGGAGATCAGAGGCCTCACCAAGGCCTACCCGGGAACCGTTGCCCTGGATGGCGTCGACTTCGACGCTTGCGACGGGATGGTCAACGTCATCGTTGGGGAGAACGGTGCCGGCAAGTCGACCCTGGTGAAGATCGTGGCCGGCGCCGTCCAGAAGGACGCGGGCACTATAGCCATCGATGGAGAGAGGGTGGACATCAGCGATCCCCACCACGCTCAGCGGTTGGGTATTGCGGTGATCTACCAGGAATTCAGCCTTCTCCCGGAGCTGAGCATCGCCGAGAACATCTTTCTCGGTCGGGAGGCCGTGAGAGCTCTGCCCGGTGTGGTCGACTTCAAGAAGATGCGGGCCTTGACCGACGAGCTTCTCGCCTCTTTAGGTTTGAACGTCCCGTCGACGACCCCGGTGCGGGAGTTGACCAACCCCCAGCGGCAGATGGTTGAGATCGCCAAGGCCCTCTCCCAGGGGGCCAAGATACTGCTGATGGATGAGCCCTCGGCTGTGCTCACCGAGGCCGAGCTGGTCAGCCTTTATCGAGCTATCGACCGTCTGAAGGAGCGAGGGGTTGCCATCGTCTACATCTCTCACCGTCTGGACGACGTGTTCCGGGTTGCCGACCGCATCACCGTTCTGAAAGACGGCCAGCTCGTGGGGAGCATGGAGGCCGGCAAGACCAATCCCGATGCCGTCGTCGCGATGATGGTGGGCAGGGAGATCGACTATGCCCAGACGCCCCGCGACGAATCCGCTGCGCAGAAGACCATCATGGAGGTGCGAGGCTACTCCCGAGGAAACGCCGTCCGACAGGTGAGCTTCCAGCTTCGCACGGGGGAGATCCTCGGCCTGGCGGGGCTGGTAGGGTCGGGCCGCACCGAGCTGGCGCGGCTGATATTCGGGGCCGACCGCAAGGACTCAGGGGAGTTGATCTTCGAGGGGAAGAAGGTGGAGGTGCGCCGGCCCTCGGATGCTATCAGGTTGGGGATAGGGCTGCTGCCCGAGGATCGCAAGACCGAAGGATTGCTGCTGGAGATGTCGGTGAAGTCCAACGTCTGCCTGGCCGGCCAGAGCCATTTCCAGCGCTTCGGCATCCTCAACGGCAGGAGAGAGACGCGCACGGCCGAGCAGTTCGTGAAGAACATGCGGATCCGCACCCCCTCTGTCGACCAGCTGGCGATGTTCTTGAGCGGTGGCACCCAGCAGAAGGTCGTCCTGGCCAAGTGGCTGGCCACCGAGTGCAAGGTGGTGATCCTGGACGAGCCCACTCGGGGGATCGACGTAGGCGCTCGGGCGGAGATCTACCAGATCCTCCGGGATCTGCGAGATCGGGGTTACGCCATAGTGGTCATCTCTTCGGACCTGCCCGAGGTGGTGAGGCTCTGCGACCGCACGCTGGTGATGTACAAGGGGCGGATAGTAAAGGAACTGTCCCGACAGGAGGCCACGGTGGAGACGCTGCTGGCTTACTCGGTTGGGCACTTCGCTCAGGAGGGGAACGGGCATGCAAACGGTCAGCACTGAGGGCGCCACCGCCATTGCCACGGCCCACGAAAGCCGTCGGCAACACGGGGTCGGCAGGATCTTGAGGTCGCAGGAGGCGAGGGTCCTGCTGGGTTTGATCCTGCTGGTGGTGGTGTTCTCCATCGGCACCCCTCACTTCCTGGATCAGCGCAATCTCTTCAACGTGGCAAGGCAGATCACCATGCTAGCCATCGTGGCCTTCGGGATGACGGTGGTGTTGATCGCGGGTGGGATCGACCTGTCGGTGGGATCGGTGATGGCCGTCACCGGGGTGGTGGTGGCGGCGCTGATGAAGCGGTACGACGTGGCCGTTCCCATGGCGGTGCTGCTGGCCATGTTGGTGGGCCTGGGTATCGGCACCATCAACGGCCTGGTATCCAACTACCTGGGCATTCCTGCCTTCATTGCCACCCTGGCGATGATGACCATAGCCCGCGGTCTGGTGCTGCTGTACACCAAGGCGACCCCCATCTACGATTTTCCCCACAGCTTCGACTTCATCGGCCAGGGATACGTGGGCCCGGTTCCCTTCCCGGTGATCATCCTGGCGGTCGTCTTTGCGCTGATGTACCTGATGCTGCGTTACACAGTGCTGGGGCGATATGCATACGCCATCGGTGGCAGCGCCGAGGTTTCCCGCCTCTCGGGCATTAATGTGAAGCTGAACAGCACAGTGCTTTTCGCCATCAGCGGCCTGTGCGCCGGCATGGCGGGGGTTATCCTCGCCTCCAGGATGGGAGCGGGGGAGCCGACTGCGGCGCAAGGTATGGAGCTGGACGCCATCGCCGCGGTGGTGGTGGGCGGGACCTCTCTCTTCGGTGGCAAGGGTACGCTGGTTGGGACCCTGTTGGGTGCCTTCCTCATGGGGGTTCTGGCCAATGGGCTCTCCCTGATGGGGATTGAGCCCTTCATCCAGATGGCGATTTCGGGCGTGATCATTATCCTGGCGGTGACCATCAGCGCGCGGAGGCGTCAATAGGTGTTCGCCTTGACATTGACAGATCCGAAGGAGCTTTAGGGAGAGGAGGGGAGTCGAATGAGGTGGCACCCGATGAAAAGGCTGCTGTTGATCGTTCCCGTATTATCCACAATAATGGTGGCGCCTATGCTCCTGTCGGGCTGCGAGAGCGGTGGCGGGATCGTGTCCCTGACGATCGACCCTCCCGAGGTGGTCATGCAGTCTCGGGGAGAAAACGTCCAGCTCAAGGCTGTCGGCAAGAAGGCGGACGGTTCCCTGGCCACGGACGACGAGATGGATCTCCGTTGGAGCTATAGCGACGGTTCCATCGCCTCGGTGGACAAGTCGGGCCTGCTGCGTGGGGTTCTGCCCGGCGATGCTACCGTAGGCGTCAAGTCGGAGAGATACGGCAAGTCGGCGACGATCAAGGTTCAGGTGAAACCGCCGAAGTTCACGCCCAGCGACATGCAGGCGAAGGTTCAGTCGGTGATCGACGTGCTGAATGGGCTCAGCGTATCCCCCTCCACCGCCGACGACCCGGAGGGGGCAGCGAGTCTTATGAAGGACATCCTTCGCAGCCTGACCGAGTCTCACAAGTACATCGGGCAGGGCACTAACAACACCCTGGCCAGCGTCGAAATGCTGAACGCTGCCAACTACATGGACATGCTGGCCTCCAAGTCCAAGGGGGCCCTGGCGGAGGGGCTGACCGATCAGGCCCAGCTGACCAGGCAGTACCGCGAGGAGTTGTTCGCCTACTGATCTCCGGGCTCTCGTCAGGGACGTCTCGAAGCGAATCGGCTGTGCGGATTCCGACTCTCGCGGGGAGAGAGTCGGAAGGGTGGAGCACGTGGTGAGGAGATTGCCAATTGCAGGGGACCTCGAGTAGCCCGAGGACCGGCGACAACGAACCGGAAGGCATCGACAATAGTGGGGCAAAGACGGAGACCGGAGGACCGAGATACTCTGTTCAGGTCTTGATCGACGCTGCAGCGATTCTCGGCACTTTCGGCCCTCGGAACACCCCTCTCGGAGTGGCCGAGATAAGCAAGTCGGTCGGTGTGGGTCGCAGTAAGGTGCACCGGTTGCTGGACACCCTCCGATTCCTGGGGTTTGTCGAGCAGGACTCGGTGTCGAGGAAGTACCGCTTGGGGTTGCGCACCTTCGAACTGGCGGCGGCGGCGGCGAGCCGGTTCGACCTCGGGCCTGCAGCTCGCCAGGCCCTGCAGGAGTTGGTGTGGGCCACGGGCGAGACGGTGAACGTGGGAGTGCTTCAAGGGGCAGATGTGCTGTATGTGGACAGCGTTCGAGGGTTTGGCCCTCTGCGGCTGGAGGTGGAACTGGGCAGCCGTGCTCCGGCCAACGCCACCGCCATGGGCAAGGCCATCATGGCCTTTGAGAGCTCGGGGCGGGTCAGCCGTATCCTCTCTCGGCCGCTGACTGCCCTGACACCCAACTCTATTACGGATCCTGTTCGGCTCCAGGAGGAACTGAGCCGGATCAGAGAGTTGGGCTACTCCCTGGACGATGAGGAGAGCTTTCCTGGCATCCGCTGTATAGCCGTGCCGCTTCTCAGCTACTCCGGGCTACCCATCGCTGCCATCGCCATATCGGGCCCCTCGGGTCGTCTGCCGATGTCGCGATTGCTCAGTCTGGTAGAGCCTCTCAAGCAGACTGCGGAGCGTATCTCCATCGCCAAGGACTAGCGGGCCTTCTGTGTTTGGGGATCGCGGAGGGCAGCCGGCTGTCTCCTCACGTGTCCCTTCCCGCATCTGTTGCCGCTGCTTGGGCCGATTCGGTATAATTTGATGTAACGACGGGCCCATAGCTCAGCGGCAGAGCGGCCGGCTCATAACCGGTTGGTCCCTGGTTCGAATCCGGGTGGGCCCACTTGAGTACTGCCTCAGATCAACAGGATTGGTCTGAGGTTGTCTTTTCTCTCTTATCTCTACACTCTGCTATCCGTTATAGTTCTCCGCCGGCAGTGGGCTATCGATTTCCGGGGGTGTCCAATTGGGTAAGAGCAGAAAGCGAGTGGATGGGTTGGCGGGCCGGGAGACGCGCCCGAACCGGGGGCGGCAGCAGGATGCGAGGACCTCTGGTGGGGTCAGCCTCGCGGGGGTGGCAGCCGACAAGGTGAGTCGCCTGGTTTACTCCGCTGCCTGGAGCGCTCTCGCCCTGATCGCGATGGTCGCGGTGATGACCATGCCCAGGTACTGAGCACGGCTCCTTGCCCCCCTGGCCCCGACCTTGCATCATCCAAGTGGTCGGGCTGTCACGGCTGCATCCCACGCTACCCCCGACGGAACCTTGCCTGGGTATGGCCAGGATGCTACAATCGTTTCTCAGTGTAAGGGAAAGCAGACCAATTCCATGCATGACCGAAGATCGACGTAGGATCGCCGGCCTCAGGCCGGCGGTTTTGTCGTCAGGCACTTGACCATGCCGGATGTCGAAGAAGAGGAATGACTTCAAACCTACTCTGCCCGGCCCCTGTGATCCGGGTCTACGATAACCCCTCGGCCTTCCGACTCCTGGAGGAGGACTGGAAGGCGCTGTTCCAGCAGCACGGCGGCTGGAACGTATTCCTTAGCTGGCAATGGTTCCACCATTGGTGGAACGCCTTCGCTTCCGATAAGGAGCTGCAGATCCTCGTGCTGAGCAGCGAGGACCGACTGGTGGGGGTCGCCCCCATGATGGTGGAGACCGGCGAGTCCGGTGTCCGCCAACTGGCTCTGATCGGCAGCGACCGCACCACCGACTACGGCGACGTCCTGGTGGACCCGGAGTACCAGGAGGCTCTTTGTGAGGCCCTGGCGGGGTTCCTCCAGGAGGGATTAGGCCACCGGTGGGGGCGGGTCGAGATGCGGAGCTTGCCGGCTGGGTCGCCGCTCCTCGCGGGTTTCCGGGGGATGGCTCAGCGGCGCGGGATGGAGAGCTTCGCTCGCATCAACAACACTTGCCCAACCGCACGGCTGGCGTCCAGTTGGGACGAGTACCTGGCTACACTGGGCAAGACCCACCGGCACGAGCTGAGGCGCAAGATCCGCCGCTCCCAGGCAGCAGGCGCTCAGACCTTCCAGCACCTGACGGCGCCCGAGGAGGTGGCCGCCAGCCTGGAGAGCTTCTTCCGGCTCCATCGGGCTTCCCGCCCGGATAAGGCGGCCTTCCTGGACGGCACCACCGCCTCCTTCTTTCGCAGCGTCAGCGATGCCTTCGCCCGAGAGGGTTGGATGCGGCTGAACCTGATGCAGATCGATGGTCGAGACGTGGCGGCCTGCATGGCCTTCTCGCGGCAGGACAGGATACTGCTGTACAACTCCGGCCTGGATCCCGACTATCGGGTCCACTCCGTGGGGATCGCCCTCCATGCCGCAGACGTTCAGCAGGCCATCGGCCTGGGCAAGGTGTGGTACGACTTCCTGCGGGGCAACGAGCCCTACAAGTACGATTTCGGGGCGAAGGATAGCCCCATCTACACCCTCACCCTCCTGCCGGCGGGGTCCGGCGAGGAAGAGGAGGAATCCGACCGAGGATAGCGATGCTGCGGGTCGCCATGATCAGCGTGCACACCTGCCCCCTGGCCCGACTGGGGAGTCGGGAGACCGGGGGCATGAACGTGTACGTTCGGGAGTTGAGCCGCCACCTGGGAAGCCGGGGCGTGGCGGTGGACGTCTTCACTCGCCGGCAGGAGCGTGACGTTCAGGAGGCCGTGGAGTTCGGCGAGAACGCCCGGGTCATCCACCTGGATGCCGGACCCCCCAGGACCATAGACAAGTACGAAGTGCTGCACTACCTGCCCCAGTTCGCGGAGGGTGTGTGGGACTTCCAGCGGCGCACCGGTTGGAGCTACCACCTCCTCCACAGCCATTACTGGCTATCCGGCCCCGTGGCCACCGCCCTCGCCGCCGAATGGCAGGTCCCCCTGGTAGTAATGTTCCATACCCTCGGCCAGCTGAAGAACCGGGTCTCCCGCAACGGCAGCGAGCGTGAGAACGCCGAGCGCATAGAGATCGAGCGGCTCTCCATGCTGGCCGCGGACCGGGTTGTGGCGGCCAGCCCCACCGACATGGAGCAGATGGTGGATTTCTACGGTGCACTTAGCTCCCGCATCCGGGTGGTGCCGGGGGGCGTCGATACGGCCACCTTCCACCCCTTCCCGACCGACGTCGCGAGGGCCCTGCTGGGGCTTGGGCCTGGGAAGCTGGTGCTCTTCGTGGGGCGGATTCAGCAGCTGAAGGGGATCGACCTGCTGCTCCGCGCCTTCGCTCGATTGGTGTCCGACTGGTCTGGAGAGGATAGCCCCCGTCTCATGGTAGTGGGAGGTCGCAACCCGACGGACGAGGCCGATCCCGAGGCGGTGGAGATGGAGCGTCTGAGGATCCTGGCGTGCGACCTGGGGGTGCAGGATCGGGTTACCTTCCAGAGGGCGGTGCCCCACTCCATGCTGCCCACATATTACTCGGCTGCCGACGTGGTGGTGGTCCCGTCGCTCTATGAGTCCTTCGGACTGGTGGCGCTGGAGGCCATGGCCTGCGGCGCGCCGGTTGTGGCCTCTCGGGTTGGCGGCCTTCAGTGGACGGTCCAGGATGGCAGGTCCGGCTTCCTGGTGCGGCGGAGGGAGCCGGGGCAGTTCGCGGCTGCCATGCGGCTCGTTCTCCAGGACGAGGCTCTTCGATCTTCCCTCTCGAGGGAGGCTATTGAGGTGGCCCAGGGCTTCTCCTGGGCCTCGGCGGCGGACCGAACCCTCCAGTTGTATGGTGAACTGGCGCCCGCCCATGCCGGCTGCCTGGCGGCGTGTGGTGAGCAATCGTGCTAACCGCAGAGACACAGAGATCACGGGGATTGTTGGGCAGCTCTGTCGAATCCTGTGTTCTCAGTGTCTCCGTGGTTCATCTGTTTCGCAGTAGAGGTTGATCGTGGAGATAGGACAGGTCGACAAACCGAAGAAGGTACTGGTGGTGGGAGCCCACCCCGACGATACCGAGTTCGCCTGCGGCGGGACCATCCTACGATGGACGCAGCAGGGGTGCGAGGTGCACTACCTGGTGTGCACCAACGGGGACAAGGGGACCAAGGATCTGGAGATGACAGGGGAGCGACTAACCCCCATCCGGCAGAGGGAGCAGCGGGAGGCCGCCCGTCGGCTGGGAGTCGCCGACGTCCTCTATCTGGGGGAGGCCGATGGGGAGTTCCCTCCGACCCTGGCCAACCGTGAGAAGATCACCCGGGTGATCCGTGAATTGCGGCCCGACGTGCTGATGGTCCACGATCCCTGGCGCCGCTACCAGCTGCACCCGGACCACCGAAACGTGGGGATCTGCACCCTGGACGCCATGGTGGCCGCCCGGGATCACCTCTACTTCCCCCATCTGTACCAGGAGAGGCTGATGCCCCACACGGTGCCCGAGATCCTGCTGTTCGGTACCGGCGATGCCACGGCCTGGGTGGACACCTCCACCACAATCGAGGGGAAGCTGCATGCGCTGCGGGCCCACGAGACCCAGGTGGCTCGGATTACCGACCTCAAGGAGCGGATCTACGAGTGGGCCCGACGGGTCGGGCAGGCCCACGGCCTGGAGCTGGCTGAGGAGTTTCACCGCATCGAGCAAAGATAGCCGGCAGTGTAGCACGTGATCCGGTAGAGACGCGACATGTCGCGTCTCTACGTGGCCGGGCGACGGTCAGTTCGCATGGGGGCGAGAATGGACACCGACAGTATCGGTCTCCTCTTGGGGGAGATGGTCCCGAGCTCCCTGGCGGAGAGCTGGGATAACCCCGGCTGGCAAGTGCGGATCCCCGGGCAGGCGGTGTCGGGGATCCTGCTGACCATGGACGTTGCCCACGGGGTGGTGGATGAAGCCGCCAGGCTGGGGTGCAACCTGATCTTCGCCCACCATCCCCTCCTCTTCAAGCCCATCAAGACCCTGGACTTGGGCAACCCCCTCGGCGCGCTGGTTGGCCAGCTGGTTCGACGTGGGATCTCCGTGTGGGCCGCTCACACCAACCTGGACGTGGTGCCCTGGGGCACCAGCTTCGCCCTGGCCGAGGCCCTCGGGCTCTCCGAGATCCGGCTGCTGTCCAGGGTGGAGCGACCCGAGTACAAGCTTGTGGTGTACGTCCCACCCAGCCACGCCGAGGCCGTGAAGGACGCCATGGCCGAGGCCGGGGCCGGCCGGATCGGCAACTACAGCCACTGCTTCTGGCAGGTGCTGGGGACCGGCCAGTTCCGCCCGGAGCAGGGGGCGGTCCCCTACCAGGGGAGTGTGGGCGAGGAAGAGCGGGTGGAGGAGTTCCGGGTCGAGGGTGTGGCGCCACAGTCCAGCCTGGCAACCGTGCTGGAAGCCATGCGGAGGGCCCACCCCTACGAGGAGATTGTCTACGACCTGCTGCCCCTGGCCAACAGCGTGACCCCCTTCGGCTTCGGCGCCGTCGGATCCCTGGCATCCCCCAGGTCCACCGCCCAGATCGCGAGGGATGCCACCGCCAGGCTCTCCAGCGCCCTCTGTCAGGTGGCAGGCGATCCCAAACGGACCCACCGGCGGGTGGCCGTGGTGGGGGGAAGCGGGACCTCCTTCCTGGGCGATGTGCTGAAAAGCGGGGCCACCCTTTTCATAACGGCCGATGTGCGGTACCATGATGCCCAGGAGGCCGTTGCCCGAGGCCTCGATTTGGTGATCCTGGATCACTTCGCCACGGAGCGTCCCGTGCTGGAAGCCGTCCAGCAGCGGTTGGGGCAAAAGCTCCCGGACGTGCCGGTGCGGATCTCGACCACCCCATCAACTCCTTATGTGAGTGTCAAACCGTGAAGAAGACCGAACTGTTGCGGGAGCTGCAGGATCTGGACAGCGCCCTGGACCGCGCCCGGGAGAGCCTGGAGGAGAAGGCGGCCCGTTGCGGCGACGACAGCGAACTGGTCCCCTTTCGGGAGGCCCTGGAGTCGGCTCGCCGGCAGCTTCACACGCTGCAGGTGAAGGGGAAGGAGCTGGATCACCAACTGGAGACGGAAACCGTCAAGCGGAAGGCCGAGGAGAAGAAGCTGTACGGTGGCAGCGTGAAGAGCCCCAAGGAGCTGGCAAGCCTGGCCCGCGAGGTGGAGCTGCAGAAGGAGCAGATCGGCGAGCTGGAGACCCAGGCGTTGCTGAACATGGACGCCCTGGAGGGCGCTTCGGCTGCCCAGCAGGGTGCCCAGCGATCGCTCGCCGAGAAAGAGCAGGCCTGGAAGGCCGAGCAGGCCACCCTGGAGGCGGAATGCGCCAGCCTCAACGCTGAGGTGGAGCGGCTCGCCGCTGCCCGGAATCGAGTGGCTGGCCAGATCGACCCGGCGACGCTCCGGAATTACGACATGATCCGGCGCACCCGGGGCGGGCTGGCGGTTGTGCCTATCGAGCAGCGCGCCTGCAAGGGCTGTCGCATCAGCCTCTCTTCTTCCGAGGTTCAGAGAGCCCGGACCAGCCCCGAGCCGATCAGCTGCCAGAGCTGCGGCCGGATCCTCTACCTGCCGTAACCAGCCGCTGGCCTCAATAGCGTAGGGCGGGGCCCTGTGCCCCGCCGCCCGGCGGGCAATGGTGAGGCCGGCGGCAGGGCAGAGCGCCCTGCCCTACGTCTTGGAGAGAGCGCTAACGCTCCTCCCTCAGATTCCCCCAGAGTTCCACTCGGTTCCACAGAGTTCCCTCATTCCCCCTTCACGGCACGGGATCTGCTTCCCACCTCCGGAAAGACCGACCTCTCATTTCGGCGAAAAGGGCAATCTTTCGGAATTCATCTAGAAAGTGGCTCGGAATCCCTTGAAAAGGTGGGGAACGACAGCTACAATGTGCCCCGCTGTGGAAAAAAGTGGGGATAAGTGGGAGAAAGTGGGGATAACCCCCCGATCCCCCGGCCCCAGACTCCGGAGCGGTGCTTGTTCCTCGGTGTTTTTCAGCACACTATCGACGATAAGGGGCGACTTGCGATTCCCGCCAAGTTTCGCCCTTCCGTGGCTGATGGGTTCGTTATGACCTTCGGCCTCGATAGGTGCTTGTACGTCTGGACCGCGGACGAGTGGTCGCAGCTGGCGGAGAAGCTGGCGAAGCTGCCCATGATGAACCCTGATGCCCGCAGGGTGGCAAGGCACTTCTTCGCCGGAGCCACGGAGACCACATTGGACAAACTCGGCCGGGCGGTGATCCCGCAGATCCTGCGGGACTACGCGGGGCTGAAGGGCGAGGTGGTGGTGGCGGGGATGCCCAACCGCCTCGAGATCTGGGGTCAGGATATCTGGAATGAAGAGCGCTCTATGGTGGCTGAGAACAGCTCCATCTTCGCGGAACACCTCGCTGCCGCCGGCATCAATATCTAGGGTGACGACACCCCTTAGCGCGGAATCTGGATGACCGGCGAAGCCTTCCATATCCCAGTTCTTTATCGCGAGACTCTCGAAGCCCTGCAGCCCAGGGACGGGGCTTCGTACGTGGATTGCACCACGGGTGCGGGTGGCCACGCCGAGGGTCTACTGGAGGCGGCCGGGCCCAGGGCTCGGCTGCTGGGTCTGGACGCGGACCCGGATGCCCTGGCGATCGCCCGCCAAAGGCTCGCCCGTTTCGGCGACCGGGTGAGTCTGGTCAACGTCAACTTTCGGGCACTGGCCGAGACGGCCAGGGAAAACGGCTTTGTGCCAGCCGATGGGGTTCTCTTCGATCTGGGGCTGTCCTCCATGCAGTTGGAGAGATCCCTCAGGGGGTTCTCCTTCCAAAGGGATGAGCCGCTGGACATGCGGTTCGACCCAAGACAAACGCTCACGGCGGCGGACATCGTCAACGGCGCGAGCGAGTTGGAGTTGAGAAGGATGCTATACGAGTACGGTGAAGAGAGCCATGCGGCCGCCATCACCCGAGCCATCGTGCGGCGGCGGGCCATCAAGAGAATCGAGACCACCAAGGAGTTGGCGGAGGTCGTAGTGGGGGTCATGGGGCCTCGCCGCGGGGGCAGGCATTCGGCGACCAAGACCTTCCAGGCGCTCAGGATCGCGGTGAACGAGGAACTACGGAGTCTCAGAGAGGCCCTGCCCCAGGCGCTGGAGATCCTGGCCAAGGGAGGGAGGCTGGCGGTGATCTCCTTCCACTCCCTGGAGGACAGGATCGTGAAGGAGTTCATGCGGCAGGAGGCCTCCCAGTGCATCTGCCCGCCGGGGTTTCCGGTCTGCGTCTGCGGTAAGCAGCCCACCCTGAGGCTGGTTTCCAAGAAGCCGATCGCCCCCGGGCCAGAGGAAGTAGAGCGCAACCCTCGGGCTCGCAGCGCCAAGCTGCGGGTAGCCGAGAAGATAGTGTAGCGGGTCGGAGGCAGGAAGTTGGCGCTGGCAGATGTATCGTCCCAACCCATGGCTTTACCACGCCGGGCAAGGCGGGAGCCCACCCGGCTTCATACCCCCCACTTCATTGCCTGGCTACCCCTGGCCAGCGTCCTGATCGGCATCGCCAGTCTCTTCTACCTGACCCAAACCAGCGAGGTGGCAACGACCGGATACAGCATTCAGGAGTTGCAGGTGGAGGAGAGCAACTGGAAGCTGCGGAACGAGCAGCTTTCCCTGGAATTGGCCAAGGCCAGGTCGCTGGCGGCCGTGGAGGCGGAGGCCACCAAGAGACTGTTGATGGTGCCTGCCAAGGACGTGGTCTACCTTCAGCCCCAGCCGGTCGACGCCTCCCGCCGGCCGGCGCCGGCAAGCCGCGGCGATGCACGGGTCGTCCCTGCCCTGGAGAAAGCTACCGTCGCTCCCGGCAAGGGCCTGATGGATGCCCTGCGAGATACCATTTCTGGCGTTCTGGCCCCGCGCTCCTTGCGCAAGCCTTAGGAAAGAATGGTAGGTGAAGTTCGAGACCAGCGATGGCGTCTGATGACGCTCTGCGTGCTGTTCGCAGGGTGCGCTGCCTTGCTGTTCTATCGAACCTACTCCTATCAGGTGGTGCAGTACCAGCGCTTCCGGGATCTGGCCAGCGAGGAGCACCGGCTCAAGAAGGAGATCGTCGCGCGCCGGGGCGATATCCTGGATCGCAACGGGAACCCGCTGGCCATCAGCGTCATGTACCAGAGCGTCTACGCCTATCCCCCGGCCGTCAAGGACCCATCCTCGGTGGCCTCCACCCTCTCTCGTTTGGTCGGCGACCCGCCCGAGGCGATCCTGTCCAAGCTGCAGTCCAGTTCCAACGCTGCCGTCTTGATCAAGAGGAAGCTACCGGCAGACGTTAGCACCAAAATTGCCAACCTCGACCTGCCCGGGGTCTTCCTGCAGAGCGAGCCCTTCCGAGGCTATCCCGAGGGCAGCATAGCGGCTCAACTGCTCGGCTTCGTGGGGAAGGATTTCAAGGGGCTGGCCAGCCTCGAGCTCAGCATGGACAAGGAGCTGGGGGGCGAGCCGGGGCTGCTGGACGCCGAGCGGGACACCGTCGGTGGGGAGATAGCCATCGGTCGGAGGGATCTGGTTCCCCCCACGGATGGCTCCGACGCCATCCTAACCATCGATCGCTACATCCAGAGGATGGTGGAGCGAGAGCTGGCGACCGCCGTGAAGGATTACAAGGGACGGGGCGGGTTCATCATCGTGATGGACCCCAAGACCGGCGGGATCCTGGCCATGGCCAGCAATCCCACCTACGACCTGACGGCCGAAGAGGTCTACGATCCGAGCCACCAGGAGCTGTACAAGCCCACGGCCGTGACCGATATCTACGAGCCCGGATCGGTGATGAAGATAGTCACCATGTCGGCAGGCATCGAGGAGAAGCTCATAACCCCCGACACCGCCATCACGGACAGGGGTTCGGTACTCATCGATGGGGTGAGAATCCACAACTGGGACTTCCAGGGGCCCGGCAGGGAAACGATGACCCAGGTTCTGATAAACTCGGCCAACGTGGGCGCTGCCTACGTGTCCAACCTGCTGGGGCCGGACAGGTTCTACCGATACGTAGATGCCTTTGGCTTTGGCAAGCCCACCGGCATCGACCTGCCCGGAGAGGCGTCGGGAAAGTACAGGACCCCCAAGGATCCCGCCTGGACCAAGTCAGACCTGGCCACCAACTCCTTCGGCCAGGGCATCGCCGTCACCGCGATCCAGATGATCTCGGCGGTCTCCACTATAGCCAACGACGGCGTGCTGATGAAGCCGATGGTGGTGAAGGCCTTCCGGCAGGGGGATTCCGTCCGCGAGATGCCACCGGTGCAGGTGAGGCGGGTGATATCATCTCAAACGGCGAAAGCCCTGACCGGCATGATGGTGCACGTGGTCGAGGACAATTCCCTCAAGCTCTCCGTGGTCCCTGGCTACAAGATCGCCGGCAAGACCGGCACCGCGGACCTCCCCACGGCGACCGGCTACACCTCCGGCGCGACCTACGCCTCCCAGGTGGGCTTTGCGCCGGTGGAGGACCCGAAGTTCGCCCTGCTGGTTCGGATCGACGATCCGGAGAAGAAGTATGGGGGCCAGGTGGCCTCGCCCGTGTTCAAGAAGATTGCGGAGCAACTGTTCGCTTACATGAAGATCCCGCCCTCGGAGCCGGCCAAGGTGAAAGCCTCCGCCGGACGGTAGGGCGTTGGGCACACAAGGGGACTACTCAAGAGCCATGTTGACCATTCAGGAAGTTGCGAAGGCAGTGGGAGGGTCGGTCGTAGGGGAGCCGGCAGGGGAGCAGACCCTCACGTCGGTTGCGGTAGACTCCCGCCAGGTGACCCCGGGGGCGCTCTTCGTGGCCCTCAGGGGCCAGAAGCACGACGGCCACGATTTCGTGCTGGACGCCTTCGTCAAGGGCGCCAGGGCGGCCCTGGTGGAGAGGCTGCCGGCTGAGGCGGCGGCCCCAGCCGCTACCGGATCCCTTCCCTTGATCCAGGTGAGCGATACCATGGCGGCGCTGCAGACCCTGGCCCGCTACTGGCGGCAGCAGCTGGGGCTGTCGGTGATAGGGGTGACGGGCAGCGTGGGCAAGACCACCACCAAAGAGGTGGTGGCAGGGCTGCTGGCTCACCGTTTCCAGGTGATGAAGAGCGAGGGGAACCTGAATACCGAGGTTGGGCTTCCCCTGACCGTGCTGAAGGCTACACCGCGCCACCAGCTGCTCGTTCTGGAGATGGGGATGTACGCCGTGGGGGAGATCCGGGCCCTGGCGCGGATCGCCAAACCGGACGTGGGGATCGTGACCAACGTGGGGCCCACCCATCTGGAGCGGCTGGGCACCGTCGAGAGGATCGCCGAGGCCAAGGGCGAGCTTGTGGAGGAGTTGCCCGAGCAGGGGCTCGCCGTGCTGAACTTCGACGACCAGCGGGTGAAGGCCATGGCCTCCAGAACGCCGGCGAAGGTCGCATACTTCGGGCTGGATCCCCAGTCCGACTTCTGGGCCGACGCCGTTCAGAGTCGGGGCCTTCGGGGGATCGAGTTCGACCTGCGACATCGTAGGAGTGCAGAGCCCGGAGCGCTCAGTCCGGATGCAGGTTCCCCCGTGCTTCGCCCCGTGCACTCCGATCCTGACGATGAATGGGTTCACGTGCGGATGCCCCTGTTAGGGCTCCACAGCGTGCACGCCGCCCTGGCGGCCGCGGCGGTGGGCCACCACCTGGGGATGTCGCTGGAGGAGATAGCCGAGGGTCTCCACGAGGTGTCGCCTTCCCTCAGGCTGATCGTTGAGGCGGGGCTGAACGGCTCCACCGTGATCGACGACAGCTACAACGCCAACCCAGCCTCCACCCTGGCGGCTTTGAACCTGCTGGCCGAGCTGGAGGGTCGCAAGGTGGCCGTGCTGGGCGACATGCTTGAGTTGGGATCCTTCTCGGAGGAGGGGCATCAGATGGTTGGCAGGCGAGCCGCGGACGTGGCCGACCTGCTGATCGGGGTCGGCTCCTTGGGGGCCGTCATCGGACGGGAGGCCCTTGCCAGCGGCAAGAGCCCTGAGACGGTGGTTCTGGCGAAGACCAACGAGGAAGCCATCCAGCAGCTGAAGGCCCTTCTTCGCCCTGGGGACTGCGTCCTGGTGAAGGGCTCCCGGGGCATGCGGATGGAGCAGATTGTAGAGGCGATTCGATGTCCTACTCCCTGACCGTAGGGACTCTCACTTTTCTGATCGCCGTCATATGGGGTGGCCCCCTAATCCAGTACCTGAGGCGCCACCGCATCGGCAAGCAGATTCGGGTGGAGGGACCCAGCTCCCACATCGTGAAGACCGGAACCCCTACCATGGGTGGCATCTTGATCGTCGTGTCGGTGGTGGCGGTCACCGTGGTGGCCAACGTGGTGGGCAGGTACTCCATCCTGCTGCCCCTCGCGGTAGTGGCCGGCTGCGCGGCCGTCGGCGGCGTGGACGACATGATGAACCTCGTGGGCGGCACTCGCACAGGGCTCTCGGTGCGGGCCAAGTTCATCCTGCTGGGGGCCATCGGCCTGGTGGCCGGGTTGGTGCTCTACCGGTTCCTCGGCATGGATACCCTCTACTTCCCCAGGTTGGGGGAGTTCAAGGTGGGCATCTGGTTCGCTGTGGTGGCAGCCATAGCGGTGGCCGGCACGGCTCACGCGGTAAACCTGACGGACGGGCTGGACGGACTGGCCGGAGGGACGGTGGCCATCGCCTTCGCCTGCTACGGCATCATCGCCTACCTGCAGCATCAGGCCTACCTGGTGACCTTCTCCTTCACCGTGGTGGGCGCGACCCTGGCTTTCCTGTGGTACAACGCCCATCCGGCCCAGGTCTTCATGGGAGACATCGGATCGCTGACCCTGGGGGCGACTCTGGCTGTGGTGGCGCTGATGACCGGCCACGTGCTGCTGCTCCCCATCATCGGGGCGATCTTCGTGGTGGAGGCCCTGTCGGTCATGGCCCAGGTGGGCTACTTCAAGCTGACCCACGGGAAGAGACTATTCAAGATGACTCCCATCCACCACCATTTCGAGTTGCTAGGGTGGTCGGAGACCCAGGTAACCCAGCGTTTCTGGTTGATCGCCATGTTGCTGGGCATGGTGGGCATAGCGCTGGCCTTGATCTAGAGATCGAATCCAACAGGGAACGTCCCATGACAGCTGCAGAGATAGCCCGAGAGAGGTTTGCCGGCAAGAGGATCACCGTGGTGGGGCTTGCCCGCGAGGGTGTCTCCCTGGTGCGATTCCTGGCGGGGGCGGGGGCGCAGGTTACCGCCAACGATCGTGCCTCCGCCTCCGGCCTGGCCTCCACATTGGCTTCCCTGGAGGATCTGCCAGTCCGCTTCGTTCTGGGGGAACACCCTTCAGAGCTGTTCCTGGGGTCGGACTACGTCTTTGTCAGCCCGGGCGTTTCCCTTCAGATGGCTCCATTGGTGAAGGCTCGAGAGCAGGGCGTTCCCCTCACCAGCGAGACACAGCTCTTCTTCGAGCTGTGCCGAGGCCGGCTGGTGGGGATCACCGGCAGCAGCGGGAAGACCACCACCACCACGTTGGTGGGCGACATGTTGCGGGCGGCCGGGCTTCCGGTCCACGTGGGCGGGAACATCGGCGTGCCCCTGCTGGAGAGGCTGGACCAGATCGCTCCCGAGGACTGGGTGGTGCTGGAGATGAGCAGCTTCCAACTGGAGAGGCTGCCCTACAGTCCCTCCATCGCGGCGATCCTGAACGTAACGCCCAATCACCTGGACCGCCATGGAGACATGGAGAGCTACGTTGCCGCCAAGGCGAACATCCTGCGCCACCAGCGGCCCGGAGACCGGGCCATCCTGAGCGCCGACGATCGGGTGACGGCCGGCCTGCGGACCGTCGAGCCTCCCCTCTGGTTCAGCCTGGAGCGGCCCGTGGAGGGGAGCTATCTGGAAGGGGATCGGATCCTGCTGCGCCGCGGGACCTCCGTGGAAACGGTGTGTCGGGTGGGAGAGGTGCGGCTGCGAGGCAGGCACAACCTGTCCAACGTCGTGGCTGCCACGGCGGTGGCGTCGGCCACGGGGGTGCCCCCCGAGGCCATGCGAGTGGCCATCTCCGGCTTCCGGGGGGTCCCTCACCGGTTGGAGGTGGTGGCGGAGCTGGGGGGCGTCACCTTCTGCAACGACTCCATCGCCACCGCCCCCGAGCGGTCCATGGCAAGCCTTCGCTCCTTCGAAGAGCCCATCGTCCTCATAGCGGGAGGGCGGGACAAGCACCTGCCCATGGAGGATTGGGGGGAGATGATCCGCCGGCGGGTCAAGGCGCTGGTGCTGTTGGGCGAGGCCGGTGACCTCATCGAAAACGCGGTGCTGCAGGCCCCGGGACCGGTCGCACCGCCCATCTTCAGGGCGGGTTCCATGGAGGAGGCGGTGGAATTGGCGAGACGGGCCGCTTCCGCCGGGGACGTCGTCCTGCTGGCGCCGGGCGGCACCAGCTTCGACATGTTCAAGGACTTCGAGGAGCGTGGGGAGCGCTTCCGGGAATGCGTTCGAAGGCTGGCCAACCCAGCCTGAGGGGAAGGGGAATCGATGAGCGCCAGGGCTCATCCCAGGCCGACACCCGATATCCCGCTGCTGCTGGTCACCATCGTGTTGCTGGTGCTGGGAGTGGAGATGGTCTACAGCGCCAGCTTCGTGGTGGCCCAGTCCGAGTTCGGCGACGCCACCTACTTCCTCAGCAAGCAGGTTGTGTGGGCCCTGGTGGGCGCTGCCTTCATGGTGGCGGCCGCGCTGGTGGATTACCACCGGCTGGAGCGGCTGTCGGTCCCCTTGATGGTGATCACGGTGGGGGCCATGGTGCTGGTGCTGATACCCGGGATAGGCGTGGGCAACTACGGGGCAACCCGCTGGATCAGGTTGGGTCCCCTACCCCTGCCGCCCATACAGCCGAGCGAGTTCGCCAAGCTGGCGCTGATCGTGTACATGTCGGCCTGGTTGGCCCGCAAGGGGAAGAGGGTGCGGGAGCTCACCTACGGGTTCGTGCCCTTCGCCCTGCTGCTGATCGTGGTGACGGCGCTGATCATGGCCCAACCCGACATGGGCACCTCCTTCGTGGTGGTGGCCACCGCGGCCTGCCTGTTCTTCGTGGCGGGTGCGAACCTGCTCCACTTCTTCGTGGCGGGTGCCGGCGGGGTAGTGGGTTTCGCCTACCTGATCGTCCACTCCGGCTACCGGCACGATCGCCTTCAGGCCTTCCTGAACCCCTGGGCCGATCCGAAGGATACGGGATGGCACACCATCCAGACGTTGATAGCCCTCGGTTCGGGGGGGCTCACCGGACTGGGGTTGGGGGCCAGCCGGCAGAAGTTCTACTACGTGCCAAACGCCCACACCGACGCCATTTTCGCCATCATCGGCGAAGAGCTGGGGCTGATAGGATCGGCCGCCGTCATAGTGCTGTTTGCCGTCCTGGCCTGGAGGGGGTTCCGCATCGCCTTCAGGGCTCCGGACCGCTTTGGGAGGCTGCTGGCCACGGGCGTCACCTGCATGATCCTGGTGCAGGCCGTTACCAACATCGCCGTGGTGACCAACACGATCCCTTACACCGGCATCACCCTACCCTTCATCAGCTTCGGTGGTTCCTCTCTCCTGGTGTGCATGGCGGGGGTAGGGTTGCTCCTGGGAGTATCCCGACACGACCGCGCCATCCCCACCACCGGGGGGGAGCGACGGGAAACCGTGGTCAAGATGTTTCAGCGGAAGCCCTCTCGCCCGCGTCTCGCTGCTTCCGGCGCGAATCTCGCGCCCAAGAGGAGTAGCCGTTCTCGTCGGGGGATCTGACCTATGACTGTGAGCCAGCCAACTCGAGATTCAAGACTGCTAGCCGGCGCCAAGACGGTGCACTTTGTGGGGATCGGGGGCATCGGGATGAGCGCCATGGCGGAGCTGCTGGTCGGCCGTGGCAAGCGGGTGACCGGGTCCGACGTGAAGTCCTCCTCGATCGTCGAACGGCTTGAGGGGATGGGGATCCGCGTCAACGTGGGCCATGCAGGGGAGTCGGTGATCGGTGCGCAGCTGGTGGTGGCCACCGCCGCGGCGAGATCCGATAACCCCGAGCTGCTGGAGGCGCAGCGCCGAGGCATACCAGTGGTGAAGCGGGCCGAGCTGCTGGGCTGGCTGATGGGCGACAGCTACGGCTTGGCGGTGGCCGGAACCCACGGGAAGACCACCACCACCGGCATGCTGGCCTTCCTCCTTCATAGAGCAGGACTGGACCCCACAGCTTTGATCGGGGGGGAGCCCCTGGACTTCTCGAGCCACGGGCTGCTGGGCCGGAGCCCCTACCTGGTGGCCGAGGCCGACGAGTTCGACCGCTCCTTCCTGCAGCTTTGGCCCAAGGTGGCGATCATCACCAGCGTCGAGGCCGACCACCTGGACTGCTACGCGGACCTGGAGGAGATCGCCCGCACGTTCGCCGAGTTCGCGGGCCGGGTGCCGCAAGATGGGCTGCTGGTGACCTACGCCGACGATCCCATCTTGCAGCAGATGCGGCCGGCGGTTCCCCGCCAGAGCTACGGGTTCGCCCCCGAGGCGGACTGGCGGATAGTGGAGATCGCGCCGGTGGCACCATTTGGCACCCGTTTCACCTTCGAGACGCCGTCGGGCACGCGGCAGCAGTGCACCCTGCTGCTGTCGGGGCAGCACTACGCCCTCAATGCCCTGGCGGCCATCGTGGCCGCGGCGCACGTTGGTGTGGATCCCGCCGCGGCCGCCGGTCTCATCGCTTCCTTCCGGGGCACCCGCCGGCGTTTCGAGCTGGTGGGCGAGGCCGCTGGGGTGACGCTGCTGGACGACTACGCCCACCATCCGACGGCGGTGCGGGCCACCCTGCGGGCGGCTCGGGAGCGGCACCAGGGGCGCCTCTGGTGCGTCTTCCAGCCCCACACCGTCAACCGGACGGAGAAGTTGCTGGGGGAGTTCGCCGGGGCCTTCGCCGATGCCGACAGGGTGTTGGTGCTTCCCATCTACCACCCCGCCGGGCGGGAGGAGAGGGAGGCGGTGAGCAGCCGGGACCTGGTGGCCCGGATGCGCCACCCCGGCGTGCAGTTGGTGGGCGGCCTGGCCGAGGCGGCGGCGATCCTGGAAGCCGAGGCCGCCCAGGGGGACCTGATCATCACCATGGGAGCCGGCGACGTGTACAAGGTGGGCGAGCACGTGCTGTGCCGGCTGAAGAAGAAAGAGGCCAACGGCAAGTGAGAGATCAGGCGATCAGCAATCGACGCAAGCCGCGGCGGCGAAGCGTCCGTTCGGGCAGCTCCCTGGGCCTTCGCAGGCGCAGAGGGTTCTCCTTCGGCTGGGTCCCCAGGGTCCTCCCCACCCTGGTATACCTCTCTGTATTGATTCTCGCTGCCTGGTTGCTATACTATTCTATTGCTTCCCCGTACTTTGCGGTCCGAGAGATCTCCGTTTCCGGCAACAAGCTTCTCGATGCCGATCGAGCCAGGGACGCAGCCGGATCGCTGGGGCAGAACGTGCTGCGGCTCCGAGGTGAGGAGATCGAGCAGGCGGTTGCCAGGATCAGTGTGGTCAAGAGCGCTCGGGCCGTGCTGGCGCTGCCAGGCCGGCTGGACATCGACGTTACGGAGCGAACCCCTCTCGTGCAGTGGCAAGCCCGGGAGGGGTCCTTTCTGGTAGATCGAGAGGGTGTGGTCTTCAGCAGGCAGGCGCCGCCCGGCCACGTGGCTGTGGTCAAGGAGTGGGATGGCCCGGCGATGGACGTGGGAAGCCGCATAGATCCTCACGTCTTGGCAGCCGTCGAGACTCTGGAGCTCACCCTCCCCGAGCAGGCGGGTATTCAGCCCTCGTGGTTCGATTACTCGCGCAGCTCGGGCATTGCGGTACCTGCCCAGGGTGGACCCAGGATTATTCTTGGCGACGCCGACGATCTCGAAGCTAAGGTTGCGGCGCTCGTAGCGATTCGCACGCACCTCGCGACGAGTAAAGCTCGAGCAGAGATAATCGATCTTCGCTTCAACGGTCGGCCTGTATACGTCCTCGCATCTACCACCCCGGCCAAGTCGGGCCAGGCGCGCTAGGGAGCGGGCTCTGGGCGCTGGCTTCACCGGCGGTGGCCGGTGAGGCAGACTGGCGCGATCCGCCAGCATTCGTCTGGAGGGATGTCTCCCATGTGGCTTCCTCTGCTCGGTCTCTTGACCGGAGTGGTGATAGGCCTTTCCTTCTCCATCTCGGTGCCTGCCGATTACGCGCGGTACACCGGCATGGCCATCCTGGCGGCGATGGATTCGATCCTGGGAGCCATCAGCGCCGAGGTTGACGGCCGGTACGAGAACGACATCTTCGTGGCGGGGCTGTTCACCAACATGCTGCTGGCCGGCACGCTCACCTATTTGGGCGACCGGTTGGGCGTGGAGTTGTACTTCGCGGCCATCGTGGCCTTCGGGGCGCGCATGTTCAACAATCTTGCCATCATTCGGCGGCATTTCGTCGCCAGACTCCGCAGTTGGCAGAGGTTGAAGGCGGGCCAGGGCTAATGGGTGGGGAACAAGTAGTTGTCGGCCTGGACGTCGGCACGACCAAAGTATCGGCACTGATCGGCGAGGTGAAGGGCCCGCATCTGGTGCAGGTCGTGGGCGTCGGCATCTCCCCCTCACGAGGACTCAAGAAGGGGCTCGTGGTGGACATGGAGGAGGTCGCCGCCACCATCGCCACCGCCCTGCGAAAGGCCGAGGCCTTCTCCGGCTACAAGATAATCGGTGCCCACGTTTCGATATCCGGAGGCCATCTGGCCTCCGAGGCGGCCCGGGGCAGCATCTCTCTTCCAGGGGATCGCCCCGTCTCCCAGCAAGAGCTGTCCGAGGTGTTGAGCGCCGCGCGGCTCGAAGAGGTCCCCGATGGGAGAGACGTGCTTCACGTGCTCCCCAGGGGGTACGTGGTCGACGGCGAGGACGGCATCCGGAACCCTGTTGGGATGCTGGCATCCCGTCTGGAGGTGGAAGGGCTGGTGGTCAGCTCGTCCTCGGCACCCCTCCACAACCTGGCGCGATGTGTGGAGCGGGCGGGCATCCAGATCGATGGCTTCGTGGCAGGCGGCCTGGCCTCGGCCCAGGGGGTGCTGAGCGATCCCGAGAGGGAGCTGGGTGTGCTGCTGATAGACCTCGGGGGCGGAACCACCGACATGGCCTGGTATCGGGATGGAGAGGTCCGATACGTGGGTGCACTTCCCGTCGGCGGCAATCACCTGACCAACGACCTCTCCGTTGGGCTGGGGGTGCCCTTCTCCGCTGCGGAGGAGATAAAGGTGCGCTTCGCCTCCGCCGTCCCCTCCAGCATGAGCGAAGAGGACACTATCGATGCCGGCTCCTTCTCCGATGGAGAGGTGCGAAAGGTATCCAAGCGCTTCATGGTGGAGATCGTGGAGGCGCGGCTCTCCGAGATCTTCGGCCTGGTGACGGATGAGTTGGAGCAGCAGGCCTTCCATGGGGTGCTGCCGGCGGGGGTCGTCCTGACGGGCGGCACGGCCCAACTGAGGGGGATTCGGGAGTTGGCTCAACAGGCCTTCAACGCCCCCGTTCGGATTGGGCCGCCCGAGGGGTTGTCGGGATCCATCGATTCCATCAGAACCTCGGCATACGCCACCGGAGCGGGTTTGCTGAAGTGGGCGCTGGCTCAGGCGGAGGAGTTGCCCAGCGTCAGGTCCATGCGAAGGCGAGTTGGCTGGGGATCGAGGATCAAAGGCTTGGCGAAGGTGTTCCTGCCCTAGCGAGTAATGGGTAATGAGTGTTGGGTTCTTACTCATCACTCATCACTCGTCGCTCATCACTCGAGTGAAGAGGTGGGGTAAGTGCTCAACAGGGGGCATCAATTGGAAAGGGACGGCATACCTCGGATAGTGGTTGTCGGCGTTGGCGGTGGCGGCGGCAACGCGGTCAACCGGATGATCCAGGCACAGGTGCGGGGCGTGGAGTACGTGGCCGTCAACACGGACCAGCAAGCCCTGGCAAGGACCGAGCGCGGCGCCGTGCGGCTGGGCATCGGCGATAAGATCACCAGGGGGTTGGGATCCGGCGGCAACCCGGCCATCGGGGCGAAGGCGGCGGAAGAGAGCGCCGAGGACATCTATCAGCTGCTCAACGGTGCCGACATGGTCTTCATCACCGCCGGGATGGGCGGCGGCACGGGCACCGGGGCCTCTCCCGTCGTTGCCCAGATCTCCCGCGAGGTCGGCGCCCTTACCGTCGGTGTGGTGACCAAGCCTTTCATCTTCGAGGGATCCCGCCGGAAGGCCGTGGCGGAGGAGGGCGTCAACGCGCTCAAGTCCAAAGTAGACACCCTGATCACCATCCCCAACGATCGACTGCTCCAGGTGATCGAGCGGAACACCCCCGTCGAGTCGGCCCTGCGGGTGGTGGACGACGTGCTGCGCCAGGGTATCCAGGGCATCTCGGAGCTGATCACGGAGCCCGGGCTCATCAACCTGGATTTCGCCGACGTTCGGACTGTGATGTCCAATGCCGGCTCGGCCCTGATGGCCATCGGCCAGGCGAAGGGCGACAACCGTGCCGTCGATGCCGCGCGCGCGGCCATAGCCAATCCCCTGCTTGACGTTTCCATGGCTGGCGCCAAGGGCGTCCTGTTCAACGTCACCGGTGGCCCCGACATGACCCTCACCGAGATCAACGAGGCTGCCGAGGTGGTGTCCGCCGCCGCCGATACCGACGCCAACATCATCTTTGGGGCTGTGGTCGACGAGAAGCTGGGCGAGGAGATCAGGATCACCGTCATCGCCACAGGGTTCGATGGCCACACGGTGTCCGCCCTGCCCCTGGACAAGATAGAGCGGCTTCGGCCGGTGCCAACGGCTCCCTCGATGGCCGGGCCGGGACCTCGCCCCGTCGATAGGGGTGACTACGACGTGCCTGCCTTCCTGCGGCGCAGGCAGGGATTGTAAGAGTGAGGCTCGTTGGGGCGGGTCGGCGACCCGCCCCTAGAACGCTAGAGGGGGGCGGCGCGCGATTTGCATTCCGGTTCGACGATGAAGGTGCACCTTTCCGGCGGCATAGCCCTTTACTCCTTCAACCATCTGGAGCCCTGGCCCGAATTGACCCAGGGCGCCCTTGCCCGCGGGGGCGGCGTCAGCGATCCTCCCTACGGCTCCCTCAATACCAGCTTCGCAGTCCAGGACGATCCCGAGAGAGTGAGGACCAACCGCCGGTTGATGGCGGGGGCCGTGGGCTGGGACCTATCTCGCGTCGTCTCTGCCGGCCAGGTGCATGGCCGGCAGGCGGTGGCCGTGGGGCGGGGGAACCTCGGCGGCCCGGACCTGCCGGGTACCGATGCGCTGGTGACCAACGAACCTGGGGTGCTGCTGCTGCTGAAGTTCGCCGATTGCGTGCCGATCATCCTGTGGGACCCCGTTCGGCGAGTGGTGGGGCTCGCGCACGCTGGCTGGAGGGGCACCGTGTTGGGGACCCCGGCAGCAGCCCTGGAGTTGATGTCGCGGGAGTACGGCTCACGCCCCTCCGACGTGCTGGCCGGCATCGGTCCCTCCATCGGGCCCTGCTGCTACGAGGTGGGTCCCGAGGTTGCGACGGCGGCCGAGCGGGAGTTCGTCGGGGCCAACGTGCTGCGGCGGGACGCCTGCGGCAGGGTCCGCTTCGATCTGTGGGGAGCCAACGCCGAGACCCTGACGCGGGCGGGCGTTCGGGCAGAGAACGTTGCTACGGCGGGGATCTGCACCCGGTGCCACCACGACCTCTTCTTCTCCCACCGCGCAGCTGGAGGGCTAACCGGCAGATTCGGCGTGGTGGCGGGGATTCGGGATGAGTAGCCTTCGTGAAAGGCTCGAAGCGGTGCGCCAGAGGGTGGCTCGAGCGGCCGAACGGGCTGGTCGCTCTCCCTCGGAAATCCAGGTGGTCGCCGTCTCCAAGACGGTAGCGCCGGAAGTGATCGTGGAGGCCTACCATCTTGGGCAGAGGGAGTTCGGGGAGAACCGGGCGCAGGAGTTCAGGGACAAACGGCGGGTCCTGGCCGAGCTGGGGGCCCTGGAGGGGGCTCGCTGGCACATGATCGGACATCTACAGTCCAACAAGGCCAAGCTAGCGGCCGAGTTGTTTGATATAATTCAATCGGTGGACAGCGTGAAGCTGGCCGGGCTCCTGGATACCCATGCTCGGGAGCTTGGCAAGCGGCTTCCTGTGCTGCTGCAGGTCGACTTCACCTCGCTGCCTCAGCGGGGCGGGTTTGCCCCGCAGGAGACGGAGGCGATGGCCGACGACCTGTTGGCGCTGCCTCACCTGGAGATCCAGGGGCTGATGACCATTGCGCCCGTGGGTCTCGACCAAGAGGGTTTGCGGTCCGTTTTTCGGAAGTTGAGGCTGCTGCGGGATCAACTGGCGGCACGCCATCCCGGAGTGGAGTGGCAGCACCTCTCGATGGGCATGAGCGACGATTTCGAGGTGGCCATCGAGGAGGGCTCCACTATCGTGAGAATCGGGCGGGCCATTTTCGGCGAGCGCCCCCACCCTTAGGCGGTGGGATGGCGCCAGGAGGAACTTAGCTTGTTTCTATACAAATTCGTCGACCTGCTGTTCAACATTCTGATCTTTGCCATCGTGGGGCGGGCGCTACTGTCCTGGTTTAACGTCGGCCCAGGGAACCCCATCGGGCGGATACTGTACGAGGTCACAGAGCCGATCCTTGGGCCCATGCGCCGCGTGATCCCCATGATCGGCATGCTGGATATCTCGCCGATTGTGGCGATCCTGCTGCTGACCTTCATGCAGGGCCTGATCTTGCAGGCTTTGGTGGCGTTCTAAGCAAGCGGGGATCGGAAATCGTGTAGAAGCCATGGAACGCCGCGTTCCATGGCTTCTACGGTTTTGTTCTCTCGCTCAGCCGCGCGGCGATCTCCTCCAAGGAGGGTAGCGCCACCTCCACCAGCTTCTCCCTGGAGTGCTCGCCCTTCACCAGGGTCACCTGGCGGGGACGCAGCCCCATGGCCTCGGCCAGGAACTCCAGCAGGCTCTTGTTGGCCTTTCCCTCGACGGCTCGGGCTCGCAGCCGGACCCGCAGCAGGTCCTCTTCCCAGCCCGTGATCTCGTCCCGGGAGGCCCCCGGTTGAACGCGAACCCTGAGGGTTGTCACCGCCCGCTAAATCCTCGCCATCACCTCTTGCGCCGCCCCGATGGTCGCCTCGACGTCCTGCTCCTGGTGGGCCAGGGAGACGAGGGTGGCCTCGAACTGGGAAGGGGCGAAGTAGAAGCCCCGCTCCAGCATGCCGCGGAAGAAGCGTCCGAACTGGGCCGTGTCGCAGGTGAGGGCGCTGGCGTAATCTACCACCGTGTTCTGGGTAAAGAACGTGGTGGACATGGATCCGGCTCGGGTCTGGAAGACCGGCTTGCCCGCCTTCCTGGCCGCCTCGCCCAGCCCCTCCGCGAGGCGGGCGGATAGCCGGTCCAGCTTCTCGTAGACGCCGGGCTGCCGGAGCAGCTTCAGGGTCTCGATTCCGGCGGTCATGGCCAGGGGGTTGCCGGATAGAGTCCCGGCCTGGTACACAGGGCCCGCCGGAGAGACCTTCTCCATGATGGCTCGCGCCCCTCCGTAAGCGCCCACGGGAAGCCCGCCGCCGATGATCTTCCCCATGGTGGTGAGGTCGGGCATGACGCCGAAGAGGGACTGGGCCCCGCCGTAGGCTATCCGAAAGCCGGTGATCACCTCGTCGAAGATGAGGAGAGCCCCGTGGGCCTGGGTTATCCTGCGCAGTGCCTGCAGGTAGCCCCCCTTAGGAGGTATCACCCCCATGTTGCCCGCGACCGGTTCGACGATTACCGCGGCGATCTGATCCGGGTAGCGCTGGAAAGCCTCCTCCACGGCCGCCTCGTCGTTGTAGGGCAGGGAGAGGGTCAACTGAGCGGCTGCCGATGGTACGCCGGGGCTGTCGGGCATGCCCAGGGTGGTGGCTCCCGAGCCCGCCTGCACTAGGAGACCGTCGGAGTGCCCGTGGTAGCAGCCGGAGAACTTGACGATCTTATCTCGACCTGTGTAGGCCCTGGCTACCCTCAAGGCACTCATCACCGCCTCGGTGCCAGAGCTGACGAACCTCACCATCTCGACCGAAGGCATGGCCTCGGTGATGAGGCGGGCCAGTTCGCTCTCCAGGGGGGTGGGCGCGCCGTAGCTGGTGCCCCGCTCCGCCGCCATCTGCAGCGCTTTGACGACCGTCGGGTGGGCATGGCCCAGGATCAACGGTCCCCACGATCCGACGTAATCCACGAAGCTATTGCCGTCCACGTCCACGATATGGCAGCCGCCGGCGTGATCGATGAAAAGCGGCTGGCCACCCACCGCGCGGAAGGCGCGGACCGGGCTGTCCACGCCTCCAGGGATCAACTCGCGGGCCTCCGCGAAGAGCTGCTGCGACCTCTGTGTCCTCATCTTTCTCTCCCAAGCCGCCAAGGTTGGCTATGGTGCAACTCCCAGATGCTATTTGAGAAGTGTAGCGGAGTTTGAGAACCAGGTAAACGGGGGCTGACCGACGGCGGGCGAACGGTTCTCGGCGCCGATGAGAGCTGCAGAACCGATCGCCTCTCGGCGGCCTACACCGCAGGGCGTCGCTTGCCCGTCATCCTCTCCACCTGCATGGCGATGACGGCGGTCGAGGCAAGGGTGTTCAGAGTGGGGTCGTAGCGGCGCTCCGGCATTCCCTGGTCGACGTACTTGCGGACGAAGAGCCGGAGCGCCATTTCCCTGTCCTGCTGCCCGTCGACGACCCTGGCGCGGCCGAAACAGATGGCGCTGCGGTAGACCTGGGAGGTGCTGCAGCCGTCGGGGCCCGTGGCGATGATCTCGCCCGGGTCGTCCACCTCGAAGCAGGCCAGGGAGCTGAAGGCCAGGTTATCCAGCAGATGGCCGGAGGCGGCGCAGTGAAGGAAGATGGTTCGGCTGGCCGCGTCGTACACGTAGTTCATGGGGACCACGTAGGGCACACCTTCCCGGTCGGTGGTGCCCACCCGCCCGACCCTGGCCTCTACCAGCAATCGCTCGGTCTCCAGGGTGTCCAACTCCCTGTCTCTCCTCCGTAGCTCTCCTCTAGCCATTACCCTCTCCTTCCAGCGTTGGCTTTCCAGGGACGCTTCACCAGATTGTAACGAAATCCGCGAAATGTGCCAAAAGTCCCTTTACTTTGTTGCTGCCTGTCGCTATACTCCCGCGTAAGTCTATCACTGTACACGCCGGGGGTGCCCGGCGATACCCCCATTACGCTGACAAGGAGGGCAGATAGTTGGCAGCGGATGGCATGGTAGGTCAGAAGCCCATTGGCGCGGCCCTGGCAAAGGGGCTTGGTCCCCTGGAAATGGAGGTTCTGGACGTCATCTGGGTGATGGGCCAGGCGACCTCCCGCGAGATCTTCGAGAAGATGCGCGAGAGGAAGAGGCTGGGGCAGTCGACGGTACTGACCGTGCTCCGCCGGTTGAGCGATCGCGGCATTCTGCATCGGGACGCGGGAGGGGATGTCTACGTCTACTCGCCGGTCATGGAAAGGCGAGAGTTGGGTGGACGGATGATCGACGACGTGGTAAACCGCATCTTCGGCGGTGCGGTAGAGCCGGTCATCGCCCACCTGTTGGAGCGAAAGGATCTGAAGGGCCAGGACCTCGAGCGGTTGACGGTGCTGCGAGGGCGACTCGAACAGCAATAATCCGCTTAGAAGGGATCGACCTCCAGGAGCGGCACGCTCCTGGAGGTTTTGGCGGCCGTGGGCATTCAGCTTTGGGAGAACCTGCTTCTCAGCAGGGTGCTGCCCAGCGTCAGCAGCACGCTGACCGCGTTGGCAGTTGTGTGGCTGGTCATGCGGGTTTTCCGGCTGCGGAACCCTCAGACTCGCTACATCTTGCTCCACCTCCCGTTGATCAAGGGGTTGCTGGTACTCATTCGAGGTGTGCCACAGCCCCTTCCGGGTTTCGAGGACAAGGTCCGGTTCGGCCTTCAGGTCCTGGATCCTTTCTCCATGATCGCGATGCCGTCGTTTTCGGGACGCGGGGATCTGAGGATCGATCCGATCTACCTCCGTCCACAGTGGGACTATTCCCTTCTCATGGTGGCGCTCCTCGCTACCCTGATTCTCACCCTGGCTCTGTTGGTGTACCGGTGGGTGGGGCTGGTGATCTTCTATCGCCGCTTGCTGTCCCTCCCTCCCGCGACGCGGGCAGATGAGCCCGACCTGTTCGACATCCTGGATAGACTGGTCTCCACCTTCAAGGTCGACTATCCGCAGCTGATACTGGTGGAGGATCCGCCTATCGGCCCCTGCACGGTGGGAGTCAGGCCGGCGACGGTGATCCTGCCATGCAGGCTGGTGGCAGAGCTGGATGCCGAGCAACTGGAGGCGGTGCTTGCCCACGAGCTGGCCCACGTCTCCCGTCGCGATGGTCTCAAACACTGGCCTTCGCTCCTATTGCGTGATCTCCAGGCCTTCAATCCCGTGGTCCACAGGCTGTTCGACCAGCTACTGGTGGAAAGAGAGAAGGACTCCGACCAGCGCGCGGCGAGGGCGACCGGGCGTCCCAACGCTCTGGCCAAGGCGTTGGTGGATGTGGCCTTGCTGGCTCGGGGTGCCGAGTTGCGCCCGGCACCAGGGTCTATGTCCCTCCGCCATAACCTGATGGGGCGAACCGCGGTAGTAGAGGAGAGAGTGTCTGCCCTGCTCACGGGGCCGGTGGCGGCCTCTCCCCTCCGATCCGTGGGATTCCTTCTCTTGCTTCTGTTCATGCTGCTGGTGCGGTTCTGGGTTCACTTTCGCATTGCCGGCCGCGTGATCATGCTAGAGTGACGGGCCATTTGGGTGCCGTCGCTGGAGCGGGAAGGAGGTGAGCGGAGATGACCTCGTTGAACTTGGATGCGGAGCTGTGGTTCGCCGAGGTGCAGCAGGAGTCCGCAGGTGAAGTGGGACCCCTGTGCTGCTGGTTCTTCGACTGCTGGGGATCTTAGGAGCGGGAGCTGGTCGCATCGATGCGTTGCTGCAGCTACCTGGTGACGCACCGCCTGGCGCGGGGCGGGTGGATCGCCATCAACGGGTTGTCCGGGGCGGTAGACCTCCTGGATGATGCCACCAAGGGGATCCTGGATGCCCCACCGGCCGATGGCCCAGCCGATCCCGAGCTGCTGTCCAGGCTGCGGCAACGGGGTTACCTGTTCGCGGATCAAGACGAGGAGGAGAGGCTCTTCCTGGCGATGTGGGAGCGCCAGAAGCGACTGAGCCAGGATAGGCCTCTCCAGTTCGTCCTGTGCCCGACCCACTCCTGCAATCTGGCCTGTCGCTACTGCTTCGAGGGATCTATCACTTCCCGGGCGCCCCGAGTCCTGGGAGACGAGGCGATCGTGGCCGCCTTTCGGGCCATGGACGAGATCGCCGCGCGAACCCCGTCTCGAAAGCGCGAGGTGGATCTCTTCGGCGGAGAACCCCTGCTCCCGTCGACCCTGGGAGCCGTTCGAAAGAGCCTCCGAGAGGCCGAGACCCGGGGGATGGGCGTGGGTGTGGTGACCAACGGCACCCACCTGGCGACAGGCTACCGAGAGCTGATCCTCGAGTTCCGCCACCTCTTCAGCCACTTTCAAATCACCGTCGATGGCCCCCAGACCATCCACGACTATCGCCGGCCCTTCCGCAGCGGGAAAGGTAGCCATGGAGCCGCCCTGGAGGCGGTGGAGCTGCTTGTGAGCCTCGGGATAAGGGTGGCGGTGCGTGTGAACCTGGATGCCCACAATGTGGCCTACCTCCCCGAGATCGCTGAGATGATCGTCCGGCGAGGCTGGCCCGAGCAGCCCAACTTCCGCTGCGTCCTGGCGCCGGTAGCCGATCATCTGGGGACCGGCAGCTACCCGGCTTTGCTGCCGGAAGACCAGTTGGTGAGGGATCTGGCCGAGGTGATGGCCGCCAGCGAGAGCGCCCGCCGGCTCTTCCGGCTGGACCTGTTCCGCAGTGCCAAGCATCTGAGCGGTGTCCTGGGGCTGGCCAGCCTCAAGGGTCAGCCGATGTTACAGTACTGCGAAGCCAACGGTCTCCACTCCTACACCTTTGGGGCCGATGGCTGCATCTACCCCTGCTCCGAGATGCTGGACCAGCCGGAACTGGCCATCGGCAGCTTCTTCCCCTCCTTCGAGATAGACGAGGGGAAGGCAGCCCCCTGGCGGGACAGGAGCATCGTGGCGATGCCGGAGTGCCGCTCTTGCCGGGTGGCCACCTTCTGCGGTGGTGGATGCGCCTACCAGGCTTTGAAGCGGAGCGGCAGCCCAATGGAGCCCGCCTGCTATGGGGCTGAGAAGGTGATTTCCGCCTTCCTGGAGTGCTTCGGCGATAGGCTCTCGCCCCAGTAGGAGGGTTGGGCCCGCCGCTGAAGGAAGGAGGCCGTCGTGGCGCATCGTGCCTTCTCCATCGTGCAGTTCCTCCTTCTACCTCTGCTGTTCCTTCCACCGTCGACCCTCTTCCAGCAGGAGCCGGAGTTCCGTTTGGGGTTCAAAGGGCTGGCCGATCTGATTCCGCAGCTGGTGGGCAGCCCCCTGGAGGAGGAGCAGCGCAACCCACTGAATGGGGATGCTCTTCAGAGGACCACCACCGGGCTGATGGTATGGCGCAAGGCGGACAACTGGACCGCTTTCACCGACGGTAGCCGAAGCTGGATCAGAGGTCCCCAGGGCCTTCAATCGCGAGGCAATGAGGAGCTGTTCGACTGGGAAGTGGCCGCGGCCGTCCCCGGCCCGACTCTGGTCCCGCCTCTCACCGCTACTCCCGGGCCCTCGGCGACGCCGGCTCTCCCCCTCGGTGGGATCCGCAGTCCGGATCCTGCCGGGGAATGGGTCACCAGCGTATCCCCCAACACCAGGTACTACACCTCTCGGAACGGCCTCTCGGTGTGGCGCGATTGGACGCCTCGCAACCGGATCTGGTTCGCCACCGAGGGCGATCTGCTGTCCGCCTATCCTGGCAGGACTCGGCGGTGAGGCGGGTTGGACACCGGGTCCCTGGGGAAGAAGGGGTGAAAGTGGGTATGCATCTTGCCGCAGTCGCCCGAACCGGTCGACACGGCCGGTTCGGGTGGACGCGCCGGATGCTAGACAGATAGGGAGTAGAGGAATGAAGCTTCGAGACATCATGACGACGGACTTCTGCTGCGCCAACCCCTCGGACTCGTTGAGCAAGGTGGCCACCGAAATGAAGCGCCACAACGTGGGGGTCATGCCGGTTTGCCAGAATAGCAGCCTGCTCGGGTTGATCACCGACCGCGACATCGTGATCCAGTGTGTTGTCGCCGGTACCGACCCCGATGAGTGCAAGGTCAGCAGCTTCATGACCAAGGAGTTGGTGCAGGGCGGCCCGGAGATGGACGTCGCCGACGCCGCTCGCCTGATGGGAGAAGAGCAGCTGCATCGGCTGCCGGTGGTGGATGGCGGCCGCCTGGTGGGCATCGTCTCGTTGGGAGACCTGGCCGTTCACAGCACGGATGACAAGCTCGTGGCCGGCTTGCTGCGGCAGATCTCTATGCCGGTCCGATCCATGAAGCCGCAGGCCGTCGCCGCGTGAGGCCACGGCCCCGGCAAGGCAGGGCGGGGCTCGTGACGCAGGCGATTGCAGCGTCACGCCCCGTCGCCCGGTGGACGGCACTCGAGGGGCAGGGGCTTATCCCCCTGCCCAAGCCTATTCCCAGATCAGATCGGAGTCGTTTCCATTGGAGGAGAAGCGGACGACGACCTCGCCGGTCGACGTGGCCGAGGCACTGGTGGGTGCTCCCTTTCCTTGCACGAAGGAGGAACTGCTGGAGCATGCCCGCCGGATCGGTGCCACGGAGGAGGCACTGGACACGCTGCTGGCCCTCCCGGAGGGAAGCTACCAGGGCCCCCCGGACGTCATGAAGTGGGTGCAGGGCTGAGCCTTCCAGTCAGGGGGCGGTGAAGGCACGGCTCGTTACTACTTTTGCCGGGCGCGCCTTCGTCGAGGGGATCCAGGGCATGAGGAGACGACGGCCGCCCGGCGAGCCGGTTCGGCTGCCGGAAGCCAGCCCCTCAGTAGCTTCAGGCTAACCCGCTAGTGACGGCGAGAGTGTGCCTTCTCCTTCGCCCGGGCCTCGGCACGGCTCTCCTTGACCTCGGCACGGCTTTCCTTGACCTCCGCAGCCGGAATGCTCTCTCGAACTATGAGGACGTCCCTGCCGTAGTGGACTCGTTCGTCCGCAGGGAGTCTCTTCCTGCTTCCGGTTAGGCCGGACCAAACGCCGGTGGTCAACTCGTAGCCGAGGATCGCGAAGCTGTTCGGATCGATCTCCACCTCGGAGATGGTTCCCACCACCTCGCCGGTGTCGGCCAGGGCTTTGGTCCCCTTTAGCTCCGACAGGTAGACCTCGCCGTCACCCCGAACCGGATGCTCCTCCTTCAGCACGTCGGTGTTCGGGATGGTTATGGCATCTCTTCCGGCGGAGTGGATCTCCTTTACCGGGACCAACTTGTCGTTCCTGCCTCCGGTCGGCCTGATGGTGAGTGCCACCACCCGCCGTCGATTGGGTTCCAGCACCACGTCGCGAACGGTGCCTTCTTTGGTGCCATCGGCGATGCTGACTATCGCTATCCCGCTCAATCGTGAAGCCTTCATCTCGCGGCTCCTTTCGTCCGGTGTTGGGTGGGCCGAACCCCGGAAGGCCCGGCCCGAACCGTGCCCGAAAGCACTACGCGTGCCGCATGCCGGGCCGCGGCGAAGTGCGGAGCGCAGCGTGCAGGGTGCGGAGGTCCAATGCGCCGTGCACTCCAGACCCGCGGACTCGCCCGCGATCCCCATCGTATGGCCGGTGGTACCGATATTGCAAAACCAGGGGATGAGGAGTCGACTTCACTGTCTCGCCCCCGGATCAAAGGCGAGGATTTGCCGATCCAGACCGCTGTTGTTCCCTGGCCGAGCGTGCCGGTGGTTCACCAGGCTCCGTCGGCTCGGAGTCCATGGTGCTCGGACACAATGGTCTTGACAGGTGCCGGTGACGCCGGCAGGGGCGCATACACAGGTGCGCCCAGGGCAGACACGTGGGTCTCCCCTGCGCCTGGCGAAATCCGTGCGACAGAGCAATAGGGCCATGGAGGCCGAAGTCAGAAGAGGTGGTACATCTTGAGAGACCGGGGTGATGGTAAGGGATCCTCGCGGCGGTCGGCGGCCCTGTTCGCCGTGGGCGCGCTGCTAGTATTGACTTTGGCCACCCTGCCCATGCGGCAGTTCCAGTCGTCTGGAGAGCCCACTCCGGAGGTCAACTTCAGCCAGGTCGCCGCCTATGCCAAGGTTGGCCAGATCTCCCGCATCGTCGAGGATGGCAACAACCTGAATGTCACCCTTACCAGCGGCACCGTGGTCAAGGCCCAGCGGGAGCCCGACCTCGGGCTGACCCAGTCGCTGCGGAACTACGGGGTCACCGACGAGCAGCTTTCCAGGATTGACCTGCAGATCAAGGCGCAATCGGATTGGAATTGGCTGGGCTCCACCTTCTGGTTGCTCCCCCTGCTGTTTATTGGCCTGATGCTGATGCTCTTCATGAGGCAGGGGAATTCCCAGCCGGGCGGCAGCAACGTTTTCTCCTTCGGTAAGAGCCGGGCCCGGCGGATCACCGCCGACCAGCCCAGCATCCACTTCACAGACGTGGCCGGCGTGGACGAGGCGAAGGAGGAGCTGGCGGAGGTGGTGGAGTTCCTGAGGTCGCCTCAGAAGTTCAGCGCCGTGGGGGCCCGCATCCCGAAGGGGGTCCTGCTGGTGGGTCCTCCGGGCACCGGCAAGACCCTGATGGCTCGAGCCGTAGCGGGGGAAGCCTCCGTCCACTTCTTCCACATCAGCGGATCCGAGTTCGTGGAGCTGTTTGTGGGGGTTGGCGCCTCCCGTGTCCGGGACCTGTTCGACGAGGCGAAGAAGAACGCCCCCTGCATCATCTTCATCGACGAGATCGATGCGGTAGGGAGGCAGCGGGGTCGAGGGCTCGGGGGAGGCAACGACGAGCGAGAGCAGACCCTGAACCAGATCCTGGTGGAGATGGATGGCTTCGACAAGAACACCGGGATCGTGGTGATCGCGGCCACCAACCGCCCGGACATCCTGGATTCGGCGCTACTGAGGCCCGGTCGGTTCGACCGTAGGGTGGCCCTGGACAGCCCGGACCTGATGGGCCGGCTGGAGATCCTGCAGGTGCATGCTCGGGGCAAGCCCCTGGGCGAAGACGTGGACCTCTCTACCGTAGCCAGGCAAACCCCCGGCTTCTCGGGTGCCGACCTGGAGAATCTGCTGAACGAGGCCGCCATCCTGGCGGCCCGCCGAAACGACACCATCATCGGCAAGCCGGATCTGGAAGAGGCTATCGATCGGGTCATTGCCGGTCCGGAGCGCAAAGGGCGGTTGATCAGCGAGCAGGAGAAGAACATCACCGCCTACCACGAGATGGGCCATACCCTGGTGGCCTACTACATGCCTCACCTGGACCCCATCCACAAGGTGACCGTCGTCGCCCGTGGCATGGCGGGTGGCCACACCCGGCTGTTGCCAACCGAGGACCGACATCTGTGGACCAGATCGCAGATGTCCGAGATGCTGGCCTTCGCGTTAGGGGGGCTGGCGGCGGAGGAGTTGATCTTCGGCGAGACCACCACCGGGCCGAGCAACGATCTTCAGCAGGCCACCGATATCGCCCGAAAGATGGTGACTCTGTACGGCATGAGCCCCAGGATCGGCACGGTCAGTCTGGGCTCCTCGGGGGTGGTGGACTACCTGGGCACCGACTTCTTCGAGCAGAAGAGCTACAGCGAGGAGACGTCTGCCCTGGTAGACGCGGAGATTCGAAAGATGATCGACGAGGCCCACGCCCAGGCCGCCGAGGTCCTGACCACCCACCGACAGCAGCTGGTGGACGTTTCGGAGCTGCTGAAGGAGAAGGAGACCTTAACCGGCGACGAAGTGGCTCAGCTGCTGGGCCCCGGCGAGATCCACAAGGTGGCCTGACGGCGGGCGTTCGTAGCCGCTCCCTCGTGCGCGTGAGGCCTGCCGCGTGAGCGCCGGGTGAAGGGCGGGCCGGTGGTAGGGGGGCCGGCCGCGAGAATAGGCTGATTCTTGCCATGGAACGAGACGAAGTCAGCGCCTTGAAATTCACGCCTCTGGTCCCTCCGGCCGGCTTCGTGCCTCGACCGCAGCTGTCGCAGGCCATCGCTCGGGGGCTCCGGGGCCGGCTGGTGCTGATCGTGGCCCCCCCTGGCTATGGCAAGACCGCCCTCCTCTCCTCCGTGGCGTTGGAGTGGAGCCGGTTTGCCGGGGATGGGACCTTCCACCTGGCCTGGTATCGGTTGGATCCCAGCGACGACGATGCAGCCCTGTTCGTGGCAAGGCTGGTGGAGGCAGTGCGGCGGGTGGTGCCGGGCTTCGGGGGCGTCGCCAGGGCAGCCCTCCAGGAGATGGAGGACGTCCGCGGAGAGCTACGGCGATCGATGGCCCTGTTCCAGGACGAGCTTCGACGCCTGGAGCCGGAGAGGGTCTTTCTGGTTCTGGATGGGCTGCACTACCTTACTGACCCGGCGATAGTGGAGGCCCTGGAACAGGCTCTCCTGGACTCGGCCTCGCCTCTGCGGCTGATCGCGGCTACCCAGACCGATCCCTACCTTTACCTGTCGGCCCTCCGATCGCAGGATGCGCTGGTGGAACTGCGCATCGAAGATCTCCGCTGGAATCCCGAGGAGCTGCGCCGGCAGACGCTCCAGCGAGTCGGCGGGCCGCTTTCCCAAGGTGCCCTGGACGACCTGATGCGGGTTACCGGCGGATGGCCCTCGGCCGCCAACCTGGCTTCGCTGATCCTGGCACGGGACCTCAGCTCCCAGTCCTTCATGCGGCTGGCCCCCACGGAGCACGGCTACGCGGTGCTGCTCAGGGAGCTGCTTTCCGGCCTGCCGACCGAGCGCAGGGAGGCGGCGCTGCGAACCTCACTTCTGGCTCGGCTCGATCCCTCCTCTTGCGGGGACGGGGTAGGCGTCGAGGATCCCGAGGCGTTCCTTCGGTTCTTGGAGGGGAGCGGGCTGCCGGTGGTGAAGCCGGCGGGCAGCGACCTTCCCCTGTACTACGAGCCGATCTTCCGCACCGCCCTCCAGCAGGAGCTGGCCCGCCAGCTCCTGCCTCAGGAGTACAGGGATCTCCAGCGCAGGGTG
>JAJZRD010000012.1 GCA_021845945.1 Chloroflexota bacterium
GGCGAGAGCACCAGTACGTCCGCCAGATCAGTCGGAGCTACCGGTTCGACCGCATCGTCTCCGACACCCGCTACGGGGTGTTCCTGCGGGAGATCCCCAGCTACTACATAGTCCACTCCCTGCGCCAGATCGTTCCCGGGCGGCCTCGCCATCTGGAGAGGATGGTGGAGCTGGTCCAGCGGGGGCTGCTGGCCGGGGCCCGAAAGATCCTGATTCCAGACCAGCGAGAGAACGGGCTGGCCGGCGACCTCTGCCACGACCTGACCTGCTTCGATGGCACCGATCTGGAGTACATGGGGATCCTCTCCAGCGTGAAGCGGCGGCCGATGCGGACGGACATCGACTTCTTCATCACGGTGTCGGGGGCAGAGCCCCAGCGAAGCATCTTCGAGAAGATGGTGCTGGAGCAGGCTTACGACCTGGAGGGCCGGGTGGTGGTCGCCCTGGGGAAGCCCGACGTCCCCCTCTCCGTGACCAGCGACGGCCGGGTCGACGTCTACAGCTACGTGGGGCGAGGGCAGCAGGAAGAGATGATGAACCGCGCCCGCCTGGTGGTAAGCCGATCCGGCTACACCACCATGATGGAGCTGGCAGAGCTGGGCAAGCAGGCGCTGCTGATCCCCACGGTGGGGCAGAGCGAGCAGGAGTATCTGCGGGCCTACCACGAAAGGCTGGGCACCATGCACACCGTAACCCAGCCCCACCTCTCCCTGGTGCGGGATGCCGCGGCGGCGGCCTCTTACTCGGGGATCCCGCTTTCCCACCGGACCGACGAATCCACCAGGAAGTTCTTGGAGGTTGTGGAGGGGTAACCCCCGTGGTGACGACTTCAGTCGCTATCCCACAGCATCCGCGTCCCCTGTAGGGCCGAGATGTCGCCAGCTCCAATGCAGAACATGGCGGTGCGAAGCTCGCGGATGAAGCGCTCCAGCCAGTCGATCACCGCCTCCGCCGACTCCGTGGCGGGCAGCAGCAGCGGCTGGGCTATCCCGACGGCGGCGGCGCCCAGTGCCAGGGCCTTGGCCGCATCCACGCCTGTTCGGATGCCGCCGGAGGCGATCACCGGGATCTGCCCCGCCGCCGGCACCACCTGCCGCAACGACTCGGCCGTGGGGATACCCCACGCGGCGAAGGGCGAGCGGATGGCCTGCTCCCGCGTCACCCCCGCCGACAGCTGCTCAACCATATACCAGGAGGTGCCTCCGGCTCCGGCCACGTCGATGGCGCCTGCGCCGCTGGCCACCAGCGCCCCGGCGGCTTCCCGGGAAATGCCCCACCCCACCTCTTTCACCACCACCGGGGCACCCAGTTGCCGGCAGACGTCGGCTATCTTCTCCGTCAGGCCCCGGTAACGGTGATCGCCGGAGCGCTGATAGACCTCCTGCAAGCCGTTCAGGTGCAGGCAGAGAGCATCGGCCTCGATCATGTCGACCGCCTGTCTGCACTCCTTCAGACCGAAGCCCAGGTTCAGCTGCACGGCCCCCAGGTTCCCCAGCAGCAGGATGTCCGGCGCGTACTCCCGGACCCGGTAGCTGTCCGCCAGGGTCGGGTCCACGACGGCGGCCCGCTGCGAGCCCACCCCGAGACCCAGACCCAGCCGCTGGGCCGCCAGAGCCAGGTTCCGGTTGATCTCCGCCCCCAGCCGGCATCCACCGGTCATGGCCGCGATCACCACAGGTGCCCGCAGCCGCTTGCCCAGCAGGGATACCGACAGATCGATCTCCGGCCAGTCCACCTCCGGCAGCGCCTGGTGGATGAAGCGATATCGCTCCAGGCCCGTGGTGATCCCGCTCGCCTGGACGTCGTTGCTCAAGCAGACCTGCAGATGCGCTTCCTTGCGGCGCTCATGAACTGGCGTTCGATCAGCCATGGGCCCTCCCTTCAGGGTTGAGAGTAGCCTCCTCCCATCCCTGCACCCCAGGCAGCTAGCCGGCTACCTCGGCTCGACATCCGACACTGATGGTTTCCAGGGCCAGATCCTCGTCCACCTCGGTATCCACACAGCCATCCTTGGAGAGTGGCACGACCACGATGGCCGGCGCCTGCTTCTCGCCGCCCCTGGCGATGGCCCCCACGGCGTCCACCCCCTCTCCCAACTCTTTGGCGCATGCCACCGCCACTATCGCCCTGGGATCGAGCTCCGTCACGAACCTGACGGCCATGGCCCCACCGGCAGCCACGCAAACCCCCTTGTAGCCCAGGGAGAGGGCTGCCCGACTGAGCCGGCCCACGGAGCAATCCTCCTGGCAATCTTCGGGACATACGAGACCGCGCTTGGAGAACTTGCCTGGGCAGGTCAGACTGGGGCGCATGCAGTGCGATAGCAGAAGGATGCGCGCCGTCGGATCTGTGGCCGCGAGCCTCTCGTATTCCTCGGGGTCGTTCATCACAGTGCTCCCTTCAGGTAAGCGTGATAACGGGCCAACGCCATCAAGGGGAAGTAGGCCCGGTAGAGGTCGTACCGGAGATAGAAGGCCCGGGGGAAGCCGGTGCCGGTGTAAGGCTCCTCCTCCCACGAGCCATCTTCTCGCTGAGCCCGCAACAGGTACTGGATCCCTCGTTCCACCACGAGGCTGGAGGCCTGGCCGCCGGCCATCAGCCCAATCAGCGCCCAGGCCGTTTGAGAAGCCGTGCTGCGCCCGGCGCCCTTCCAGCCCAAGTCGGCGTAGCTCTCACAGCTCTCCCCCCAACCCCCGTCGGGGTTCTGCCGGAAGGCAAGCCAGGAGCACGCCCGTTGGATGTAGCCCTGGTTGGGGTCCCGGTCGGCCGCCGCCAGCGCTGCCAGTACCAGGCCGGTACCGTAGAGGTAGTTCACCCCCCAGCGCCCGTACCAGGATCCGTCGGCCTCTTGAGACGCCTTGAGATAGGACAGAGCCCGCTGCAGAGAGGCAGGGTCCTGCTTCGTTTCCCCCAGCAGCTCCACGGCATGAGCCGTGACGTCGGCACAAGTGGGGTCCAGGGGAGACATGAAGTCGGCAAAGGGGATTTGGCTCAGGATGGACTTATCGTTATCGCGGTCGAAGGCCGACCACCCGCCGTCCTTGCTCTGCATGCTGGTGACCCAACGGATGGTTCGATCGATGGCTCTCCCCTTGGCCTGCTCGTGGCCCTCCGATAGTTGCACCCTGCGGAGGGCGCGACAGACCACCGCGCTGTCGTCCAGGTCCGGGTACAGGTCGTTGTCGAACTCGAAGGCCCAACAGGCAGGCTCGGTCTTCGGGTTCTTCACCTGCCAGTCACCACCGACGGTGACGTGCTGCGACAGCAGCCAGGAGGCAGCCTTCCGTAGGGCCGGGTGATCGGAAGGCAGCCCGGACTCCTCGAGGGCAATTACGCTCCAGGCCGTGTCCCAAACGGGGGAGGTCGCCGGCTGGAGCCGCATCGTGGACTTATCCTCGGCGATGAACCCCTCCAGCCCCTTGAGCCCCAGCTCCATGACAGGGTGACTCAGAGGGTAGCCCAGGCTCTTGAGGGCTATCAGGGAGTAGATCCAGGGGAGCATAATACCGGCCCAGCTCCCATCCGCCTCCTGGTGCTCCACGATCCATTGCTCGGTCTTACGGAAGGCCAAACCGCGAGCGGGTTTGACAGGCAGCTTCTCGTACAGCTTCAGCAGGGAATCCATCATCAGGAAGAAGGCCTTCCAGCTGAAGGGGTTGCGGATCTTCCCCAGGGAGTAATCCCTCTGCCCCTCGGGCTCCAGGTACAGCTCGGGCACCTGGGCGTAGTCGGGCACGGGGCAGGTCGGTTTGTTGGTGAGCACCACCGTGAGGGCGACTATGGTGGCCCGGGACCAGCTGGCGAACTCGTAGATGTTCACGTGGAACCAGTTGGGCAGCAGGATCACCTCGGGAGGCAGGGCCGGGGTCCCCTCCCAGGGATACTGTCCGAAGAGGGCCAGCCATATCTTCGTGAAGATGTTGGATTTGCAGATACCGCCTCCGAGTAGGACGAAGTTCCGGGCGCGGCGCATGAAGGTTTCCTCGGCGGAAACGCCCGCCAGCTTCAGGTCGAAGTAGGTCTGAATGCTCACATTCAGATCGCCGGGCCCGCCGTTATGGCTGCTCCAGGAGCCGTCGGGGTTCTGCTTGCTCCTGACAAAGTTGACGACCTTCTGGCGTCTGACCGGGTCGACGGTGCCCAACACGTGGTACATGAGGGGCACGTAGCCCGCGGACACGGAGACGTCGGCTTCCAGCTCCCCAACCCAGTAGCCCTCCGGACTCTGAAGCCCCAGTAGATGGGCCTGAGCCTTCCGGAGAGCAGCCTGTACCCCCTCCACTCCCCGCTGCAGAAAGGAGCCTTGTATCGGGTAATGGGCCACAAACCCGCCGAGCTTCTCCACTTCAGCTCGCGTATCCATTTGCTCTGAACCACCTCACCGCGTTCTCCAGGGCTCCCTCCACCGGCGTCTGAGGCAGCCCCAACTCCTTCACGGCCTTGGAGCAGTCGAAGTGTCTGAAGTGCCCCGCCGTCTTGACCGCCGCCACCGGGATCCTGGGCGGCTTTCCCGTCACCTTTCTAGCGACGAATTCGTCGACCTGCGCGGCCCCCAGGGCCAGCCAGAGAGGTAACCTCACCCGGGGAGCCGGAAGGCCCGTTATCTTCGCCAGGGCCTCCAGGATCTCCTTCAAGGTGAGATTCCTGTTTCCCAGGAGGTACCTTTCTCCGATCCGGCCCTTCTCCAGGGCCAGCAGGTGCCCCCGAGCCACGTCCCTGACGTCCACCAGGTTCAGTCCGGTATTCACGTAAGCTGGCATACGCCGGTTGAGGAAATCGACGATGATCTGCCCGGTGGGCGTCGGTTTCACGTCCCCAGGGCCGACGGGCGTGGTGGGGTTGACCACCACCAGGGGAAGTCCCCCCGAGCAGGCCCGCAGCGCCACCTGCTCTGCCTGCAGTTTCGATCTCTTGTAGTGGCCCGAAAGGTGGCTGGGGTGTGATACCCGCTCTTCGGTACCCAAGACACCCTTACTGGGGATCCCGATCGTGGACTCGGTGCTGGTGTACACCACTTTCTGGATCCCCTTCGCCAGAGCGGCGGAGAGCAGCAGGTCGGTGCCGCTCACGTTGACGTCGTACACCTGCCTGGGATCGGGGGTCCAGAAGCTGTATGCCGCGGCCAGGTGGAACAGGACGTCACAGCCCTCCAGGGCCCTCTCCAGCGACCCTCTGTCCCGCAGGTCCCCGAAGGCCGGCTCCACCACCAGCTGGTCGAGGTTCTTTCGATTGCTCTCGGGCCTCACCAGAGCCCTCACCTGGTAGCCCTGGCTGAGCAGCTCTCTCACCAGGTTCGACCCGATAAAGCCCGTGGCTCCCGTGACCAGCGCCTTCATCCAGCCTTTCCCACTCCAGCCTGCCATTTATCGAGTCGTGGGGCAGACTCCCTGCCCTAGCGCCAACTTCGCCCGGGATCGCCGGCAGGAGCCGGCTCCTACAGCCCGGGTATCAGGGCTCCCAACAGCCTCGTCAGGTTGCTCGCCGCTCGTCGGGAATTCAGGTAGACGCCGGGCATCTTCGCCAGATCGCCGGGATGGGCCAGGAAGTGAGCCGAGGCCCGAGACCACAGCCATCTCCCGTCGGGTCCCAGGAGCCGGTCCAAGGGCGGCAGGGCGTCGGCGGGGGTATCGGAGACAGCCCGAACGGCGAGAAAGGGGATCCCCCACGCCAGCGCTTGCGTCGCTACCCAGCAGCTCTCCATGTCCACCACCGTGGCCCCACAGCTCTCCCTCAGCGCGGCCCTTTCCTCCCTGCTCCTCACCAGCCTGTCCACCGTAACCACGGTACCCAGCCGCACGGCGCTCCCGTCCGCCCCCAGCACCCGCTTGGCCAGGGCCAGCATCCTGGGGTCGGAGCTGCAACAACCATCTCCTCCTGGATCGTCGCCCCGATGGAGCAGCGAGCAAGGGACCAGGTCACCGGCCTTCAAGTCCTCCGTCAGAGCCCCCGCGAAACCGAAGGAGACGATGCCGCCGACCGGGTGACGGGGCAGGAGGTACTCCAGGGCCTCCTCCACCTGTCGCCGGCCGGGCCCCGTCTGCAACAGCAACAGCTCTCTTCCCGCCAACCTGCCCTGGTGAAGGGACCAGCCGCGCAGGGCGACGCTGCGCTCCACCGACATCTGCTTTCGCAGGCCGTCCACTTCTACCTTCATGGCCCCCACGAGGGCCACCGGAGGAACCGTCCCGCTCAACGGATCATGCCCCCGACAGGCTCCACCTGGCCATCTGCCAGAGGTCCACCGCACTCCTGGAGGCCGCCTCTATGGCGCTGGCTTCGAAGCCGGAGTGAACCATGCAGTTGGTGCACCGGGGATCTCTCCCGACGCCGTAGCTATCCCAGGGCGTCTCCTCCATCAACTGCTGGAAGGAGTCGCAGTACCCGTCGGTGAGCAGATAGCAGGGCCGCTTCCAACCCTTGGGGTTCCTCGTCGGCGTGCTCCAGGGGGTGCACCGTAGCGTGCGCCTGCCCGCCAGGAACTCCAGGTACGCCGGCGTGTGGTAGAAGGGGAAGCGCCGCGATTGCTCGTAGATCGGTCCGAAGATCGCAGGAACCTCCTCGCGGGTCAGGAAGATGTCGGCGTCCACCTCCTCGTAACTGAAGGCCGGCGCCACCATCATGCCGTCCACCCCCAGATCCCTCAGCAAGGAGAAGAAGCTCAGCATCTCCTGGGGATCGGCCCCCTTGAAGACTGTGGTGTTGGTGCGCACCTGGAAACCGGCACTCTTTGCCGCCTTTATGCCGGCGACTGCCTTGTCGAAGACTCCCCTCTGCCCCGTGATTCGATCGTGGGTATCCATGAAACCGTCCAGATGGAAGACGATACTGAGATAAGGGCTCGGCTCGAACAGCTTGAGGGAGTGCTCCAGTGCGATCCCGTTGGTGCACATGTAGACGAAGCGCTTCCTGTCCACGATCCCCCGGACGATCTCCCGGATCTGGGGATGGAGCAGCGGCTCGCCTCCGGCGATGGAAACCACCGGCGCTCCGGACTCCTCCACCGCCGACAGGCACTCCCCCAGGGAGAGCATGCGGCCGCCCATGGCCTTGTCCTCCCGGATCCTCCCGCAGCCCGCGCAGGCGAGGTTGCACCGAAAGGTGGGCTCCAGCATCAGCACCATGGGGAAGCGCTTCCGGCCGCGCAGCTTGTGGGAGGCCACGTGGCCGGCTACAGACAGGGAAAGCCGCAAAGGGAAAGCCATCAATATCCTCCGGTCCAGCTCAGAAGTCGCGTTCGGTCAGGAAATGGGCCATCTCCTGAAGGCAATCCACAGCCCAGGGGGAGAGATCCGCCTGGGCCAACTCCCCCAGCGCGCGGTCGCAGTATCGGGCGGCCATCTGTTGCGCCTCGCCCTCGGCGTCCACCTCTTCCAATATCGACAGCACCCTGTCTACCGCCGCCCCGTCGATGGCCTCGCCCCCATAGATGGCCACGAGCGCCGCCCTCGCCGGTCCCTCCGCCCTCTCGAAGGCGTGGACGATGGGCAGCGACTTCTTACGCCGCCAGATGTCACTGCCGACGGGCTTGCCGGTCTTCTCCCCGCTGCCCCAGATCCCCAGCACGTCATCCCGGATCTGGAAGGCAAACCCGAGGTTCAGGCCGAACAGCCGCAGTGCCCGAACGAAGCCCTCGTCGTCGCTGCCCAGCAGAGCGCCGATCTCCAGGGCGCTGGATATCAAGCTCGCCGTCTTCCCCTCGATCATCGCCAGGTAGTCGCTCACCCCCACGTCCAGGCGGTTCTCGAAGCTGATGTCCAGATACTGCCCCTCGATCAGCCTGAGGCAGCTCTCGTCCAGGAGTCGCTGTGCCCGCAGCAGCTTCTGGACCGGGATGCCCCCCTCGTCCAGTCTCAACATGGTGAGGCTGGCAACCACCCGCATGGCCGTCCCTGCGTTGATGGCCTGAGGCTTCCCCCACAGGCTCCACACCGTGGGCCGGTGGCGCCGCTCCCGGTCGTCGTCCTGGACGTCGTCGTGGATAAGGGAGAAGTTGTGGATCAACTCGATCGCGGCGGCGGCGGGCAGCGTCCTTCGGTAGTCGCTGCCGGCGGACTCGCAGGCCAGCAGGCAGAGGGTTGGGCGAAGCGCCTTGCCCGCTGCCCCCGAGAGGGGGTTGCCTTTCTCGTCAATCCACCCCATGTGGTATCGCAGCATGTCGTACATGGGCGACCTGTAGCCGGCCAGCGAGGACCGCAGCTCGGCGTCGACCTCTGCCCGGTACCTGTCGAAGCAAGACGGCAGCGTCATCCCGCAATCCCTCCCAGCATATGGATCGACGGCCGGCCGCTGAGCTCGGGAAAGGCGACCGCGACTTGTCGCGCGATCCCCTCGACGTCGAGGCTAAACAGTCGCAGCAGCAGATCTCGGGGGCCGTGCTCGACGAACTGATCCGGCAGCCCGAGGCTCTCCACCCTGACGTCCCTCAGGCCGGCTCGCTCCACCAGCTGCAGGACGGAGCTCCCGAACCCTCCCGCGAGGACCCCCTCCTCCAGCGTCACAACCCTGCGGGTTCGGCGGGCCAACTCCAGGATCAACTCGGCATCCAGCGGCTTGGCAAAGCGGGCGTTGGCGACGGCGCACTCGATCCCCTGCTCCGCCAGGAGATCCGCCGTCGACAGGGCGGTGGAGACCATGGACCCCAGCGCGAGCAGGGCAACGTCCCTCCCCTCCCTGAGGATCTCTCCCTGGCCGATCGGTATCCGCTGCAGAGCGTGCTGCAGGGGCGCACCGGGACCACGACCTCGCGGGTAGCGGATCGCCATGGGGCGCCCCGCGTTGACGGCGGTAAAGAGCAGGTTCTGAAGCTCGTTCTCGTCCTTGGGGGCGGCCACGACCATGTTGGGAACGTTGGACAGGAAGGAGACGTCGAAGACCCCGTTGTGGGTCTTTCCGTCGTCGCCCACGATGCCGGCCCGGTCGAGGGCGAACACCACGGGATAATTGCGGATGCAGACGTCGTGGATGACCTGGTCGTATGCCCGCTGCAGGAAGGTGGAGTACAGGGCCACCACAGGCACGACCCCCTGCGTCGCGAGACCCGCCGCCATGGTCACGGCGTGCTCCTCGCAGATGCCGACGTCGAAGACGCGGTGAGGGAACTTGGCTGCCGGCAGCGTGAGGCCCGTGCCATCGATCATGGCAGCGGTGATGGCCACGACCCGGTTGTCCTCACGCATGAGACGGTAGGTAGTGCGACCGAAGACCTCGCTGTAGGTGGGCGTCGAGCTGCCCTTGCCCCCCTTGGGGGAGACCCCGTGGAACTTGATGGCGTCGGCCTCGGCCGGCGGGTACCCCTTCCCTTTCCTGGTCAGCACGTGGATGAGGGTCGGCCCCGGCTCGTGGTCCCGAGCCCGGAGAAGGGCGGCCTCCACTTCCCGGATGTCGTGCCCGTTCACCGGACCCAGGTAGGTGAAGCCCAGCTCCTCCCAGAGGGAGCTGGGGATCAGCGCCCTCTTCAGCCGGCCCTTCAGCCGCTTGCTGACCGCCCAGGCCATATCCCCCATCGGCAGGAGCGTAACCGCCTTCTTGGTCTCGTCCTTGGCCATCTCGTAGCGCGCATCGAGCCGCACCGCATTCAGGAACCGGGAGAGGGCCCCGACGCTGGGGGAGATGGACATCCCGTTGTCGTTGAGAATCACGATCAGCCTGGTGCCCAGATGGCCCGCGTGGTTGAGAGCCTCGAAGGTCATGCCGCCACCGAAAGAGCCGTCGCCGATTACGGCCACGACGTGGTAACTCTCTCCCGCCAGGTCTCGAGCTACGGCGATCCCCAGGGCAGCCGACAGGGCCGTGCAGGCGTGGCCGGCCCCAAAGGCGTCGTGGGGACTCTCCGATGGATCTGTAAACCCGGACAGCCCGCCGTATTGCCGGATGGTGGCAAACCGCTCCCTGCGACCGGTGAGAAGTTTGTGGACGTAGCACTGGTGGCTCACATCCCACACGATCTTGTCCCGAGGGGTCTGGCAAACCCGATGCAGGGCTATGGTTAGCTCCACGACGCCCAGGTTGGAGGCCAGGTGGCCCCCGTTCTGGGGAACCCGGTCGATCAGCTCAGCCCGGATCTCCGCCGCCAGTTGCTCCAACTGGTGATGGGTCAGCCCCCTCAACTGCACAGGATTCTCGATTCTCTGCAGGATCGACGGCATCGAACGCTCCGCTCACAATTGTGATAGGCCTTCGAGTTCCAGGGATAGGACAGGGCGCGCCGCCTGCGACGGACAGACAGGCGCGGAGTACGTCGCAGGCACCACCGGGAGCCTGCCGCTTTAACCAGAATTTTGCAGAAGGAATGCCAACGGATATCCTGGTTTTGGAGCTTCTACCGCATTTTACATGCCAAATCCGGGTGGTCCCCGGCCTGGGTAGACTCGCGGCCCTTGGTCCAACTTTTGCATGGAACAAGGTAGAGGTAGTCCCTGGAACTGGGCGGTGCGAGCTCAACCGTTTGCCGTTCAACGATCACCTTCCAGCCATCGGCAGCCACCCCGCAGTTGAGACCCGGCCATTCGGGGTCGGAGCGCTGCCGGAGGGGGGGAGCGGGTTGACGATCGGCGAGAGAAACGGACCCGACCCCCAGGGGTAAGTACCGAAGCTTTACGGGGGTAACTTTGCATGGTGGACTCACGACCGGCGGCGGGCTATGGATCGACGGAGCTATCGCTACGGGGGCTATCCGGAAGGATACTCGGGTACCTCCTCCACGTGGGCTGCTGGGTTCTTGGTTACGAGATCAAGACCCGAGGGCGAGAGAGCTACACCCGGTCACCCTCGACCCTGGTGGTGTACAACCATCGCCGGGATGCGGATACGCCCATCATCGGGAACGTTCTGTTCGGCCGCCACCCCCTTCTGTCGCAATCCCCAAGGCCCACCTTCATCGCCAGAGAAGATCTGTTTCGTCCTCATTTCCTGTCGAACTATCTGGAAAACTGGCCATCGCCGCTCCGCACCCTGATCTCCCCCCTGGGCCTCCGGCCCTTCCTGTGGGCACTGCAGGCCTATCCCATGAGGAGGATTCAGGAGCGAACCCTGGGGGAGGTGCTGGAGGACGTTCTTCGCCTCTTCGGAGACCTTCCCATCGACCAGGTGCTGAAGGCGGAGTGGGTAGATCAGTTCAGCCTTTTGGAGCCCGCGGGGGAGCCCTCCCTCACCGTACGGAGGGCCATGGGCGAGCGGTTCCGGCCTCTGCTGCGCCAGGGCTACGGCCTGACGAAGCTGACGCGAAACCGGTTCCGGGCCATCAAGCCTCACGAGCGGGCGGTTATCGACGCCCACCTGCAGCTGTTCGTCAAGCTGCTGGAGCAGGGGGAATCCCTCCAACTGGCCCCTGAGGGCGCCGTGTCGAAGGATGGTGGTTTTGCCCGCATACGGGCCGGCCTCCACGTGCTGCTGAACCGCCCCAGGACCCTGGTTCGGGTGCTGCCGGTGGGGATCACCTACGACTTCATGACCTGTGGCCGCTCCACTGTGTTCGTGAACATCGGGCAGGAGATGACAGACCTGCGGGGACTGAAGCCCAGCGAGGCCTCTTCCCGGGTTGCCAAGGCGATTTGGGCCCAGTCGACCATCACGGCGAGCCAGCTGGCCAGCCAGATGCTCTCGACCATCCGCAACCGCGGAGGCTACACCGTGAGGGAAGGAGAGCTACTCCAGTACGTGGCCGGGGAGGCGGAGCGGTGGGCCGAGGACGGTCTCTACGTGGATCCTCGCCTGCTGCTGAGAGAGGAGCGGAAGAAGCGGATGGCGGAGTACATCGAGCATTGCGTGGGCTCCGGCGAGCTGATCCCGCGCACCATGGGACGGTACAGTCTACGCTCATCCAATGGTGAGCCGGACCCTGCCTGGTGGGGGGACCCCCGTGGCCAGATCAACTACATCAACAACGAGTTCACCACCCTGACTCGGATGGTGCGCAGCACCTGAGCCAACGGGACAACCGCCTGTAGTAACGACTCTAGTCGTTCGTCCCTCCGCCGCGTGCGGCGCCTCTACTCCTGCATCTGGCGCTGCAACTCCTCCAGGGCCTGCTGAGCCGTCAGCACCGGCACCGAGGGAAAGTCGCGCTTGAACTTGTCCATGATCAGGCCCGCCCTCAAGGGTCGTGGTGCGGGCTGGCCCAACTCGGGGGTCTTGATCCGGTCGATCAGCGCCGGCTCCAACCCGAACAGCTTCGCCGCCATCACCGCGAAGGCGTGCCGGTCCAGGATGGTGTCGCCCACGGTGTTGTAGATCCCCTCACGATCGGAATCCAGGAGACCCACCAGCATCCGAGCCAGGTTGTCGGCCAGGGTTGGGGAGCCAATCTGATCGTCCACCACCCGAATCCGCTCGCCCCGACTCAGCTTGTCCACCAGCCAGGCAACGAAGCTGGGCCGCACGTTGGGTGCGCGCCCGAAGAGGACGGTGGTGCGACCGATCACCCAGTCGGAACAGCGCTCCCGAACGGCCTTCTCGCTCTCCAGCTTGGTGAGACCGTAATGGCTGATGGGACGGGGAAGGTCCTCCTCGGTATAGGGCCCGCTCTCTCCATCGAACACGTACTCGGTGGAGAGGTGAACCAGCCTGGCATCGATCTCCCGGCAGGCCGCGGCCACGTTCGCCGTCCCCTCCACGTTCACCCGCCGGGAGAGGTCTCGCTGCGTCTCGCAGGCATCGACGGCGGTGAAGGCGGCGGTGTGGATCACCGCCTCCGGCCGCAGGCGAGCCAGCAGGTTGCGAACCGCGGCCGCGTCGGTTATGTCCAGAGGGAAGTAGGGAAACGCACCCAGAAAGCGGTTTAGAGACTCCGGCTCGAGGGAGGCCGAGATCGGTTGCCGGCCCTCGGCCAGTAGCAGCTCAACGGTCTTCGTCCCCAGCAGGCCATTGCCGCCCGTGACCAACACCCTGTCGTACACAGCAAGACCCCATCTCTATCTGTAGTCTGCACACCAACCTGAGGCCGATGCTAAGGGAGGAGCGAGTCCCTTGTCAAACTACGGCCCTTTGCTATACTGCCCGCGGTCTTCGTCGCGCGAGGTAGTCGTGATGCTCTCCCCCAAAGAGACAATCGGGCCGCCGCCCACCCCTCTCCTGGTTCAGTCCAAGGCCGAGTGGGCAGGTAACGCGGTGGCCCTGGCGGGCGCCGTCCTTCTGGTCGCAGCGCCTTCGACCGCCCTGTCCGCCCTGTCGCTGGCGCTGCTGGTGGCGGGCCTGGCCCTGCGGCCGGCCTTCGGCCTGGTGCTCCTGGGGGCAGCCCTTCCATTCTACCTGTACCCCAAGCGATTGGGCTCCATGTCCTTCTCGCTGCCCGAACTGATCCTCCTGAGCACCCTGCTCGGTGCCGCCATCTACGGGCTGATGAGGTGGGGAAGCGGGCATCGGCGGCCCGTGGCCGGGCTGGCGACGGCCCTGGATGGCCCTGCAGCCCTCTTCCTCGCCGCGGCGCTCCTCTCCCTGCTGGCCAGCGAGCTGCTGCGGGTGAGCCTCCGGGAGCTGCGCACCCTGGTGCTGGAGCCGGTGGCCGCCTACTACCTGGCCGTCTGGTTCCTCCGCTCGAAGAGAGATCTGCTGCAGGTGGTAGGGGCGCTGCTGTTGGGCGGCGCCCTGGTAGCCCTGTTCGGCCTGTATCAGTACATCTTCACCGACCAGGTGACCGCCGTCGAGGGGGTGCGCCGGATCCAGGGCTCCTACCTGTCGCCCAACCATCTCGGGCTGTACCTGGGCCGGCTCCTACCCATGGCCCTGGCGCTGACCCTCTTCCTGCCCGGAATGCGGATCGCCTCGGGTCTCCTGGCGGCGGTCCTGGCCGCGGCGCTGCTGCTCACCTTCTCCGTAGGCTCCTGGCTGGCGACGGCCGTGGCCGTCCTTGCGGTGGTGCTGCTGTGGCGGTTCAAGATGGGGCTGCTGTTGGCCGGGTCCTACGCCGCGGTGCTTGCGGCCGGAGTGCCCCTCTTGAGTCTCGAGAGGATCTCCTCCCACCTCACGCTGACCCGCGGCACCAGCTTCATTCGAGTCCACCTGTGGGAGTCTTCCCTGCAGATGATCCGCGACCATCCCCTGCTGGGGGTCGGCATGGACAACTTCCTCTACTACTACCGGGGGGGCTACATGCTGCCCGAGGCGGCCGCGGAGCCCAACCTGTCCCATCCCCACAACCTGGTGCTGAACTTCTGGCTGCAGATTGGGATCCTGGGCGTGGCCGCGGTGGCGTGGCTGGCTGCGGCGCTGGGGCGGATCTGGCATCGCTGCTGGAGCAGCAGCCTCGATCCCCTGGAGCGTGCCCTTCTGGCCGGCGTCGCCGGCAGCGCCGTGGATCTGGTGGCCCACGGCATGGTGGACAACTCCTACTTCCTGGTGGACCTGGCCTTCCAATTCTGGCTCTGCGCCGCCGTCGTGGTGGTGCTCGACGGCGCGCTTTCTCCGTGCGGCCGAATCGAGTAAACTACCTGCTGCCTACCCAGTCCGGTCGAGGCCGCAGACGGAGGTTAAATTTGCGTATTGTCGTCACCGGCGGCGCCGGCTTCATCGGGTCCCATCTCTGCGCTCGTCTGTTGAAGGATGGGCACCAGGTCATCGCCGTCGACAACCTGATCACGGGAAGCAGGCGCAACATCGCTCAGCTTCTGGGACACCCGGCCTTCTCTTTCCTGGAGCACGACGTGGTGCAACCGCTGGATCTCCCCACCGAGGCGATCTTCCACCTGGCCAGCCCGGCCAGCCCCAAGGGCTACATGGAGCATCCGGTGGAGACTGCCCTGGTCAACTCTCAGGGCACCTACCAGCTGCTGGAGATGGCGAGAAGGCAGCGCGCCCGTTTCCTGCTGGCCTCCACCTCCGAAGCCTACGGCGATCCCCAGGAACACCCCCAGGTGGAGGGCTACTGGGGACACGTGAACCCCGTCGGGCCTCGCGCCTGCTACGATGAGAGCAAGCGCTTCGGCGAGGCCCTCACCGTGACCTTCGTCCGCGCCCACGACCTCGACGCCAGGATCATCCGCATCTTCAACACCTACGGCCCCCACTCCGATCCGGATGACGGCCGCATCGTGCCCAACTTCATAACCCAGGCTTTGGCGGGCGAGCCGATGACGGTGTACGGTGACGGCGCCCAGACCCGAAGCCTCTGCTACGTCGAGGACCTGGTGGAAGGGATCCTGGCAGTGATGTTCGCCGACGGGCTGCAGGGTGAGGTGACCAACCTGGGCAACCCGGAAGAGCACACGGTCCTGGAGTACGCCCACCTGATCCGCCGGCTGTGCCGATCCAACTCGTCTATCGAGTTCCGCCCTCTGCCGCAGGATGACCCCACCAAGCGATGCCCCGACATCACCAAGGCCCGCACCCGGCTGGGATGGGAGCCCCGGGTAGGGCTGGAAGAAGGACTCCGACGCACCATCGAGTGGTTTGAATCTGCCGTGAAAGAGAAAGCCGGATGAGCCACCCCCAGGGCATCCTCGGGGCGCTCCGTCCGGCCCCAATCCGGTTGCCCCGCCTGTCCGCACCCCTCTGGATGACGGCCATCGCCCTGGCAGCCGTGGCCGCGCTGCTGCCCGGACTCTGGAGTCTGGCCGGCCTGGCAGCTCTGGTGGCCTGCTGGCTGATGCTGCTCAAGCCGGAGGTTGCCGTCTACCTGTTGGCCCTGTCGGTGCCCCTGGGATCTCTGGCGGTGGCGGAGAGAGAGAGCAACAGCTTCGCCGTCACCCCCACCGAGGCGATCGCCGGGCTGCTGGTGGTGGGATGGGCTCTCCGCTCCCTGGCCCGCAGACGCTTCACCATTCCCTTTACGCCCCTGACTATCCCTCTGCTGGCCATGCTGGCCGCCGTGTCCATGTCCGCCTACCAGGCCACCAATCTCTCTCTCACCCTCAAGGAGGGCCTCAAGTGGCTGGAGTTGATCCTGGTGTATCTCTTCGTGGTGGCGGAGATGGGAACCGTTCGCCAGGCCCTGTCCATCATCCTGATGCTGCTGGCGGGCGCTGCCATCGAGGCGCTGCTGGGGGCCGGGCAGTTCGTCCTGGGGGTGGGTCCGGAGTTCTTCGCCATCGGCCGCTTTATGCGGGCCTACGGCACCTTCGAGCAGCCCAATCCCTACGCCGGATACCTGGGAATGCTGATCCCCCTGGCGGTGGGATTGCTCCTCACCCGCCCATCTCCTAAGGTCCGCAACTACACCCTGGCCGCCGGGCTGCTGGCGCTGGGCGCGGTCGGGATGAGCCTCTCCCGTGGGGCGTGGCTCGGCATCGCGCTGGCCTTCATCCTGATGGCGCTGTTCTGGAGCCGGCGGTCCAGGATCCTGCTGTCCGTCGGGACCCTCGCCTCGACGCCGGCGGCGGCCCTGGCCTTCCTGAACCTGCTGCCTACCGAGCTCTCCAGCCGGCTGGCCACGGCCCTGGACTACTTTCGATTCGTCGACGTGACCCAGGAGCAGGTCACCACCCAGAACTGGGCGGTGATCGAGAGAGTCGCTCACTGGCAGGCGGCCCTGGACATGATCGCGGCCCATCCCCTCTTCGGCGTCGGCGCCGGAAACTATCCGGCCGTGTACGAGTGGTACGCCGTGCAGGGATGGGCCGAGGCCCTCGGGCACGCCCACAACTTCTACCTCAACGTCGCCGCCGAAACGGGGATTCCGGGACTCATGATCTACCTTTCCTTCGTTCTGACGGCGCTCATCTCCGTCATGGTCTGGCTCGCGCGATCGGGGAGGCTGGCGGACCCACCCCCCCAACCCCCTTCGCTGCTGGGGAAGGGGGAGAGGACTTCCCCACTCTTCTGGAGGGGAATACTGCTGGGCGTCCTGGGTGCCCTGGTGGCATCCTCGATGCACAACATGTTCGACAACCTCTTCGTTCACAGCATGAGCGTCCAACTGGGAATAATCCTCGGGCTGGGCCAGCTATCGGCCAACGCCCTGTTCGATCCCATCATTTCTCGGAGTCAAGGGCTTTCATGAACGATGAACAGACGGTAGCGCAAAGCGGCACCCCCGAAAACGGGGATGCCGCCTCCGTCTTCCTGGAGAAGCGGTTTCTCAATCTCCGCACCCTGATTTCCTTCGGTGTGGCCTTCGCCATCCTCTACTTCGTCTTCCGGCAGATGAACCTGAACGTCGGGGACATCGCGAGCCACATCGTGGCGGCGAACCCGGCCCTCTATCTGGTGGCGCTGCTGGTTTACTACTCCACATTCATCGTCCGGAGTCTGCGCTGGAAGATCCTGCTGAAGAACGTGGGGTTTGACGAGACCTCCGGCCACAGGCTGCCCTCCGTCGCGGGGTTGGGGGAGATCATCTTCCTATCCTGGTTCGCCAACTGCATCATGCCCGCCAAGCTGGGCGACGCCTACCGCGCCTACCTGCTCAAGCGCAACGCCGACGTCTCCTTCTCCAAGACCTTCGGGACCATACTGGCCGAGCGGATCGTGGATCTGCTCCTCACCTTCGTGCTGCTGGCCCTCACCGGCCTTGTGGCCTTCCACGGCACCCTCCCCTCGACCATCCTGGTCGGGATGCAGGCTTCCCTGGTCCTGGTGGCCACCGTCATCGTCGGCCTCCTGGCCATGCGCAACCTGGGCGCCGTCATCCGGCGGCTGCTGCCGCGGGGGCTGCACCGCTACTACGGGCTGTTCGAGGAGGGCACACTCCACTCCTTCCGCCAGCTGCCGCTGGTGCTGGGCTACTCCCTGCTGGCGTGGGTCATCGAGGCTGGCCGGCTCTACTTCGTCGTCCTCGCCCTCGGACTGAGCGGGGTCGGTTTCCCGGTGGTGCTTTTCACCGCCATCGCCGGCTCGCTGCTCACCAGCCTGCCGGGGACCCCCGCTGGCCTTGGCTTCGTCGAGTCGGTTATCATAGGCATACTGCTGCTATCCAGTAACTTCGGCCTCGTGACGGGCATCGACGAGAGCATGGCTACCTCTGTAGCCATCCTGGATCGCACCATCAGCTATTGGAGCCTGGTAATCTTTGGCTTAGTAGCCTACCTACTGTCGAAGAAGAAGTAATGCGGGTAGCCATCGACTACACTGCGGCCGTATACCAGTCCGCCGGCATCGGTCGCTTCGTGCGCAGCCTGGTGCACGCCCTGGCGGAGATCGATTCCCGCACCGAGTACCTCTTGGTGTTCGCGGATCCTCCACGGGGGATCCGGCCTGCCGTGCCCGACGCTCCCAACTTTCGAACTCGCCGCATCCCCCTGTCGGACAGGGCGCTGACCGCCCTCTGGCACCGGCTCAGCATCCCCGTTCCGGTGGACCTGGTCACCGGTCCGGTGGACGTGTTCCACTCGCCCGACTTCGTTCTCCCACCGGCCCGGCGGCCGGCGAAGGTGCTCACCGTCCACGATCTGGCCTTCCTGCTGCGACCGGAGTGCGCCGACGCGAAGCTGCGAGAGTACCTGGAGAAAACCGTTCCCCGCTCCGTGGCCAGGGCGGATTTCATCCTGGCCGACTCTCTGAACACCCAGGACGACCTGATCTGTCTGCTGGGCGTCCCGCCGGCCAAGGTGGAGGTGGTCCCCGGAGGGGTCGATTCCGCCTTCGTGCCGGTTCGTGATCCGGAGTCGCTGGATCGGTTGCGGCAGCAGGTGAGCGGGGGAGCCCCATTCATTCTCAACGTCGGCATGATCGAGCCTCGCAAGAACCTGGCGCGGCTGATCGAGGCCTTCGAGCTGCTCAAGGCCCGCTACCATGCCCCCCACAAGTTGGTGCTCGCGGGCAAGAGGGGCTGGCTATCCGAGGGAATCTACCGGCGTGCCGAGACCTCCCCGGTGGCTTCCGACATCCTGTTCCCCGGCTTCGTTGCCGAGGGTGACCTGCCCGCCCTGTACAGCGCCGCCGACCTGTTCGCCTACCCATCCCTCTACGAGGGGTTCGGTTTGCCACCCCTGGAGGCCATGGCCTGCGGCACCCCGGTGGTGGCCTCCTCCAGCGCGTCCGTGCCCGAGGTGGTGGGTGGGGCCGCCCTCCTGGTGGATCCGGAGAACACCGAGGAGCTGGCCGAGGCTATGGCCAAAGCGCTGGGAGACACAGCGCTCAGGCAGCAGATGGCGGCCAGGGGGCTGGAGCAATCCAAGCAGTTCACCTGGCGCGCCTCCGCGGAGAGGATGCTCTCCGTCTACACGAGACTGAGCGGCCGACGATAATGCGCATCGCCATCAATGCCTACTTCCTGCAACAGCCGGCCACCGGCAGCGGCGAGCACCTCTACAACCTGTTGGAGGGGCTCGACGCCGTCGACGAGTCCAACCGGTACCTGGTGCTCTACCCCCGGCTGAGCAACACCCAGATCGTACGGACCCCTCACCTGGGGTCCCAGTTCGAGATCAAAGAGGTACGGGGCACGGCCGAGCGGCTGGGGGCTCGATTCGGGAAGATGTGGTGGGAGCAGGTGGCCCTGCGCCAAGCCTGCGCCCGGGAGGGGGTCGATCTCCTCCACTCTCCCTACTTCGCCTCGCCCCTGTCCCCCAACGTTCCCACCGTGGTTACCGTCCACGACGTGATCCCACTGATACTGCCCCACTACGGCAGATCCCTGCACGCCCGGGCCTACGTCCAGCTCGTCTCCGCCGCCGCCCGACGGGCCAGGGCGATTATCACCGTGTCCGAGGCCTCCAAGAGGGACGTCGTGCGAGCGCTGGATGTCCCCGCCGAGCGGGTCCACGTGATCTACAACGCCGTCGACCGCGGCCTCCGGCAGATCTGCGACCGGGCGGCCCTGGAGGGGGTGCGCGACGCCCACGGGATCGCCGAGGACTTCCTGCTCTACTTCGGCGGCTTCGATGAGCGGAAGAACGTGGAAAGGATCGTGCGCGCCTTCCACGCCGCTCGCCCCCGCTTCCAGCGGCCCTGCCAGCTGGTGCTGGCGGGTTCCCTCAACCTGGTAGGTGAGCATCCCCTCTACCCCGACCCCCGCCCGCTGATCCGCCAACTGGGATTGGAGGAGCAGGTGATCGTCACCGGCAGGATATCGGAGGAGGAGAAGCCGCTCCTGTACAGCGCCGCGACGGCCTTCGTCTTCCCCTCTCTCTACGAGGGCTTTGGGATTCCGGTGCTGGAGGCCATGGCCTGCGGCGCCCCCGTTCTCACCTCCAACGGCTCTTCCCTTCCCGAGGTGGCGGGCGGCGCCGCCCTGATGGTGGACCCCACCAGCGTAGAGGTCATCGCCGAGGCGATGGTCCGGCTGATCGACGACGAGGGGCTGAGGGAGGAGCTGAGGCGGAAGGGTTTCCAGCGGGTGGGCCAGTTCAGCTGGGAAGGCTCGGCCCTCAAGACCCTGGGGGTCTATCGGCAGGTCCTCTCGTGAGAGTGCTGATGATCTCCAAGGCCTGCGTCGTAGGGGCCTACCAGCGGAAGCTGGAGGAGCTGGCGGCCCTGGAGGGGGTGGAGCTGCTGGTCGTGGTCCCCCCATACTGGCAGGAGGAGGCCCGGCGGATAGTGCTGGAGCCGCTCCACACACGGGGCTACCGGCTGGAGGTGGAGCCGATCCGCTTCAACGGCCGGTTTCACCTCTTCCACTTCCCGGGGCTGGGCCGCCACTTCCGGAGCTTCCGTCCGGAGATCGTCCACGTGGACGAGGAGCCCTACAATCTGGCATCCCTCCAGGCACTGTGGCTCGCCCGCCGCCACGGCGCTCGCAGCCTCTTCTTCACCTGGCAGAACCTCGACCGCCGCTATCCCCCGCCCTTCAGCTGGATGGAGCGGTACAGCTTCCGGGCCGCGGACTGCGCCATCGCCGGCAACGCCGAGGCGGTAGGGGTGCTGCGACGCAAGGGCTTCAAGAAGCCGGTCGAGGTGATCCCGCAGTTCGGCGTCGACCCGGAGATATTCAGCCGTCAGCCGTCGGCTATCAGCTATCAGCCCTCAGCCGACAGCGATCAGGCCTCAGCCCTCGGCCCTCAGTCCTTGTTCCGCATCGGCTACGTCGGCCGGCTGGTGGAGCAGAAGGGGATCATGGATCTGCTGGAGGCCGTGGAGGGGCTGGAGGGCGACTGGAGCCTCACCCTGGTGGGCGCCGGACCGCTGCAGGCCGAGATCGAGACCCGGGCCGCGGTCCTCCAGATCTCCCACCGGTTGAAGGTGATCCCCGGCGTCCCCTCCCGGGAGATGCCCGGGATCCTGAACGGCATGGACGCGCTGGTGCTGCCCTCCCGGACCCGACCCAACTGGAAGGAGCAGTTCGGCCGGGCCCTGGTGGAAGCGATGGCCTGCCGGGTTCCGGTGGTGGGCTCCGACTCCGGGGAGATCCCCAACGTCATCGGCGACGCCGGCCTGCTGTTCCCCGAGGGGGACGTCGCGGCGCTTCGTGACCACCTCGGACGGCTGCAATCCTCCCCCGAGCTGCGCCTCGACCTGGCCGAGCGGGGTCGGGCGCGGGTGCTGGCCCGCTTCACCCAGGCCCGCGTCGCCGAGCAGACCTACCAACTCTATCAGCGCCTGCTGGGGGACTAGCGGGCATCTCACCCTCCGCCCCGTCACCCGCCCCCCTCCCGATTTCCCTAGTCCCTTTCGGCGGTTTCCAGAGATGCTACAATGTGGGCCGCACCACCTCCTGAGGGTGGCACATCCCGCTCGGGCAGATGAGCCTAAGGGAGAGTCCAGAATGCTGACCAGGTACATCCAGGCAGTCATGCACAAAGCAAGATACGAGATCCTGCCAGACGATGGCACCTTCTACGGAGAGATCCCTGGCTTCCAGGGTGTGTACGCGAACTCCGACACGTTGGAGGCTTGCAGAGATGAGTTGCAGGAGGTGCTGGAGGACTGGATTCTGTTCAGAGTGGCGCGCCATCTGCCGCTTCCATCCGTCGATGGCATCGAACTGTCCATCAAGGAAGTGGCCTGATGCCTCCTCTGCGGCCAACGAAACGCAGGGATCTCATCCTCTATCTGAGGCAGCTAGGGTTCGAAGGACCCTATTCCGGTGGCAAGCATCAGTTCATGGTCAAGGACGACATCACCCTGCGGCTGCCCAACCCTCATCAGAGTGACATCGGAGTCGAACTCCTGATCAGGATACTCCGGCAAGCCAGGATCGATAGAAGTCTGTGGGAGAGCCTTTCGTAGGGACGCGTGCCGAGATGCGGAGCATGTAGGACCCGAGGCTCACCTAGGCCGATCCTCGTTCCGCCCTCCCCCCAGCAGCCCCAGCCGGTCGCACACCATGTAGATCGCCGCGACCTGCCCCTGAACGTCGACCTCCCCCGAGCGAATCTTGGCCAGCAACTCCTCGGGCGTCGCCAGCTCCACCTGAATGACCTCCCGAGAGTCGCTGTCCTTGACGCCGGTTGGTCTCCCTCCCCTGGCCAGGTAGACCCACGCCTGGAGGTTAGAGGAGGTCGGGTCGGAGACCAGCTTCCCGATGAACTCCATGCTCTCCACTTGGTAGCCGGTCTCCTCCTCCAGCTCCCGGCGCGCCGCCGCTTCAGGCGCTTCCCCCTCGTCGATGCCGCCGGTCGGCAGCTCCAGCACCACCTCTCCGATGCCGTGCTTGTACTGTCGGTTCAGAACCACCTGGCCATCGGTGGTCAGGCAGAAAACCGCGACCCAGCCCCTCGCCTCCCGAACGTAGAAATCGTCGTGGACCGTGCCGTCGGGCAAACGGACGCAGTCCTGCCTTACTCGCAGGTACGGGGTATCGAGAATCACCTTGGAGGAGAGAGTCTCCCATTTCTGTGGTTCAGAGTCATCCATTCCGCTGTCTTCTCCCTTTGAGGCTCGGCCGCGGGGCACAGCGTAGGGGCGACCGGCCGGTCGCCCCTACCGTTTCTAGTCGGACCCGGCGTCGTCCCCGACGCCGGAACCCACGGCCAGCGGGAGCAGGGACGACCCCTTCTCCTAATCACAGCAACATTGAGGCCGCACATCAGTCCCCCGGCCATCGTGGGCGTTCCTACCAGATCCCGAACTTGCCCAGGACCGCTTTCTTCTTGAGGTTCTGGATCGCGTCGGTGCAGTTGATCTTCTTTGGGCAGGCCTCCACGCAGTTGAAGGCCGTGTGGCAGCGCCACAGCCCGTTCTCCGAGGCGATCACCTCCATCCGCTCCTTCGCCCCCTCGTCCCGAGAGTCGGCGACGAAGCGCCACGCCTTGGTCAGCGCGGCTGGGCCCAGGTAGCCATCCTTCTCCTCGCTCATCCAAACCGTGGGGCAGGAGGAGTAACAGGAGCCGCACAGGATGCAGTCGATCGTCTCGTTCAGCTTCCGGCGATCCTTCGGGCTCTGGTGCCGCTCCTTCTCGGGCGGCTTCGAGTTGTTGATCAGGTAGGGCTTGATCTGCTCGTACTTGGCGAAGAAGGGCTCCAGGTCCACCACCAGGTCCTTGATCACCTGCAGCCGGGGCAGCGGCCCGATGGCGATCTGCCCGTCCGGGAACCAGCCTATCTGGGTCTCGCAGGCGAGACGGTAAGCCCCGTTGATGTACATGGCGCAGGAGCCGCAGACCCCGGCACGGCAGCAAGAACGATACGCCAGCGAGCCGTCCAGCCGGTCGGTGACGTAGAACAGCCCCTGCAGCACCGTCATCCCCGGGGTGACAGGGACCTGGTAGCTCTGGTAGTAGGGCTCCGTATCGACCTTGGGGTCGAACCTCCAGACCTTCAGGATGGCAGAGGAAAGGTCCGACATCAGTACCTCCTAGCCTGCGGCTCGTACTTGGTGATGGTCACCGGGGAGTAGGTGAGGGCCGGCCCCTCCGGGGTGAAGCTCGCCAGGGTGTGCTTCAGCCACTTCGCGTCGTCTCGCTCCGGGAAGTCCCGCCGGAAGTGGGATCCCCGGCTCTCCTCCCGGATCAGAGCGCCCCTGGCGATAATCTCGGCCAGGGTCAGCATCCCCTCCAGCTCCAGCTTCCTCATCAGCTCCAGGTTGTAGGTGGTCCCCTGGTAGGTCAGCCGGGTGTGAGGGAAGCGCTGCTGCAGCTCAGCGACCTTGTCCACGGCCTCCATCATCTCGCCCTTCTCCCGGAAGACGCCCACCTTGAAGAACATGGCCTTCTGCATCTCCTCCCGGATCTGGGCCACCGTCTCCGAGCCGTCGCTGGCCGCCATCTGCTTCAGCTTGCTCTCCACGGCCGCGTAAGCCCTCTGGACCGCCGCCGGATCGCCGGCCGGCAACCCCCCACCAGCAAAGGTCCGGGCGATGTGCTGGCCCGATAGCTTGCCGAAGACTATGGTCTCGAGGAGAGAGTTGCCGCCAAGCCGGTTCGCCCCATGCACCGAGACGCAGGCGCACTCGCCGGCAGCATAAAACCCCTTCACCCTGGTCTCGCCATCGACGTTGGTGTCGATGCCGCCCATGGAGTAGTGCTGGCCCGGCTGGATGGGAATGGGTTTCTCGATGGGGTCCACCCCGACAAAGTTGATGGATAGATCCCGAATGCCGGGAAGCCTCTCCATGATCTTCTCTTTGCCCAGGTGGCGCAGATCCAGGTAGACGTACTCGTTCTCGAAGCCCCGTCCCTCCAGCACCTCCGTCTGGATGGAGCGGGAGGTGATGTCGCGAGGGGCCAGCTCCATGACCTTTGGGGTGTACCTGGCCATGAAGCGCTCGCCCTGGCTGTTGACCAGGTAGCCGCCCTCCCCCCGGGCCCCCTCCGTCATCAGGATGTTGGTGCCGTATAGGGTCGTCGGGTGGAACTGGACGAACTCCATGTCCTTCAACGGCACACCGGCCCAGTAGGCCATGGCCATGGGCAGGCCGGTGTTGATGATGGCGTTGGTGCTGCGGGCATAGACTCGACCCGCCCCGCCGGTCCCGAAGACCACCGCCTCCGCCTGGAAGGCCTCCAGTTGGCCCGTAATCAGGTTCATGGCGATAACGCCGTGACACCGGCCCTCCTCCACGACCAGGGAGACCACCATCCGCTCGTTGTAGAACTTCACCCCCCGCCGGACGCACTGTTCGTACATGGTGTGGAGCAGGACGTGGCCGGTCTTGTCCGCCGCGTAGCAGGTGCGGGGGTAACCGGCGCCGCCGAAGGGGCGCTGGGCGATGGTGCCGTCGTCGAAGCGGCTGAAGGGGACTCCCCAGTGCTCCATCTCGTAGACGCAGCCCGGAGCCTCTCTGGCCATGGCCTCGGCAGCATCCTGGTCGGCCAGGTAGTCGCTACCCTTTATGGTGTCGAAGGCGTGCTTCTCCCAGCCGTCGTCTTTCGCGTCGGGGTGGTTGGCCAGCGCGGCGTTGATGCCCCCCTGGGCTTCGCCCGAGTGGGACCTGACGGGGTACACCAGCGACAGCACGCCCACATCTGCCGTCTCCTGGGCGGCGAGTGCGGCTCTCAGGGCCGCTAGCCCGCCCCCAACCACAATAACCTGGTGATGAATCATCTCTCCCCCCTTACGACTACGGCCGCGCCGTGCCGGTGATGAAGGGCGTCAGCCCCCAGGCCCCGTAGGTGAAGGCGACGAGACCGATGAGCAGCAGCACCATCGAGATAGCCGTCTGCGCTCGCTGGCCAAAGGTGAAGTCCAGCAGGACGTTTCGGGCCCCGTTGAGACCGTGATACAGAACGATGCCCAACAGACTGTAATCGACCCCCATGTAGAGAAGGGTTGCGAGCCTGACGTGCACCGAGGCGAAGGTGATGTCTCCCTCCGGCCGGATGAAGTGGAGCACGGCGATGTGAATGCCCAACAGGCCCAGCAGCAACACCGCCGTTATCCGCTGCAGCAGCCAGGCCCAGGCGCCGGAACTCTTCCGAGCAGTTGCCTGCATCTCAATCCTCCTAGAGTCGCGATCTAAGGTTGAGGACGACCACGGTTAGACGAAGATCAGGGGCAGGCTGGCGATCACCGACAGGACAAAGCCGAGGAAGGAAGCAAGGAAAACGACCCAGAAGAGCATCTTCTGCGAGCGCACCCCCACCCCCAGGTCGAACAGGATCAACCGAACCCCGTTCAGGCCGTGGAAGAGGACCACAGCCACCAGGCCCAGGTCTGCCACCACGAACAAAGGGGTTTGAAGGATGCCCAGCAGGGCATCGAAGGCGCTCTTGCCGCCCACCATCGCCGAGGAGATCACCGTGATGTGCATCAGCAGGTAGAAAACGAGCACCACGCCGGTGATCCGATGAAGGGCGTAGGCCCACATCCCGGTCCGGTAGTTGACCGGCCAGAGCGGCACGTTGAGGTTTCGCGCCTTGGCCCTCTCTGTTTGTATCAACTCTAGCTCTCCTTTCTCAGAATCCGACAGCCACGAAGGAAGGGTGCCTGCGGGGTCTCCTCCCCGCCAGGGGGTGGGGACCGACCGGCTTGAGAATCGGAGTCGCCGCGCATGACGAGATAAGAGGCAGGATCACGGCTCTCATGGGAAGCGCGAGAATCCCGCCTCGAAGAGCAAGGGGAAAGGATTGTCGGCAGGGCGGAAAGAATAGGAACACGCACTAGCGCTGCCGCCCCCTCGTTGGGTGGGCATGGTTCACGTAGTGGCAACTGTTGTAGCGTCGCCCCTTGTGGGCGACGGGTTACCACGTCTACAGGGTGCAACTGCTACTCTGTCTCTGCCCTCTTCTGAACCATGCCGTTGGGTGGATCGGAACGTCGACTGGACAGCGCCTTCGACGAGCACCATCGCACGTCACAGGCTGGGCCGCCAGGGGCACCAATACTCTTACTGCTGCGGTTCGTTGGGACGGCACCAATATAGCAGCTAGGCCAATGCGCGTCCAGTTGCCCGTGGAAGCGAGGCTGCACCACAAGACTGTCGGTTGCTACTTCGCGAGAAGATCGCGGAACGCCTTCTGGTGCTCCTCTTCGTCCGCCAGGGTCTTCTCGTACAACAGCCGTGTCACGGGATCGTTGACCTCAGTCGCAAGGCGGATCGCCTCGCGGTACAGTGCAATCGCGTCGTCTTCGGCCTTGACGTCGTTCTCCAGCATCTGAATCAAGGTTTCCCCGACTTCTATCGGATCCGGGGTGGTGGTGGGAACCCCGCCCAGCAGGTCGAGCCGCTCCGCGAAAGCCTCGGCATGCTTCATCTCGCCGATGGCGATCTTCTCGAACATGTCCCTGACTGCGGGGCTCGCGATCCCCACGGCCGTCACGTGCTGCCACATGTACTGGATGAGCGCCTGCAGCTCGCCGGCGATGGACTTGTTCAGGATGTCCAGCAATCGTTGGTCAGCCATTCTACTTGCCTCTTTTCATAAACGTATCGTCGGAAAGCAGCCGGGATCTGCCGGAGGGCAGCACGAGCGCCCGATTATGCCGGACAGCAGCTTGATACTAGAGGGTGGAAGCCGGGCTGTAAAGCACGCGCGAAGTTCTGGGATGCTGTTCACGAATCGGTAGCCCGCCAGCAAGGCACGGCGCGTCCTGGAATTGGGGCTGTACCAGAATTCGGAGGCGCGCCGAGCAATGGCTGATGGTCCCCTACTCGAGGGCGAACTCGTCCTTGGTGGCGCCGCAGACCGGACACACCCAATCCTCGGGAAGGTCCTCGAAGGCTGTCCCGGCGGCGATGCTACCGACGGCGTCTCCCTCGGCCGGGTCGTAGACGTAGCCACAGACGTCGCAAACGTACTTGGTCACTCCTACCTCTCCTTGCGAACGTTGAAGGTCCGGGTCGAGGCCGGCTGTCGAAGTCAGGCCTCGGCAAGCCGCCTGGCCAGCGAGCATCCGAGGCCATAGCAGCGCTGCAGAGCACCGTCGTCTGGGGCGAACTTAGCCTTGACATCCTCCTCGGGGGTCTCGACCCCCATGGCGGCCAACGCATCTCTCACCTGGCCCACGGACTCACCGCTCCATCCATAGGATCCGAAGGCCCCGCCGACCAGGCCGCGTGGCTTCAGGCCCTTCAGATAGGTCAGCAGGTCCGCCACCGCGGGTAGCATGTTGTTGTTGAGAGTGGGCGAGCCCACCACCAGGGCGCCTGCATCCAGCAGCTCGGTGGCCACATCACTCCGATGGTGTGCCTTCAGGTCCATCACCCTGGGGTCGGCGCCCCCCGCGAACAGGCCCTCCGCCACGCTTCGAGCCATCGCCGCGGTGCTCTCCCACATGGTGTCGTAGGCGACGACGGCCTTCCTCGTTGGCTTGCGAGACGCCCACCGGGAGTAGAGCTGGAGAATCCGGCCGGGGTCCTTCCGCCAGATGGGTCCATGATCCGGAGCGATGATCTTCGCACTGGTGCCGAGCCCGGTCAGCCTGTCCAGCGCCCTGGTCACCACGGGGGAGAGTGGCATCAGTATGTTGGCGTAGTACTTGGCGGCCTGGTGCTCCCATCCGGTCACCTCGTCGTCGAACCGCTTGCCGGAGGCCAGGTGCATTCCGAAGGCATCGTTGGAGAACAGCACCTGGTCCTAGTCCAGGTAGCTGAACATGCTGTCCGGCCAATGGAGCATCCGGGTTTCCACGAAGGTGAGCTTCATGTTCCCCAGGCTGAGCTCTTCACCGTCGGCAACAGGGGTCACCCGGCTGCCCAGGCGGGAGTAGGCGTCCAGGTACTTCATCCCCACGGTCGACGCGAAGACCTTCTCGGGCTCGACCGCCCGGATGATCTCGGGCAGGCAGCCCGAGTGGTCCAACTCCGAGTGATTGGACACGATGTAGCTGATGTCGCGTGGATCCACCACCGACGCCACCCGGGAGAGCATCTCATCCTTGAAAGGGGCCTTCACGGTGTCGAGCAAGGTGATCCTGTCGGCGACCACGAGATAGGCGTTATAGGTGGTGCCCTGCTCAGTCGTGACACCGTGGAAATCGCGGATGTCCCAGTCGATGGCGCCTACCCAGTAGACGTGCTCGCTTACTCTGACCGCTCCTAGACGTTGCGTCATGTTGTGTCTTCCTCTTACAGCTAATACGGTCTACTCAGCGCCTGGCGGGGCAGGTGGCTCGTGACGCTACGAGTGAACCGTGTTGCTGCCGCTTAGCCCTTCCAGAGGCCGTGCAGGTTACAGAGCTCTCGGGCCGATATCTCCCTTGCCTCCACCTGGAAGGTGGCCTCGGGCGCCTCTCCGGGCTTGAGGAACTGCCGGTAGGCCTTGCCGTCGGCCAGCAGCTCGATCCATTCGATGTAGTGCTTCTCCTCCATCGGATGCGTGGCGCTCCCGACCACCACCTTGACTCCGCCCGCGACCTTCTCCAGCACTGGAACGTGCTTCTCGCGGGACGCGTCCACGGTGTTCTCCACCATGAGGCTCATAGGCACGCCGCAGCACACCAGTTGGCCAACCCCCTCGCGGACGACCTCGACCATGTGTGAGCACTTGGAGCACTTGTAGATAGCCAGCTTCTGGGTCATGACATCTTCTCCTCTCCTTTTTTTCGACTGCGCCGGGTCCTGTGGTGCAGTTCTCGCTGGCATCAGTTCCACATCAGGATCTCTTCATCCCAGATCCTCTCGAAGAACAATTTGTGGTTTGCCTCCTCGGCAGCCAGCTTCTCGAACAGCAGCTTCGCCCTGGGATCAGCCACCTTCGCAGCCAGGTCGGTGTAAAGCTGCACGGAAGCGAGCTCGCGGTGCATGCCCACGTTCACCACATCCTGCCAGGTCATGCTCGTAGTGGGCATTGCCTCCACCACGTAGTCCGCTATCTTGAGGTCCAGCACCTGCTTGGGGGCGCCGTCGGCAGCCTCGGCCAGGTTCATCTTCTGCAGTCGCTCCTTATGCCCTACCTCCACGGTAGCGAGCTTGCGGAGTTCGTCGGCTATGCTCTTGCTCTGCACCTTCCTGGCGACGTCGTTGTAGAAGTCCGCGGCCTCCTGCTCCCGCTGAATGGCGAAGTCGATCACCTCTCGCAGCCTTTCGATCGGGCTCGGGCCTGCATACCTCGCCTCCATTCGAGCCTCCTTCCACCCTCAGTAGTTCTCCGCCAGCATCTCGAATTGCGCCCGCGGGTGGGCGCACGCGGGGCAAGCCGCAGGGGCCTCCGGACCCTCGTGGATGTAGCCGCAGTTGCGGCAGCGCCAGGTGACCGGCTGGGGCTTCTTGAAGACGCTGCCGTTCTCCACATTGGCCTGAAGGGCTCGGTAGCGTTTCTCGTGCTGCTTCTCCGCCACTGCGATGGCCTCGAAGATGTCCGCGATCTGAACGTAGCCCTCGTTCCTGGCCGTGCCGGCGAAGTAAGTGTAGCGGTTCCTCGCCTGCGACTCGCCCGCGAACGCCGTGAGGATGTTCTTCTCGGTTCTCGATCCCTTCAATCCCACTGGTCCAACTTCCTTTCTCCCGCTCTATGCGGGTCGATCGGGTCTTGCAGGCCGCTCTTCCGTTTCCCGACACCGGGGGCAAAGGCCGATGAACTCGAGCCTGTGGCCGACGATCTCGTAGTCCGTCGCCGGGCGGATGCGGTCCTCAATGCCGCCAAGCGGCTCCATCGGCACGTCGTCCACCCGATCGCAGCGGAGACAACGCATGTGGTAGTGGTTCTCGGGGTTGCCATCGAACCGCTTCTTGGCGCCCCCCACCTCGATCTTCTGGATGATGCCCAGTTGGGACAGCATCTCCAGGTTCCGATACACGGTCCCGAGACTAACCCTCGGGAGCCGTCGCCTGACCATCTCGTACACCTCGTCTGCCGTGGGATGCGAGCAGACCCTCCTCAGCTCTTCGAGGATGATCTGGCGCTGGCAGGTCACCTGGAAGCTTCGATCGGGGGACAGTGGCAGGGCTCCTTCTAGAACTACCAGCAAAAGGCAACAGTAACTATTCTCATGATAGGCGTGCCGGCCCGAGCCGTCAAGCCCCCGATCACCCCCCGATCACCCGATCTCCATACCCCCAGCCCCGCCATTTCCAAGACGAATCTCACCTCTCATTTTTTCATTTTTATATGATATTGACAGCAAATATTCGGGGTGGTATCTTGGCCCAAGGCGATCTTGTGGAAGATGGCGAAGGAGTTGGGCGGGCGGGTTATAGCCTGCGAGATGAGCATGGAGATCACGGGCCTCGGCAAGGAATCGCTCCGGGAGGAGTGGATCGACGAGTATGGGGCTGTGGGCAGCTGCATCCAGGAGGCCCGCGACTCCGCGATAACGTTGTTCATCTAGAGTCGCCATGCGGTTGAAACCGCTTGCGGAGGAGCGAAATGCCCAACCGCCTGGCAAGAGAAACGAGTCCTTACTTACGGCAGCACGCCGATAACCCAGTGGACTGGTATCCCTGGGGCGAGGAAGCGCTCCAGAAGGCAAAGGCCGAAGACAAACCAATCTTTCTGAGCATAGGATACTCGGCCTGTCACTGGTGCCACGTACTTGAAGACGAGTCCTTCCAGGACAAGCGCGTCGCGGCGATCCTGAACAGTCACTATGTCAGCATTAAGGTGGATCGAGAGGAGCGCCCCGACCTGGACCAGATCTACATGGGCGCCCTCCAGACCATGACCAGCCAGGGCGGCTGGCCCATGTCTCTCTTCCTAACCCCCGATGGGGAGCCCTTCTTCGGCGGTACCTACTTCCCACCCAAGCCTAGAGGTGGGATGCCGGCCTTCCCCGATATCCTGCGAGCTGTGGCCGACGCCTGGCAAAACCGCCGCTCCCAGATCCTGGAGAGCAGCAGGAAACTGGCGGACCAACTCCGGGGTCGGAGCGACGCGATCCTCTGTGGCTCGGAGGAAACCGATCTCAAAGCAGAGACCCTGGACGGCGCCGTCCAGAGCCTGCTGTCCGAGTTGGACGAACAACACGGTGGTTGGGGTCAGGCCCCCAAATTCCCTCATCCCATGGCGCTGGAGTTCCTGCTGCGCTACCACCACCGCACGGGGGACACCGAAACCCTTTCCATGGTCACCCGGACACTGGAGGCCATGGCCCGCGGTGGCATCTACGACCATCTGGGCGGGGGCTTCCATCGCTACTCCGTCGACGACCGCTGGCTTGTCTCACACTTCGAGAAGATGCTCTACGATAACGCGCAGCTAGCCCGGGTGTACCTTCACGCCTGGCAGGCAACCGGCGAGGCTCTCTTCCGCTCTGTCGTTGAGGAGACCCTGGACTACGTGATCCAGGGGATGACCCACCCCGAGGGTGGTTTCCGTTCGACTCAGGATGCCGACAGCGAGGGGGTTGAGGGCAAGTACTATCTGTGGACCCTCGAAGAGATTCTGGGCATCCTGGGCAGGCAGGCACTCTCCTTCACGAAGGCCTACGGGGTAACGGAGCAGGGCAACTTCGAGGGCAAGAACATCCTGTCCTTCGCCGCGCCGCTGGAGGAGCGCCAGGCCTTTGCATCCGCTCGCCGCAAGCTGCTGGAGGCTCGACGCAGGCGGATTGCCCCCAACCGCGACGACAAGGTGTTGACCTCCTGGAACGGCTTGATGCTGGCCGCCTTTGCCGAGACCGCGCGGTCGCTTCACCGGGAGGATTACCGACAGGTCGCTGAAAACAACGCCGGCTTCCTGCTTCGCCAGCTGCGGAGCCCCGACGGACAGCTACGCCACAGTTGGAAGGACGGGATCGCCAAGACTGGAGGTTACCTGGAGGATTACGCCAACCTGATCGACGGCCTGGTGGAGCTATACCAGACCACCTTCGACCCGGTGTGGTATCTGGCGGCTAGATCTCTGGCCGAGACGATGATCCAGCAGTTCGGCGCCCCCACCGGCTTCTATGACACCGGGCTGGATCACGAGAAGCTGATCCTCCGGCCGAGGGAGTTGCAGGATAACGCCGTGCCCTCCGGCAACTCTATGGCCGCCTTCGGGCTGCTGAGGTTGGCCGGCCTGGCCATCCAGTCCAGGTACGAAGATATTGCCCGAGCCAGCATAATCCCGATGCAGCCGCTGATGGAGCGCTACCCGCTGGGCTTCGGCCAGTGGCTGACCGCTATGGACTACACCCTCTCCCGCCCCAGGGAGATCGCCATCGTAGGCAAGCCCCAGGAAGAAGATACCCAAGCCATGCTGGAGGTGGTTTCCACCGGATTCCGGCCGCATCAGGTCATCGCTGCCGCGCGGCCCGGCCCCGGGGTTTCCGAGGTCCCACTTCTGGAGGGTCGCGATCTCATCGATGGCCGTGCCGCGGCCTACGTCTGCGTCGACTACTCCTGCCGCCCGCCCATCACTGACCCCGAGGCGCTGCAAGCCCTGCTGGACGTTTCGTCGGTCGGCAACACCGAAGGGAAACCGTCGGAGTACCTGAGTCCTTGAGTCGTAGGCCGTCCTCGCATGATCCAGCACTCAGCAATAAGCACTCAAGACCCAGGACTCGGGACCGCGGCCCCGCCGAGAGAGCTGAAGATGGCAGCCACACTGGCATTCGAGCCCGGCAGTTCATCATAACAGTCGAAGTAGTCCCTCCTGCCGGCCCCAGCGTTGGCCCGCTGCTCGCAGCCCTGGAGTCGCTAGCGCCGTTGCCTATCGACGGCTTCAGAGTCGCCACCAACCCGGTGGCCAGACCCCGCATGAGCGCCCTGGCCACCTGTGCCCTTGTGCACCAGCGGACCCACAGACCTGCCATCCTGCACTGCACTACCCGCGATCACAATAGACTGAGTCTCCAGGGGCTGTTGTGGGGGGCCAGAGCGCTGGGTATCGAGACGGTGCTGGTGGCCACGGGGGACCTGATTGGCCTGGAGGATCAGGCGCGGACGACTTACGTGGGAGACCTGGACGTCTTCAGCCTTGTGTCCATGGCCCGAGAGGCGGGGCTGGCCGTGGGTGTGGTCTTCGACCCTCGCCCCGAGATCAAGGAGCTAGCCCCTGAAGCGCGGCGGCTCGAAATGAAGGTAGAGGCGGGAGCCCAGTTCGCCGTTACCCAGCCCGTCTTCGACGAGGTGAGCGCCAAGATCCTGGCGGAAGCTGTCGCCGATGCCGGTATTCCGGTCATCCTGGGCATTCTGCCCCTGCGCGGCGCTCGCCATGCGGAGTTCCTCCACCGGAGGGTAGCGGGTATAACTGTGCCCGAGCAGGTTAGAGAGCGGATGAAGCGTGCTTCGAACCCTGTGTCCGAAGGGATAGAAGGGGCGCGGGAGATGCTGGCCGTGGCTTGTAGCCTTTTCGCCGGCGCCTGTTTAATGCCACCCTTCGGCCACTATGAAGTCCTTTTCGACCTATTGGCCCCTAAACCACCCCTAAACCGGATTCGGCTTCAATAAGTCGGCCTGCGTTCCCGCAGGCCGACGATTTCGCGGCAGAGAGCGAAGAACTTGGCCATTACTTGCAACGTGGTGCTTCCAACACGTCGTTAGCCTTCTAGAATCGGCCTATCGTGTTCCAGCAGCCACTCTTCATGGGCACCGATGTACTTGGCGTAGTCGGTCAGCATCGCCTGGTGTCTCTTCTCTTCCTTCACCAGCCAGGCGAAGACGGCCTTGGCCTCAGGGTTTTCGGCCTTGCCCAACTGCTCCGCGTAGAAGGTGTGGCTCTTGTACTCGTTCCTGATGGCTACGTCCAGGACGTCCTCGGCGTTGGCGCGGTCATCGATCATGCCCGCGATGACGGAATAGTTCTTCTCAAAAACCGGCAGTGGCTTTGCCCCCGCGGCGACGGCCGGCGCCACCCTGTCGGCCTGCAGCCAGTCCTGGCCAGCCAGAAGGGCGGCATGCTCCTCCTTCAAGATCCGGATGTGCTCCATCTCGTCGTTCGCCAGGTCCAGAAGGGTTTTCCTGCCCTCGGGCCAGGACACGTTCTCCGCGGCCTTGGTATAGAAATCGCGTCCCTCCACCTCCATCTGGATAGCCGTCTCAATGGCAGTAAGTGCTTCCTGCTTTCCACTGGTCATCTTCTGCCTCCTTGTCTCCCCGGTGCCCGCTGTCGCACCGGCGCTGGCTCGAAGCCCAAAGGCTGAGGGCGTCCGGCGACCCACTGTCATCGGGTCGCGCGTCCTTCCGAGCAACGGTACCTTGTAAGCGCTGCTGCAGGCTCATTGTAATAGGGTCGGCTTTCTAATGGAAGAGCTAGATAGATGTCGGTCTCTTTCCGCGCCTCCCCATGGCCATTTCCCTGGGTATCAACCACGTCATGTTCGTACTCACCCAGACCGGAGTCTCTGTATCCCCGTCGCTCATACAGAGCGCGAGCGCGGTGGTTGCCGACGGCGACACCCAATCCGATCCGCAAGTCCCCTTGCTGTCTGGCCAGCTCCTCTGCGGCGGCCAGCAGCCGGGAGCCGATCCCCTGCGACCGACAATCGGGGCGCACCAACAGGTCCTCGATGTGGGGGCAGTTGCCCAGGCCGGAGTCCATCGGCTCATGAGGCGATCCGCTCCAGCGAAGGTGATGGCGCTCTGGGTCTCCTCTATCGGCAGCCGCTCCGGCAGCAGCACCAGGCTGAAGACCGTGCTCTCGCGGTTGCGCAGGACGTTCAGCGCCCTGTCGTAGCGGCGCCTGTCCCGCTTCAGCTCCTCGAAGGAGCCCTCATCCACGTTCATCATCTCGGCCAGCTTCTTCCCCTCCTGGATCTGCCTCTGGAGGAAGCCGGCCCAGTCGAAGGGCATGGCCAGCTCCCGCAGGCTCTTGCCGGTGGGGGCCGTGTCGAAGACGATGACCTCCCCGTCAGGCTCCTCGAGGAAGCTGACGAACTGGTCGAAGGTGGCCATCTCCTCGGCACAGGGGGTGCTTACGACGTCGCCGCCGAAGGCGCCGGTCATCTGGCCTATGACACTGTTCAGCCGCTGCTGAAAGACCCCTTTGGCGTCGTTGGGGTTTATGTTCAGCCCGCACAGCTTCGGGACGTGGCGGATGGGCACCCGGTCCCGGCCGCCGATGGGCTGGCCGAACATGGCCGAGAGGCTGACGGTGGGATCGGTGGAGACCATGGTGGTCCGGTTGCCGTGGTCGGCAAACCAGACGGCTGAGATCCTCGTTCATTCCCTTCTCCTTCACTTGCTCGTCGTCTTGGCGCTGCCGGCCTCCAGGAGCGCCGACTTCATCTGCTCGACGGTGGGCACGCCATAGGAGACCGCCTTGCCCTCGATCAAGACCGCCGGAGCGCTCACCTTGCCGGACTGGAAGGGGTGCGCCACACAATTGTCGCGGGGGTAGTTGGGGCGGGGTTGGAGGTTGAGGGGGTTGGAGGTTGAGCAGGAAAGCGGTACCCTCCAATTGGGGACCGGGCGGCCCAACGCCCGCAGACTCCCCAGGATGGTACCATGGACAGAGTCGGGCTTTCCCCTTCGATTATACACGAGATGTGGGAGCTGTTCGTCCGGGAACTGAGCCAGGTGGCGCCGGAGTTGGTGAAGGGCGACCTGGACGGGATGGAGCAAACTCTGCAGGGGTTGGGGCGGCGAGTGCTCGGGCGGGCGGCGGAAGAGGCGATTGCAGCCATCGCAGAGGATCGGGGGAAGGAGCCTCCTCGCTGCCCCCATTGCCACGAGCCGATGCGGCTGGTCGACGAAGCGTGCCCCCGCTCCTTGCAGGGGCTGGTGGGCGACTATCAGTTGGTGCGAGCCTACTTCTACTGTGACCGGTGTTCCAAGGGCTGTACCCCTCTGGATGAGCGACTGGGGATCGGGCCTGGAAGCCTCTCGCCGGGTCTTGCCCGTGTCGCCTGTCGGCTGGGGATCGAGAAGTCCTTTTCCGAAGCGCCCGACGTGCTGGGAGAGGCGCTCCACATGACGGCGATCGATGAGTCGGTGCGGCGGATCACCGAGGGGATCGGAGAGGTGGCGGAAACGGAACAGCAGGCGGCTGTTGGGCGAGCGAGGGGGGGGAGAGAACCCCGTGGTGGGGTCCGAGCAGGCGGCTCCAGCTACTGGGGTGTTGGCGGTGGAAGTGGACGGAGCCATGGTGCACCTGGAGAAGGAGTGGCACGAGGCGAAGGTGGGGGTGGTGGGTCCCCCGGGGCCGAAGGAAGAGAGGGACCCGGACATTTGTAGCTATCGGATCAGTGCAGGTGGTGGAGATAGTGGAGATCTTCCATGCCTTCGAGCATCTGTGGGCTGTGGCGGGCGCGGTCCTTGGAGCTGGTAGCGCCGAGGCGTCGGAGTGGGGGGGCCCGCTCAAGCGGAAGTTAGAGGAGGAAGGAGGGTCCGGTCCTGGAGGCCCTGGGCCAACTGCAGGTGGAAGGGGAAGGGGCTGCCAAGGAAGTGAAGAGGGCCCTCGCCTACTTCACCGAGCATGCCGAGCGGATGGACTATCCCCGCTTCATCGCCCTGAAGTTGCCGATAGGGTCGGGGGCGGTGGAGTGTGTCTGCAAGGTGATCATCGAAGAGCGGGAGAAGGGGGCAGGGATGCGGTGGACTCCCCCTGTCCAAGTCAGCCAGCAGGCCTTCGACCAGCGGCTCAGCACTCTGCCTTCCCAACTGTTCGCCGAGCTGTTCAGGACAATCCTGCCCACCTTGCCGGAACGAGCTCGGGGACGCACTCGCCCCCAGACTCCAGCCGTCGCTCGGGCCCTGCGCCACTTCGACCTCCTGTGGATCGTGGATGCGACCACTCTGGAAGAACTGGCCCACAAGATCGGATTGCTGCGAGAGGCGGAGGGGAAAATGCTGGCGGGCAAGCTCCTGGCCGTGTTGAATCTGCCCAGCAAGCTGCGGATCCACCTCTGGCTGGAAGACGGCCCCAACGTCAACGAGAAGAGCTTCCTCGACCGCATCAAGGGCGCCCTGCTGGCCAAGACGCTGCTGATCTTGGACAGAACTTCTGCGCGACCGGATCATCCTTTTGGGCCAATATCGCTCCAATCCCTGCGATCATCCCGTGCGGATGGTCGAGATCTGCGTCGGCGGCACTTGGCATCACTACCTGACCAACGTCCTCGACCCGACCGTACTCCCGGCCGCAGATGTTGCCGACCTGTACGGTCGAAGGTGGCGGATCGAAGAAGCCTCCTCGCTGGTCAACCGCCTCCCGGTCTCGCCTATCTGTGGACCGGCTCTTGCAACAGCATCGCGCTCCAAGTGTGGGCCACCTGGCTCCTGTATGCTGTCCTGATCGACCTCAGCGATGCCGTGGCCGAGGAACTCAACCTGCCCTTGGATCAGATCTCCGCCGAAATGGTCTACCGGGGCTTGTATCACTTCTGCACCGATCAGCGCTCCGGCCAACCTCGGGACCCTGTGGCCTACCTGGCCGCCCAACCCGATCTCGGCATCGTCAAACGACGCCGCAAATACCGCGAGCGGGTGCCTCTGTCACTGCTCAGGGAAAATGTCCGGTTTAACTGCTCAGGGAAAATGTCCGCCATACTTGAGGTATGAGGACACTTACCTTGAACCCGAAACAGCAACGAGAGGTTGAGATCCTGACCAGATTGGAG
>JAJZRD010000197.1 GCA_021845945.1 Chloroflexota bacterium
TGGGTGCACCCTGCCAGAGTGGGCAGCGCCCAACCAACCCTGAACGGCTGGCTGGCCGCGGATAAGGAAAAAGGGGTTGATACCGCTGGGGGCGATATCGACCCCTTTTTCTTTCAGGGGGGTAGGTGCGACTGGCAGTTGCCCCTACGGCAACGGTTTGCTGGGCCCCAGGAAGTGGGGGTTGGCAGCGCCCACCAACTCGCTCAGATGGGAGACCCCCTCCCGTTCCATGAACTGGGCGAGATCGTCCACTATCCGCAGGGGGGTGGTGGGATCGACGAAGATGGCCGTCCCCACCTGGATCGCCGAGGCGCCGGCCATCAGGAACTCCAGGGCATCCTCGGTGGAGGCGATCCCGCCCAGCCCCACGATCGGGATCCGGACCGCCTGGGAAACCTGGTACACCATGCGCACCGCCACGGGGCGCACCGCCGGACCGGAGAGCCCGCCGGTGACGTTGCCCAGGAAGGGTCGCCTGCGCCGGACGTCGATCTTCATCCCCACCAGGGTATTGATCAGCGATATGCTGTCCGCGCCGGCCTCCTCCACCGCCACGGCGATGGCCACGATGTCCCCGACGTTGGGGGACAGCTTCACCATCAGGGGAAGGGTGGTGGAGCGGCGCACGGCCGCCGTCACCTCGGCGGCGGCGTAGGGATCGCAGGCGAAGACGGCGCCGCCCGCCCGCACGTTGGGACAGGAGACGTTCAGCTCTATCCCCGCCACGCCGGGCACCCCGTCCAGCAGGCGGGCGCACCCGCAGAACTCGTCCACGTCATCCCCCGCCACGTTCACCAGCACCGGCACCCTCCAGCCGGCCCAGAGTGGAGCCTTCTCGGCGATGACCCGGCGCACCCCGATGTTCTGGAGGCCGATGGCATTCAGCATCCCGGCCGGGGTTTCCGCCAGCCTGGGCATCGGGTTGCCCCGGCGTGGGCGCAGCGTCGTCCCCTTGGATAGGATCGCCCCCAACCGCTGGATGTCGATCACACCCGCGTACTCGGTGCCCCACCCGAAGCAGCCGGAAGCCACCATCACCGGGTTCTGCAGCAGCAAACCCTCTTTTCGATCAGGCGCCAGCTCAACCGATAAGTCGATGGTCATCCTATCCCCACACCAAGTCTCTCAGCTCGAAGACGGGGCCGTCCTCGCAGACGCTCTTCATCTCGCCCCGCCTGGTCTCCACGACGCAGCCGAAGCAGGCCCCCACCCCACAGGCCATATGCTCCTCGAGGGAAACCTGCACCGACTTCTGGAGATTGGCCCGTCGCGTTATGTCGAGCAGCGACAGGAACATCGGCTTCGGGCCGCAGCCGTACACCGCGTCGGCCCACCCCAGGTAGTCGCCGGCCAGATCGGTCACCAGGCCGTGGTGGCCCGCCGAGCCGTCGTCGGTGGCAACCAGGTACTCTACCTCCGGCGACAGCAGCCCGCTGGGGTACACCCTGTCGGCGGACCGAAAGCCGAACAGCAGCACCACCGAGAGTCCCCTGGCCACGGCGTGATCTGCAAGGGCCACCAGCGGGCCGATCCCGCTGCCACCGCCGATCATCAACAGGTTGCGACTGCTGGGATGTATGGTGAAGCCGTTGCCCAGGGGACCCATGCAGTCCAACCTCTCCCCCACCGCCTTCTCCACCATCATCCGGCTGCCCCTGCCCGCCGGCCGCACCAGCAGATCCACGGTGTCCTGCCCGATCCGGTATATGCTCATGGGGCGGCGCAGCAGCGGGTCCATGCCCTCCCCGAGCCGCACGTGGATGAACTGCCCAGGCCGGGCCTCGCGGGCGATCTGGGGCGCCCGCAGCCGGATCTCCCACAGATCCACCGTGATCTGGCGATTCTCGATTATCTCGGCGGTTTCTAGCTTCATCTCTCCCAAGCCCGGCTCGGCCTCACCCTCTCGGCGTTCTCGCGGTACTCCCTCAGCGGCCAGACGTTGTAGTTCAGCCCGCTGGAGGCCAGAGAGTCGGCCACCGCGCGCGCCGTGTCCAGGGAGGTGAAGCAGGGGATGCGGTGCTCCGCCGCCGCCCGGCGGATCTCGAAGCCGTCCCGCAGCGGGACCCTATCCCCGCTCATGGTGTTGACCACGCCCTGCACCAGCCCCTCGTGGATCACGTCCATCACGTTGGGGTGGCCTTCGTCCAGCTTCTTGGTGATCACCTGAACCGGCAGCTTCACCGCCTCGAACAGCCTCGCCGTGCCCTCGGTGGCGTACAGCTCGTACCCCAGATCGTGGAACCGCCGGGCGATGTCCAGCGCCTCGGGCTTGTCCCGATCGCTGACGGAGAAGAGCAGCGCACCGGTGGGAGGCAGCATCAAACCGGCGGCCAACAGCGCCTTCACCAGGGCCGAGGAGAACTCCAGGTCGACGCCCATCACCTCGCCCGTCGACTTCATCTCGGGCCCCAGGTAGGTGTCCACCATGGAGAGCTTGCTCATGGAGAAGACCGGCGCCTTCACCGCCACCAGCTTCCTCTCGGGCCACAGCCCGCCCTGGTACCCCTGCTGAGCCAGGCTCTCGCCCAGCATCACACAGGTCGCCACCTTCACCATCGGAACGCCCGTGACCTTGCTCAGGAAGGGCACCGTCCGGCTGGCTCGGGGATTGACCTCCAGCACGAACACCTCCCGCTGGAAGATCACGTACTGGACGTTCATCAGCCCCCGCACCCCCAGCGCCAGGCCGATGCGGGTGGTGTAGTCGACGATCGCCTCGGTCTCCCGGACCGTCAGGTCCAGGGCCGGATACACCGCCATGCTGTCCCCCGAGTGGACGCCCGCCCTCTCGATGTGCTGCATGATGCCGGGGATCAGCACATGCTCCCCGTCGCAGATGGCGTCGACCTCCACCTCTTTGCCGCCCAGGTACTTATCGATCAGGAAGGGGCGCCCCGAGGAGAACTCGGCGGCGGCCGAGGTGTAGCGCACCATCTCGCTGGCGTTGTGGACGATCTCCATGGCGCGACCGCCCAGCACGTAGGATGGCCGGATCAGCACCGGATAGCCGATGGTCTGGGCCGTGCGCAGCGCCTCCTCCAGGTTGGTCACCCCGGCGCCGGGCGGCTGGGGGATGCCCAGCTGGTTCAGGAAGTCCTCGAAGCGGCGGCGGTCCTCCGCCAGGTCTATGGCCTCCACGCCGCTCCCCATGATGGCGGCCCCCGCCTTCTCCAGCTTCTCCGCCAGGTTGATGGCCGTCTGGCCACCGAACTGGACGATCACCCCCGGTGAACGTGGGACCATTCCATTGGAGGACTCAGGACTGGACTGCCGGCTCTCCAACGGATCCTCGGCAACCACCACGGTCTCGTTCTCCAGGATGTCCCTAACGCTCTCCTCGTCCAGCGGCTCGAAGTAGAGCCGGGAGGAGGCGTCGAAGTCGGTGCTCACCGTCTCCGGGTTGCTGTTGGCCATGATGGAGTGGACCTTGGCGGCCTTCAGCTCCATGGCCGAGCGGACGCTGCAGTAGTCGAACTCGATCCCCTGGCCGATCCGGATCGGCCCGGAGCCGATCACCAGGATGGACTCCCCCTCCAGGGGTGGAGCCTCGTTCTCGGTCTCGTAGCTGCTGTAGAAGTAAGGGGTGGCCGCGGCGAACTCCGCGGCGCAGCTGTCCACCATCTTGTAGACGGGCACGATCCCCCAGCTGGTCCGCAGCGCCCTCACCTGCTCGGGGAGCAGGTCCGCGAGGGTGCCGATCTGGCCGTCGGAGAAGCCGAGCCGCTTCGCCTCGGCCATCAGGCCGGAGGTCATCTTCTCGCTCAGCAGCCGCCGCTCCATCGCCACGATCCTGGATAGCTTGGACAGGAAGAAGGGGTCTATCCCAGAGATTCGGTAGATCTCCGCCGGCGACATCTCCCTACGCAGGGCGGCCATGATGGCCCACAGCCGCCGATCGTTGGGGACGGCGATCATCTCCCTGAGCCTCTCCATCACCTCCTCGGGGCTGCCCTCTTTCCAGCTGGGGTCCTCCCACAGGAGGCTTCGGTTCCCCTGCTCCAGGGAGCGCACCGCCTTCTGCAGCGCCGACTCGAAGGAACGATCTATCGCCATCACCTCGCCGGTGGCCTTCATCTGGGTGCCGAGGGTCCGGTCGCCGCCGGGGAACTTGTCGAAGGGCCAGCGAGGGATCTTGATCACAAGGTAGTCCAGGGTGGGCTCGAAGGCCGCCGTGGTCTGCTGCGTGACGGCGTTGGGGATCTCGTCCAGCAGCCGCCCCACGGCGATCTTGGCCGCCACCCGAGCGATGGGATAGCCGGTGGCCTTGGAGGCCAGCGCCGAGGAGCGGCTAACCCTGGGGTTGACCTCGATGACGCAGTACTGGGTGGAGCGAGGGTCCAGTCCGAACTGGATGTTGCAGCCCCCCTGGATGCCCAGGGCCCGGATGATCTTCAGGGAGGCCGACCGGAGCATCTGGTACTCCTTGTCGGACAGGGTCTGGCTGGGGGCTACCACGATGGAGTCCCCGGTGTGGACCCCCATCGGATCGATGTTCTCCATGTTGCAGATGGTGATGCAGTTGTCCGCTGCGTCCCGCATCACCTCGTACTCGATCTCTTTCCAGCCGATCAGCGATCTCTCCACCAGCACCTGGTGGATGGGGCTGGCGGCCAGGCCACCCTGGACCACCCTCTCCAGCTCGGCCTCGTCGTTGGCAATGCCGCCGCCGGTACCTCCCAGGGTGTAGGCGGGGCGGACGATCAGGGGGTAGCCGGTCTCCTCGGCGAAGACCCCGGCCTCGGCCACCGAATGGGCGATGACACTCTCGGGGACCGGCTCGCCGATCTCCTGGAGCATCTTCTTGAACAGCTCTCGGTCCTCGGCCCTCTTGATGGTCTCCAGGGGGGTCCCCAGCAGCCGCACCCCATATCGGTCGAGGATACCGGCGTCGGCCACCTCCACCGCCAGGTTGAGGCCCGTCTGGCCGCCGAGGGTCGGCAGCAGGCCGTCCGGCCGCTCCCGCTCGATCACGCGGGCCAGCACCTCGACCGTCAGCGGCTCCACGTAGATGACGTCGGCGATCTCCTCGTCGGTCATGATGGTGGCCGGGTTGGAGTTCACCAGGACGGTGGTGATCCCCTCCTCCCGAAGCGCCTTACAGGCCTGGGTGCCAGCGTAGTCGAACTCCGCCGCCTGCCCTATGACGATCGGCCCGGAGCCGATCACCAGCACCTTCTTGATCGACCTATCTTCCATGGCTACCCCCCACCTTGACCATCTCCAGGAAACGGTCGAACAGGTACTGGTTGTCCTGCGGCCCGGGGCTCCCCTCGGGATGGTACTGCACGGAGAAGACGGGCAGGGTGGGATGGGCGAGGCCCTCCACCGACCCGTCGTTCAGGTTGATGCTACTGACGTAGAAGCCACCTTCGGGCGGCAGGGACGCGGCGTCCACCTGGAACTCGTGGTTCTGGGAGGTGATGTCCACCCGACCGGTGGCTAGGTCCCTTACGGGATGGTTTCCGCCGTGGTGCCCGAACTTCAGCCGGCTGGTGGTGGCGCCCACGGCGAGCCCCAGGATCTGGTGCCCCAGGCAGATGCCCATCACCGGCAGCCGCCTCTGCAGCAGGCCGCGCACGGTTTCCACCGTCTGGGCGAGGCTGGCCGGGTCGCCCGGCCCGTTGCACAGCACCACCCCGTCGGGGTTGAGATCCAGGACCTCCCGGGTGGTGACCGCATGGCTTACGTTGGTGACCCTGGCGCCGCGCCGCACCAGCGATCGGATGATGTTGTGCTTCACGCCGTAATCCAGCAGCACCAGGTGGGGACCGTCTCCGGGTCTGCCCACCCGCAGCACGTCGGCCTGGGCACCGGCGCCGCTGACCTCGCCCACCAGGTCCTTCTCGGATAGGGAACGCACCTGCTGGACGGACTCCAGCATCTGCTCCAGCTCCGGATCATCGGGCAGGGCTTCCCGCTGGAACAACCGCGCGCGCATGGTGCCCTGAGTCCTCAGCAGACGGGTCAGCGCGCGAGTATCGATCCCCTGCAGCCCCGGCACCCCGCTCTGCGTGAGCCAATCACCCAGACTGGTCTCGCTTTGCCAGTGGTGGTGGAAGGGGGCGTAGTCCCTCACGATCAGGGCGGCCAGCCAGGGACGCACCGACTCGTTGGCGGCCGGGCTGATGCCGTAGTTGCCTATCTGGGGGTGGGTCATCACCACCATCTGGCCGCGATAGGAGGGATCGGTGCACACCTCCTGGTAGCCGGTCATGCTGGTGTTGAAGACCACCTCGCCCTCGGCCTCCACATCGGCACCGAAAGGGGTGCCCACGAAGGTCGATCCGTCTTCCAGCAGTAAGATTGCGACTTTCTTGCTCAACGTACCCCCATGCCAGCCATGGGTCTCGTAGGAGCCGGCTCCTGCCGGCGACTCCGCCGTCCCCTAGGCACCGAATACCACCTTCCCGCCAACCAACGTCGCCCACACCTTCCCGCGCAAGGTTACCCCTGCCAAAGGTGTGTTCCTCCCTTTGGAGAGGAACCTCTCCGGCTCCACCGTCCACTCGGCGTTGGGATCGAAGATGGTGACGTCCGCCGGGGCGCCCTTCTGGAGAGTGCCGTAGGGGAGCTTCATCAGTCGGGCAGGCTCCACAGTAAGATAGCGGATAAGAGTCGCCAGGTCCAATTCGCCCCGATGGACGAGGGTCATCAGAGCCCCCAACGCCGTCTCCAGCCCGGAGATCCCGTTGGCTGCCATGCCGTACTCGCACTCCTTGTCCACGACCGTGTGGGGGGCGTGGTCGGTAGCGATGGCGTCGAAGAGCCCGTCCTTGAGGGCGCCCAGGAGGGCCGCCGCATCGCCCTCGCCGCGCAGCGGCGGCGCCACCCGAGTGTTGGTGTCGTAGGGTTGGGTGGGGATCCGGCCCCACCTCTCCAGCACCGAAGGGGAGGCCCACTTGCCGCCGGCGACCCAGTCCTCGGTGAGCAGCAGGTGGTGCGGGGTGACCTCGGCTGTCACCGGCAGCCCCTCGGCCTTGGCCGCGCGGATCAGCTCCACGGACCCTGCCGTGCTGACGTGCTGGAAGTGCACGTGCCCACCCGTCAGCCGGCTCAGGGCGACGTCCCGGGCGACGATGGACTCCTCGGAGGCGGCCGGGATGCCCCTCAGCCCCAACAGGGCGGAGATGCGGCCCTCGTGCATGTAGCCGCCGGCCACCAGCTCTGGGTCCTCGC
>JAJZRD010000198.1 GCA_021845945.1 Chloroflexota bacterium
GAGGAGTATGCGGCTTGGGCCGAGGCTCAGCCCGCCGTCCGGGACTACTACGAGGAGGCGGAGGTCGTGATGAAGCGGATGGGGACGGTCAGGCGGACCAGTGCCGCGCCTCTGGTGAGCATCTAGACACCCCCCACGTTCTGTGTCGGAGGATAACATGGACTCGATCGACCGCTATCTCGCCGAAGTCGCGGAGATGGTTAGCGCGCTCCCGAGGGACGACATCCGGAGGGTGGTGGAGGCCGTGCGGGAGGTGAGGGACGCGGGCCGGCGGCTGTTCATCATGGGAAACGGGGGTAGCGCGGCCACCGCATCTCACATGGCCTGCGACCTGGCCAAGACGTCGACCTCCGATGGCGAGAAGCGGATCATGGCCACAGCCCTCACCGACAACGTGCCGCTCATGACGGCTTGGGCCAACGACTCGGCGTACGAAGACGTGTTCGCCGAGCAGCTTCTGAACCTGGTCCAGCCGGGCGATCTGGTGATCGCCATCAGCGGCAGCGGGAACTCGCCGAACGTCCTCAAGGCGGTCGAGGTGGCCAAGAGGGCCGGAGCGACCACGGTGGGATTCACCGGCCGGTTTGGTGGTAGACTGGGGGAGATCGCGGACATAGCGGTGAGGGTACCGGGCAACCGGATCGAGCAGGCCGAAGACGGGCACATGATCCTGGACCATGTGATCGCGGTGGCGCTGAGAGAAGAGGCGGGAGTGCCGGATTGACGGTGATTCGCCTTACAGCTAAGGATGATAGTGCTGTGGGGGCCGGCCGCAGGGTTGCAGCCGGCCCCCTTGGCACTGTGCTCGATATCGGGGTTCCGGCCCTGGCCGGCCCGCTGCTGCTTTTCCCCCGTGGGGCGCTGCCGCTGGCCGGCCTGGCGGCCATCGCGGCGTTGTGGGTGGCGAGGTGCGTTGTCTGGAGAACCCCTTACGGGGCGAAGCCCCTCGGCCTGCCCATGCTTCTCATCCTCGTGATGGCGGCTCAGTCGCTCTATCCGTCGGTGGACCTCTGCCTGAGCCTGCCGAAGCTGTACGGCATCGTCCTGGGCGTCGCGATCTACTTCGGCGTCGCCGATGGGGTGCGGAGTCGGAGGTGGTGGTGGGTGGGGGTGGCCCTGCTGGTCGTGGCCGCCGTCGGTGTGGCGGCCGTGGGGCTGGTGGGCACCAGCTGGCTGGACAAGCTGCCGGGGAGCGCGGCGGTCTACAACCGGATCCCGCGCGTCATAAGCTCCATCCCCAGCTCCTTCGGCACCATCGCCGGCATCCATCCCAACGAGGTAGGGGGGACGTTGGCGTTCCTACTGCCAATTCCGCTGGGACTTCTGCTGTGGTCGATCAGGCTTCGTAGGGGCGGTTCGCGAACCGCCCCTACAGGGGTGGGGGTGACGAGCCGGGCGGCAGGGCACAGGGCCCTGCCCTACGTTTCTGCGGTGAGCTTGCTCACGGCCGGGCCGGTGCTGGTGCTGACTCAGTCCCGAAGCGCCCTCATAGGGACCGCCGTGGCGGTGGCCGTGCTGCTCGCCCTGCGCTGGCGGCGGGTTGGATATCTGCTTGCGGCAGTGGCACTCGTGGGGACGATAGCTCTCGCTGTGATCGGTCCCCAGCGGGTGTACGACTGGGCGGTGCAGCTGGACCAGGCCAGCCGGACCGGAGGGTCCACCCTGGCCAGCCGCGAGGAGGTGTGGAACCGCGCCCTCTACATGATCCAGGACTTCCCCTTCACGGGGATCGGGCTGAACACGTTCCCGAGGGTGCTGGACACCCTCTACCCATCCTTCCTGGCGGGGCCGGACGCGCGGATCCCCCACGCCCATAACATCTACCTGCAGACGGCGGTGGACCTGGGGCTGGCGGGATTGATGGCCTTCGTGGGGATCTGGATGATCGTCGCGTGGCAGGCGGTGCAGGCCTACCGGCGGGCGGAGGGGTTGATGCGGGGCGCCATCGCGGGGCTGGGGGCCGGATGCCTGGCCTACCTGGTGTACGGGATCACCGACGCCATCACCCTGGGGGCGAAGCCGCTGCCGCTGCTGTGGGCCATGGTGGGGTTGATCGTGGTGGCCAACAGGTTGTTGCCCACCACGAAAGAGTCAAATAAAGAATCTATTGGGGACACCCCAAACCCCGCCCAGGCCGCGACGCTGCGCTCGCTCGCGTCGCGTGCCCTGGACCCGCTCTCCGTGCTGCGAGAGGTCGGCAGGACGGTGTGGATGCTGTACTGGACGGTGGCGCTGTTCTTCGCGGGGATGGCCTACCTGGTGGTGGGGATCTCCATCAGCGGGTGGGTGCCGTAGCCGGGCGGGCCCATCGGGCTTCACCCGGCCGCCGGCAGCGGGGGCCCTGATCTGATCTGCCATACTCTCCTCGTCCCTAAGCACGACACGCAGTGGTATCCGGTGCGAATGGCAAGAGGTGTGGCATGGGGAAGCGGAGACCTGCCGCCGACGCGAGGGGAGGGGTGGTACGCGTATTGCATGCGGCTCCTTGCGTACAGTCGATAATGCAAGGCATTGCGCATGATTGCCTTGCAGATGCCCGCTGCCTATGCTAGAATATTGCAGGAGGTAAGGACGATGCGAAGAGCTGGTGCACTTATGGTGCCGGAAATTGCGGGCGACGCCACCCTGACGGCGAAGAATCAAGTAAGCCTGCCTGCGAAACGGATGCGCGAACTTGGCTGGGAGAAGGGCGACAAACTGATCGTCGAGGTTCTGGGTGAGGACATGCTACTTCTCGTGCGTCGGCCCGCTCGTTGGACCGATGCTTTTGCCGGACGGCTTACCCACGTGTTCGGTACTCACGAGGAGAACGTGGAATGGATCGAACGTGAACGCACCAATTGGACCGAGGAGTAGGGCAGACAGATGAACTCGGCTGCACTTGACCGGGCGATAGGTGATGCGCACCGAATCCTGCTGGACACCAGCGCACTTATCGCGTACCACAGCACAGCCGAACTGGTGCATCCGCTCGCTCGGCACCTGCTGGGCCGTATCGAGGAGGCTTCCGATCCTCTCACGGGTTACTTTTCGGTGGTTAGTGCAGCCGAGTTGCTCGTGCGCCCTTATCAGAGAGGAACCCCTGAGCTGACCCTCATGCACACGTTCTTGGCGGGATTCCCAAATCTCACAGTGCTGCCAGTGGACCTGGCGATCGCCACGCAAGCAGCCACCCTTAGAGCGATAAGCGGGGTTCGTATGCCAGACGCAATGATCGTGGCCACCGGCCTCCTCTCGGGGTGCGAGGCCATTGTCAGCAACGATGAGCAATGGAAACGAAGAATGGAACCGCTCTTCCGTCAATTCAGGTGGGTGTACCTGGGCGCCTTCGCGTAGCCCAGGTACACCGGCGGCGTGGTCAACTGCTGCTAGGGAGAGGTTGGAGACAGCAGGAGAACACGTTGAGGAACGACGCTGGACGCTGTCAGCGCACGGGGATGGGTCCCGTCCCTGCGCTGGCCAGCGCACCGCGAGCCAGCAGCGAGCCCTGGGTCAGCAGCTTGCCGGCCTCGGTCGGCTGCCCCGAGTCGTCCAGGAGATAGAGGGCGTTGGCTGCTCCCGCCCAGGGGTCGGGTGCCGGGTTGGTGCCGAAGATGAACCAGCGATCCACCCCTTCCTGCTCCAGCCACGGAACCAACTCCGCCAGGTAGGCGGCGACCTCGGGCCAGGCATAGTTGACTCCGCGATACAGGGAGTCGGATCCCCTCACGATCTCCCGATATCCCCAGATGGTTCCCATCTCGGTGACCCAGATGGGGGTCGTCTGATGTCCCGGGATCGACCGGACGTAGTCACGGAAGTCCGTGAACAGCAGCTTCGAGTAGGCCATATCCACCATGGGCAGCTTCTTCCACTCGGGATCGAAGCTGTAGATGTGGAGGCCCCATACGTCGACCGGGGGCTCCGTCCCATAGCGGGACCGATATGCGGCCCGGAAGCTGTCGATCCAGGAGCGATAGCCGCCGCCCCAGTTGAAGAGGTTGGGGCCTACCAGCCTGGCGGTGGGGTCGGCCTGCTTCAGGGCCACCGCGTAGTCGTGCCAGATCTGGGCGTAATAGTCGAAACGCTGCTGGCCCCGAGCAGCCAGGAACGGATCGCGAACCAGGTCCTGGCCCTCGAGATCGGGCTCGTTGAACACCATCCAGTAGTGGCCCGGGCGGAGATGCGCCTGCTGCGCAACGCGCTCGATGGGCGCGCGGTTGGTCTCCCCTCCGCGGAGGACACCGACCTTCTGTGTGCCCCAGGGTTCGTCGTCCAGTCGATAGGAGTAGTCGTAGTACCAGTCCAGGTTGAGTTTCCGCAGTCGCTCGACCACGGGGGCGGGCTGGGCTTTCGGCCCCACGACGGCAACTCCGCCGCGGGGGTATGCCGTGGGCGCAGCCGCAGCAGACTGGCCAGGCGGGACGAGGGCAGGCAGGACGATGGCGAGAAGCGCCACGATCCAGGGAAGGAGGAGCTTGAACGGAGCACACGGACGCCGCGACGGCCTGAACATGGCAGCCCCTTTTCCGGGACCGCCAGGACGGCCGTTGCGCGCGGCTCGATGCGTCCTGGGACTTCGGTAGCCCTGCCGCCATCGCCCCCGAGAGGGGCCTTAGGCCATCGGCTTTGCGTCCCCACCTTTCGGTGGGTTTGCCTTTATCGGTCCCGATGGATTCTTATTGGAGGTTCACCCGAGGAGGGTGACCCACCTACAAGAATCATCGGCTGATGAAGGCGTTTTCTTTAGAGGCTACAGGTGGCGGGGTGCGCGACGCCGGCCGGAGAGACCGCCGTTTCAGAGGGGGCCGGGGTGACCGACGGAGGGGTAGCTGGCAGTCGATACTCGGTAGCGGGCGATCACAAGACTACCAGAGATCGGCTGCCAGCGACCAACCACTTAGGTACTACCTCTCTTACCGTGCAGCCGGGCGGCGGGGTACAAGACCCCGCCCTACGCTGCTCAAGTCTTACTGTAGCGGCAGAGGAACCACGGCTTCGACGGGCCAGAGCCCGGCCTCCTTAGCGAGGTCGCCGCCGTTGCCGATTATCACGGTGCCGGCCGTGGCCCAGGGCACGTTCACCTTCCACATTTGGAGGGTGGCGCGCTGCATCCGCACGCCTACCATCGGCCCGTAATCCTTCACCGACAGAGGCAGACCGAAAGTCTCCTCCCAGTTGGGATCGCTCTGAACGGCGCTCAGAATGGGCGGGTAGGGGACCAAGATGGACAGGTGGCGAGCCACGACGGCGTCAAAGGGCAGACCGGTATCCGGGCTGGTGTCGGCCGCGGGAGGTACCTCGCGGAAGGTGTCCAGCCAGCTATCGTCCCCCCGTCGGTTGAGATCGTCGAAGATGTTGACGGGCACAGCCATGCCCAACTCAGGACGCCACTGCAGGGCCATCTTCTGGAACGTCTGGGTGATGAAGCCGCCGTGGAAGAAGCGGCCGCTGACGGGGTAACCAACTCGCGGCACACCACCCATCCGCTGGAACTCCGTCCAGAAGGCAGCCGAGTCGTCGTCGGTGACCGTGAAGCCGGTTCCACCGACGCCTCCGAACCCATTCGACTCCGAGAAGAAGCGTCCGTTGGAGAGGGCGACCTCGCTCCCCCCTGAGGTGGTGGGCACGATCATGGCCGCGACCACCCCACTGAACGGGACGGTGGCGGTGATCTTACCGTTGGCTGGATCCGGGGAGGTGGGGAGGGCGAGCCAGCCCTTGTCGGTGAAGATGCCCATGACGATGCGCGAAATGTTCCCTCCGGCCTTGTCCATGTCGGCGGGGGTCGGACTATAGGTCAGCAGCAGCGGCGCGACGAAGGGGCGCTGCTGGCCAAGTGGGACCATCTCAACCGCCGCGGCCTGGAAGAAGCCGGGGGGCGCCGGCCGTGACATGGCCAGGGAGCCGGGCAACCCCTGAATCAGCAAGGCGCCGTCCCCGAACAGGATGCCGGCAGACAGGTAGTTGGACCCAAGGGAGCTGCCAAGGGAACCCGGGTCGACAGGAGTGAACACGATGCTAATGGAGCCTCCGGTCCCAGGAATCGTCACGAAGATGAAGGACAGGGGGGTACCCACGGTGCCACCGCCTGTCGGCACGATCACGACGATTGTGGGGCCCGAGAGCGTGATACCGCCGGGCAGAGGCGGCAGCGGAAAAGCCGAGGGAGACGGCGGGGCGGGCGCTGGCGGCGGGGGCACGGTCTGACCCAGGGCGGTCCCCCAACTTCCGCCAAGGCCGGCCACCAGGGCGATGGCCACCGCCACTACCAGAGCGAGCGCGTACCTACCGACCGACTCCCTGAGTCGGCGCCTGGGGATGCGGGTGAGTCGATGCAGCATCTGCCAATCCTCCTCATCTCGATGCACCGTCGCCGCCTCGGGCATCATCCCTGCGTAACTGGATCTCGCGATCCTCTCGTGGACGACCGCGGTAGGCGGCGGACCTATCGTCGGGCCACGTCACCACCACCGAGACCGCTCGACAACCATGGTCGAGGGCATCCATGACGGAAGTCCATCAGGATATTTGTTGTAGTACCATAGCACAAGGCCATGATCTTGTCTACTACTATTTTTAGCCACATTGATCTTGAGATTAGTTTCGATGTCCGCGCATTGGCAGGTATCTCCGTAGGATACTGTGGTGTCGACGATGTACAGAGAGTCCCCATGGTCACCGGGCGGGCGCCGCGCCGGCTCGCGTCCGGTACCGCTCACCAAAGGGGGTGAGGGTCAGCGTGCCCGGCTGCAGCAGGGAAATGCCAGCTGTAGTGCTGGCGTAGGGTTCCGGTGGAGGCGCCGTGGCGTAGAGAAACCAGCGGTCCACCAACCCATCGAGGCTGGAGCGGCTCAGCCAGGATAGCATCTCGTCGACGTACCCGCCGACCAGGTCATCCCGGAAGGAGCCGACCGGCACCGCAACGGACTTCCCGTCCCGCTCGACCCACTGAACCCCGTCGAAGCCCCAGATCACCCCAAACTCGGTGAGCCAGAGATGGAGCTGGAGCCCCCTGGAGTCGAGCCACTCGCGGGCACCCGTGACCTGCGCCTGGTCCGCGGCGGCGTTCACCAGCGGCAGGTGGTCCCAGTCCAGGCTGTAGGCGTGTATTCCCCAGACGTCGAGGGGCAGGGGCCCGTACCGCTCCTGGTAGCTGTTGATGAAAGCCTCAGACCAGCCCCGCCCCGCGGG
>JAJZRD010000199.1 GCA_021845945.1 Chloroflexota bacterium
TCCGGCCGGCGGGTGAGCCTCGCCATCCAAAAGGTAGCGGCCGTCACCGAGGAGACCAGCGCCGCGGCCGAGGAGGTGAGCGCATCCACCGAGGAGATGAGCTCCCAGGTCGAGGAGATGGTCGCCCAGGCGCAGAGCCTCGCCCAGATGGCCGAGGAGCTGCAGGCGGCGGTGGCCCGGTTCAAGACCGAGGAGGGATCCGGTCCGGTCTTGAGGAGGCGCCGAGACGACTGGGGCGTACAGCTGCTCCAGACGGCGGAGCCGGTGCACTCACTGTCCGCCCTGTAGCCCATTTCCCCGTCAGCCCGCCCATCGATCCGTCGCGGTGATGCGGTTACTCGAGGAGTCGAGGCTTCAGCCGGACCTCTCCCCCGGAACCGGCCAAAGCCTCGATTCTTCGACGTCCAGGGCTTCCTGGCAGTCTACCGGTCTCGCCAGGCCGCCCCCTTTTTCCCCGTCCTGAAACGATGAGCCCCTCGAGACAATATCGTGCCGCTTCCTCCCCATAGCCATGACTTGGTGCGCCATTCCTCAAGTCCGTGGCGTAGGGCGGGGTCTTGTGCCCGCCGCCCGCTGCCTGATGTGCGGGCTGGCGGCGGGGGATAAACCCCCGCCCTACTTAGGGAACGAAGCACTTAGGATCGCATCGACGAAATCACAGGACATATCGACCGAGAGGCAAATTAGCCGGCGAATAACACGATTGATAACTTCTGTTGACACAGATATGTGAGTCGTATACAGTACCAATCACGTTGTAAATGTTCATCTGGCTTTCGCCGGGCGACCTGCCGGCCCCCCTCGGAAGGGAAGGGGGTGAGGGAACGAGAGGGGCGAACGGTTTTCACTCCTGTGCAGTTGGCGGTTCGTTTCGTCAGAGAGGACAGAGGAGGATTTCCAGGTGTCACTGCCCATCACTAGACACTGGCTGATCTGGCTGGCAGCGGCCAGCTTCCTTGCCGCCCTGCTTATGTTGATCTGGCCGGCCCGTGGGTCGGCTCTGCCGAACTTCAGCACTGCTACGGGACAACCCTGCACCACCTGTCACGTCAACGCCAATGGGACGGGGGGCTTGACGGCTACAGGGCAGGCCTTCGCGGCTATTCCGAATCACGCCAGCGACCCGGCAGCCGCTTTCGCTCAGGTGAGAGGGGCGGCAGCACCGGCAGCCGCAGCCCCCGCCGCCCCGACGGCAACCAGGGCGCCCGCGGCTGCCGCGGCGACTCCGGTGGCCCTTCCCACCACGGGCGAGTCCTCGACGGCAGCGGAGTTGCCGATGATCCTGGCTCTGTTCGGCTTCTTCACCCTGGTGGCCGGGTTGACCTTCCGCTTCCGAGGGGCGCGGGGCCGGTAGCCGGTCCTTTGGGGCACGGGTCGGGAGGGCGAGGCTCCGGCCGAGCCGGCTCGGCGGCAGTGGGTCCGGCGGCTCGGAAGGACCCTCCCCTCCCCGTCTATGCCCGTTGCGCCGGCGACGCCTCGAGATAGCTAGAGGCTCGAGAATGTTGAGAGGCAACAGTACGTGCTGAGCTTGGCTACCACCTCTCTGCTCCTGGTGGCAACGACCTTCCAGTGGGTCGACGCCCCGGTTTCCTCCCCGGACGCTGGGGTGTTCTGGGCGGATCCACCCTCCTTCAGTGAGCTCATCCCCTCCGAGAGGCCGGCCGTGCAGGTCGGGCTGCCCGAGCGGCTCAGGATCCCCTCGATCGACGTGGATGCCGAGGTCGAGCACGTTGGCCTCGCCGCCGACGGGTCCATGGGTGTTCCCGAGGATCCCGACAGGGTTGCCTGGTTTCAGCTTGGGCCGAGACCCGGGCAGCCGGGGAACGCCGCCATCGCGGGTCACGTGGACTGGGCCGGGAGGGTGAGGGCTTTCTGGTGGCTCAGCTACCTCGACGTGGGCGACACCATCGAGGTCGTCACGGAGGAGGGGGCGAAGTACCAGTTCGCGGTTCAGTAGTCGCGATGGTACCAGGCTGAGGGTGCCCCGGTGGAGGAGGTGTTCGGGGGCTCGGAGGTGCCGGATATCACCCTGATCACCTGCGGCGGGGCCTTCGACCGGCAAACCAGGCAGTACCTGAGCCGCCTCGTGGTGCGGGCGGCCCTGCAGCCCGGCAATCCGTAGGAGCCGGCTTCCTCCGGCGGCCCACCGGTAGTCGGGAGTCCCGCGGGACGACCCGCCGGGTCGCCCTCACGCTATTGTCGCACCTTGTGCAGCCGGCTCCGGTACATCTGGAGGATCTCGTCGTCGGTGGTGGCGTCCTCCGGGGCCTTGTCCGGGCGGTAGCGGCCGGTGAAGCGAGGGAACCGAACGGCGAGCCCAGTATCGGGCTTGACGGTCCCCCAATCGGTCGTGTGGATCGGGCTGAGGGTGATCTCGGCCCCCAGCACCTCCAGCACCAGGGCGGGGACGAACCAGACGTCGGCCTTCATTCGGGCGTTGACCCGCGGATGGGGATGATCTATCCGGTACGGTTCCAGGCGGCCGGGTAGCCGGGCCAGATCCCGGTCGGTGAAGCCGGTGCCGCACTTGGTCACCGTGGGGAAGCTGTCGGTCTCCGGATCGTAGACGGAGAGCAGCAGGGCTCCGTAGGCGCCCCCCCGTTTGCCCCGACCGTGAAGCGCCCCAACCACCACCAGGTCGACGGTGTCCGTCATCTCGCTGACGTACTCCCGCTTGTACTTGATCCAGTTCCAGCCCCGGTTGCCGGCCTCGTAGACCGAACCGGGCTTCAGCGACTTGCACACCAGCCCCTCGCATCCCGCCTCGATGGCCTCCTGGAAGAACTGCTCCAACGCCTCATCGTTGTCCACCACCCGGGCCGGGATGGGCTGGAGGTTGGCGGAGCTGTCGATCACCTCCTCGGCCGACCGCATCCTCTGCGCCAGCATCGGGCGGATCGGTTTGCCGGGCTGCAGGTGGAAGGCTCGAACGGCCTTCAGGCCGTCGGTCGCGACGGCCGTGGCCACCTGCCCCAGATCCGAGCAGAGGTTGTAGGCGCGCTCCAGGTCGGCGCTCGCCCCCTTGCCGCCCCCGTAGGCGATGGCGAGGGCGTCCAGGAGGGTCATGTCGGCCAGGCCCAGCCTCAGCTTCCCCGTCACGGTGCGGATCAGGTACTTGGCCTCTATGGGGGTGGCCCTGCTCAGCAGCTGCACCAGCAGGTCGATCTTTCGGGCGATGGAGCCGGTGCCGGAGGTGCGGGCTATCTCGTCCAGCTTTCGGTACACCTCGTCGACCTGCAGCCGCGGCTCCACGGTGTGTTCGGACTTCTCCAGGAGGTCCTGGGCCGTGCCTCCCAGGTCGCCGGTGGAGGCCAGACTGGAGGATACCCCCTCTTCCGAGCTGCCGGACGCCTGGGCCACCGCCTTGAGGGTGAGCCTCTCCGCCATCCGCATCTCGATGGGGACGAACTCGGGGTACAGCTTCCCCTGGGTCAGGTAGACGATCTGGTGGACCAGATCCGGCGGGGTCTCCTTTAGCAGCTCCACCAGGATGCCGGCCATCTCCGTCCGCCTGGTGGTCTCGGAGATCCTCTCGTAGCTATCGACCAGTCGCCGGTACAGCATCGGCAGCCTCCCGTGCTACCACAGCAAGCTTCAGGCCCGAGGAGGAGGGACAACGCACTTGCCGCCCCGTACTATACTGGTTCTCAGTCCCTCCCCAACCTACTGATCGGAGGTGAGCCGATGAGGGTGATTCTCCGAAACCCGACGCGGGAGGTGGAGTTCACCGGCAAGCGCCGGGTCAGGGATCTGTTGAAGGAGCTGAGGGTCAACCCCGAGACGGTTCTGGTGATCCGCGGCGGCAGCCTGCTGACGGGCGACGAGCTGCTGCAGGAGGCGGACGAGGTGGAGGTCCGCCCGGTGATCTCGGGAGGCTAGCCAGTGCGTTGCACCCGATGCGGCAGCAAGGCGTGGATCGAGCTGCGCCGCCACAACGCGGCCTACTGCGATCAATGCTTCCTTCACCACTTCGAGGAGCAGGTCACCCGAGCCCTCCACAGGGAGAAGATGTTCACCCCGGGGGACCGGGTGCTGGTAGCCGTCTCGGGAGGAAAGGACAGCCTCGCCCTCTGGGACGTGCTTCAGCGGCTGGGGTTCCAGACCGCCGGCCTCCACCTGGAGCTGGGGATCGAGGGGTACTCCTCCCTTTCCCGGCGGAAGGTGGAGGCCTTCGCCGAGGGGCGCGGGTTGGAGTTGATCGTCGTCGATTACCGGCAGCAGCTCGGTGTGGGCATAGACCAGCTCTACAGGAGGGTGCGGCGCAAACCCTGCTCCGCCTGCGGGCTCAGCAAGCGCCACTACTTCAACGCCGTGGCCCGCGAGGGGGGCTTCGACGTGGTGGCCACGGGCCACAACCTGGACGACGAGGCCGCCTCCCTCCTGGGCAACCTGCTCCATTGGAAGACAGGCTACCTGGCCCGCCAGTCGCCGGTGTTGGAGAGCACCCATCCCCACCTGGTCAAGAAGGTGAAGCCCCTCTTCCGCCTCACCGAGAGGGAGACGGCGGCCTACGCCCTCCTGCGGGGGATCGACTACGTGGTGGAGGAGTGCCCCCTGGCCGAGGGTGCCCGCTCTCTCCTGTACAAGGAGATCCTGAACCGGTTGGAGGAGCAGTCGCCCGGCGCCAAGCACAGCTTCCTCTTCGGCTACCTGGACACCGGTCGGGCCCTCTTTCGGGAGGTGGAGGGTGCCGTCGACCTGCGAGACTGCGAGCGGTGCGGCCAACCCACCACCGAGGTCGTCTGCGCCTTCTGCCGGATGATGGAGACAGTCCAGTAGAAGCCATGGAACGCGGCGTTCCACGAGCCCCTCCACGATCAGGCCAACCCCAGGTCCCGGGCCACGTCCCCCAGCCCCAGCTCCTCCAGCCGCTGCGGGTCGGGCATCGCAGTCTCGGGGTCCCACCCCATCGCCCGGCAGAACTCTCTCACCTGGGTGGCCAGATCCACGGTCACCCCCCGGACGTTGCCGGTCTTCACGAAGAAGTCGTAGCCCCCTCCGTGCTGCTTCAGGTAGGAGGCCTTCAGATCCTTGACCCGGTCGGGATTGGCCAGGGGGACCGCCAGGCTACCCTTCACCACCACGGCCTTCAGCCGTTTGGAGCCCATCACGGCGCCGACGCCCGAGCGGGCCGCCAGCCTGCCGTAGTCGTTGACGATGCCGGCGATGAGGACCAGCTTCTCCCCCGAGGGGCCGATGCCGGCTACCTGGGCCTCCTTGCCGTGGCGAGCCTTCAACAGATCCTCGGTCTCGTTGGTGTCCCTGCCCCACAGGTCGAAGGCGTCCCGCAGCTCGGCCCTTCCTTCCTCGACGAAGAGGTAGACCGGCCGCTCCGAGACGCCGGAGAAGAGGATGCCGTCGAAGCCGGCGAACTTCATGTGGGGGCCGAAGGTGCCGCCGCAGTTGGCGTCCCCCCAGGTGAGGGTGAGGGGCGACTTGCACACCACGGTGAAGCGATTCCCCTCGATGGCCGGGGTGCCGGTCAGGGGGCCGGTGAAGAAACCCAGCAGGTTGAGGGGACCGAGGGGATCGATCCCGGCGGCCATGCGATCGTAGAGCAGGCGGGCCCCCACCCCGTATCCACCCAGGAAGCCTCTCAGCAGCCCTTCCCCTGGCCTCTCCTCACGCATCCTCCCCGTGGTCAGATCCACGTCGAGAATCTTGCCGGCGTAGCCTCCAACCATGATGCCTCCTAGACCCAGCACTCGCTTTCTCGTGTCAGACGGTCAGCTTCCGGCGCAGGACCTTGGTGATCTCGTCGATGGTGGGGTGGCGACCCTCCTTCTTCTTGGAGAAGACGAGCGCTCGGTCGACGGTTACCTCGAAGACCCCTCCCCGTGAGGGGATCAGGGTAAGCTCCTTCACGTCGTTTCCCAGTTGATCGAGCACCGATTCCGCCAGGCCGACGGCCTGGGGGAGGTAGTTTCAGATGTTGCAGTACTCGATTGAAATGGACAGCTGCTTCGGCTCTGCCACCGGCGCCACCTCCTGAAGATGTTGGTTGCGCAACCTTCATACCAGGAACGACGCAGGGCCGCAAGGGCTCGATCTGGAAGGCCCAATTTTTGGAGTGCGGTGGCTTGCCACCGCATTCCAAATTTGTGTTATAGTTATCGCGTTGGCCATTCCAATTATCCCAAGTTGCCCTCTCTCCGCGGCAGAATCGTCGTCCATACAGGGCCTCGTGGCCGCCGGGTGAGTGCGCCTACCTCCCCTTCGAAGGTGCGATAGCAATGACCGCTGAAGCTTTCTCGGATAGATCGAGCCGTCGAAATCCGCTGCTGCTGCCCGTGCGATTCCTGCTCTACTGGGCGATCAAGGCGCTGGTTCTCCTGTTTCTGGGGATCCGTTTTCTCCTGCGGCCCGCTCTGGTCCGCTACGGACTGGTGATCCTGCTGGTGGCCGGTGCCGTCGCCTGGAAGGCCCTCGGCAGTCCCGCCTTTCTCCCCTGGTCCTCCGCCGGCGGTGGCGACCGAGGGGCTGTGTCCACCGCCGTGACCGCTCAGTTGCCGCAGCCGGCCGCCGTGGAGCGCTACATGAAGGCCCAGGCGGAGTACAACGCCTCCGACATGTGGGACACCATGAGCGATAAGCTCAAGCAGCGGATGCTGCTGACGAGCAACTCCCCGGAGAAGCTCCAGAGGGACCTGGATGCGTCCCGCCAGCAGCAGCGACGCTACACTGCCGTAACCTACGTGGGCGGCGTGACGCTGGATGGTGGCCGGAACGGCTACTTCTACGTGCTAACCGTGGACGGGCCCAACGGCACCTCTCGGTTGCCCTACACCTTCGTCGTGGATCAAGACGGTAAGATCAGCAACATCCAGTGGAGCATGGATCAATGACGCGCACTACTCCGGCCCCCGAGTCTCTCGACCGCTCAATCAACCACCTTGTCGACACCCTCTTGGAGGGGGTCGGCCGCCAGATCAGGGTGCTGTCGCTCCTCGTCGCCGCGGCGGTGCTCTGTTGGACCTTTCTGCTGCCCACCTGGCAGAGGTGGCTTCCAGTCCTGGGCGCGGGCGCCATGCTGCTGTTCCAGCTGTTCTTCGCCGTCATGTTCATGATCGTCCAGTTCGGAGCCCTCT
>JAJZRD010000200.1 GCA_021845945.1 Chloroflexota bacterium
TGCCACAGCCACCGACGAATACTGCCGCATAACTGGGGCCAGGACCGCGCCTTGCAGATCGACGCGAGACTGTCCCGAAGTCGGCAAGACGGGTGCCGGGAGGAGGATTCAGGCGTCGCCCTCTAATGAAATTCCCGCAGTTCGTCGAAGTCCAGGGTGGCGAAGTAGTCACTGGGGGTCTCAGCCCGGCGGATCTGGACCACCTCGCCCTTCTCCCGCAGCAGCAGCTCCGCCGAGCGCAGCTTGCCGTTGTAGTTGAAGCCCATGGCGTAGCCGTGGCCGCCGGTATCGTGGATCACCAGCACGTCGCCGACCTCCACCTCCGGCAGCATCCGGTCGATGGCGAACTTGTCGTTGTTCTCACAGAGGGAGCCGGTCACGTCGTACTGGTGAACCGCCGGCCGGTTCTCCTTGCCGAGCACCGTGATGTGGTGATAAGCCCCGTACATGGCCGGCCGCATCAGGTTCGCCATGGAGGCGTTCAGCCCCACGTAGTCCTTGTAGGTGCTCTTGATGTGCCGGACGGTGGCCACCAGGTAGCCGTAGGGGCCGGTGATGACCCGGCCGCACTCCATGAACAGCTTGATGGGCACCAGGCCGTTCCCGACGATCTTCTCCTGGTAGAGCTGCTGGATCCCCTGGGCGACCTTCTCGTAGGAGACCGGCTCCTGCTCGGGCCGGTAGGGGATCCCGATGCCACCGCCGATGTTGATGAAGTCGAAGCGGATCCCCAGCTTGCGGTTGATCTCCACGACCAGGTCGAATAGGATCGAGGCCGTCTCGACGAAGTAGCTGTGATCCAACTCGTTGGAGGCCACCATGGTGTGGAGGCCGAACCTCCTGGCGCCCTTCTCCTTCACGATCCGGTAACCCTCGAACAGCTGCTCTCGGGTGAAGCCGTACTTGGCCTCCTCGGGATGGCCGATGATGGTGTTGCCCCTCTTCAAGGGGCCGGGGTTGTAGCGGAGGCAGATCAGCTCCGGGATGCCCGCGTGCCTCTCCAGGAAGGGGATGTGGCTGATGTCGTCCAGGTTGATGATGGCGCCCAACTCTCTCGCCTTGAGGAACTCCTCGGGCGGCGTGTCGTTGGAGCTGAACATGATGTTCTCCCCGAGGATGCCGACCTCCTCGGACAGCAGCAGCTCGGGCAGGGAGCTGCAGTCGGTGCCGAAGCCCTCCTCCTTCAGGATCTTCAGGATGAAGGGGTTGGGCAGCGCCTTGATGGCGAAGTACTCCCTGAAGCCATCGAACCCCGCGAAGGCGGCCTTCAGCCGGCGGGCGTTGGCCCGGATGGCGGCCTCGTCGTAGATGTGGAAGGGGGTCGGGTAGCGCTCCAGGATCCTGGCGATCTGCTCCTTGGTGAAGGGCAATGTCTTTGAAGCCATCGAATACTCTCTCATCGGGAAGTAGGCCACCGTGGCGGCCAAGGGGTGCAAGCTGGAGTTCTCCCATGATTTTGACGTATTATCGTCTCGGAGTCCAGTCTCCACGTCGAGAAGCCCGTCCAAGGACAGCAAGTAGCCCGCCAGGGACCCGGCGCTTCGGGCCGGCATCGGATGGCGGTAGAATAAGTGTGGGCACAATCTTGCCACAGGGGCAGGAAGACTCGGTGCTCGCTGCGAGCCCAGAAAACCATCATCATTCGGTTTCGACGAAGAGGTGAAAGCATGAAAGCACTAGGCGGTCTGGTCCTCACGGCCCTTCTGGCAGCGGGTGGGTTCTTTGCCTATCAAACGATCTTAGCCCCAAGGCCCGCCGCCCAATCGGCGACGGCGACGCAGACCCCGACCCAGACGGCGAAGAACGCGGCCAGCTTCGACCAGAAGGTCGGAAGCTTCCAGGCCCAGGTCGAGAGCGGGTCGAAGCGGGATGTCACGATGGATCTGACCCAGGACGAGGTGAACGCCAAGGTAGCCCAGGCGCTGTCCACCGCTTCGGGCGGGGACGTGCCGGTCAAGGACGTGGCGGTGAAGGTGGGGCAGGACGTTGCCGTGGTGACCGGCGTTGCCAGCCTGGGCGGCCAGGAGGTCCCCGTCGAGGCCCAGGTGAAGGTGGCGGCCGACGGCGGGCTGCTGGACGTGAACGTGACGTCCCTCAAGGCTGCCGGCATACCGGTGCCGGACCCGGTGAAGGAGCAGCTGATACAGCAGGCCGAGTTGGCGATGGGCGGCAAGGATCTGAGCAAGCTGGACGTGGGGATCGACCTGAAGAGCATCAAGCTGTCGGACGGCAAGGTCACGATCGACGGCCAGACCCGCTAGGCCACTCTCTCGCAACGTGGGCATCCCCTGCCGCAGGGATGCGAGGCTCAGAGGATCTCCTTCACCCGTCCCACCCGGCCGCTCTCCAGCCGGACCTTGATCCCGTGGGGATGAAAGGCCGACCTGGTCAGTAGCTCCTTCACCACCCCCTCGGTCATGATGCCCGTCCGCTGGTTCTGCTTCTCCACGATGCGCACCCTGGCGCCCACCTGCACGTCCTGGCGCTGCTGTCCGCTGACCACCTTACCTTTCCCCTCGTCTCCCAAAGCCTGTCACTCCCCTGTGCGTGTGATTGTACACGAAGTCTCTTCTGCACCAACTGCCGGACAAAACCGCCCCCTCGCTGGCGTATATCTGTAGAAGCTACTAGAACAAACGTTCTAGTAGCAGGTATTTGGGGCGGACGGCCGCCCCTACATCGCCGACGGGAGGTGGAGCCCCTGGGCCGCCATGGAGAGGATCGCTACCGCACCCTGCTCAAACGGCTGCTCACCGACCCCGCCCTCTTCAGTCGCTACCTGGTGGGGAGGCCGCTGCGCCCCTACCAGCTGGAGCCGGCCCGAGCGATCGTGGACTCGGTGCTCCACCAGAAAGGACTCACCTTCACCGTGATGATGGCCAGGCAGGCGGGGAAGAACGAGCTGAGCGCCCAGCTGGAGCTGTTCCTCCTGAACCTCTTTCAGCGAAGGGGAGGGAACATCGTCAAGTGCGCGCCCACCTTCAAGCCCCAGATCGTCAACTCCAAGCTGCGGCTGGAGCAGCTCCTCGACAATCCGTGGAACCAGGGACGGTGGGGTTCCGGCTACGGCTACATGGTGACCCTGGGGAAGGCCGCGGTGATGTTCTTCTCCGCCGAGGAATCCAGCAATGTGGTGGGTGCCACCGCCCACCTGCTGCTGGAGGTAGACGAGGCCCAGGACGTCAGCCGGGAGAAGTACGCCAAGGAGTTCCGCCCCATGGGCGCCACCACCAACGTCACCACGGTGCTGTACGGCACCGCCTGGACCGCCGGCACCCTGCTGGAGGAGCAGAAGCAGCTGAACCTGGCCCTGGAGGCCAGGGACGGGGTGCGGCGCCACTTCCAGTACGACTGGCAGCGGGTGGCGGCCTTCAATCCGGACTACGGCCGCTACGTGGAGGGGGAGATCGCCCGCCTGGGCGCCGACCACCCGATCCTGCGGACCCAGTACTGCCTGGAGACGTTGGCCGGGGCCTCGGGCTTCCTGAGCGACCAGCAGCGGGCCCAGATGCGGGGCGACCACCCCCGCTGCCACCACCCGGTGGAGGGTCGGGAGTACGTGGCGGGGATCGACCTGGCGGGGGAGGACGAGGAGGCGGCCGACGCCGCCCTCCGCTCCCTGAAGCCCCGCAAGGACTCCACCGTCATCACCGTGGCCGAGCTGGACTGGTCCACCATCTCCGACCTGGTGCTGGAGCCCCGGCTGAGGGTGGTGGAGCACTACTACTGGACGGGGCGGAAGCACCGGGATCAGTACGCCCAGATGCTGGACCTGCTGCGGAACCTGTGGAGCTGCCGCAAGGTGGTGGTGGACGCCACCGGCGTGGGGGCCGGGGTGGCCGGCTTCCTGGCCTCGGCCCTGGGCCGGCAGGTGGTAGTTCCCTTCGTCTTCTCCGCGCCCAGCAAGTCGAAGCTGGCCTACGGCTTCCTGGGGGCCGCCAACGCCGGCCGATTCAAGCTCTACCGGGAGGACGGCTCCCCGGAGAGCCGGGAGTTCTGGCTGCAGATGGAGCAGGCCCGCTACGCCGTGGGGGCGAACCAGACCATGGATTTCTACGTACCGCCCGAGCGGGGCCACGACGACTTCCTGATCTCCGCGGCCCTGGCCGTGGAGGCGGCGGGGATGGCCGGCATCCGGCGGGCGACGGGGCGGAGGGTCACATGAACAACGATCTATGGCTTCGGAGTCACGGGATATCGACGGCTGAAAGGAGGTCCGAGAGGGTGAAGAGGTACGGCGAGATCGAGATGGCGGAAAAGGGTAGCTACCAGAGCTGGGAGCTGGTGGAGGATCTGCTGGGTCTGCTGCTGTGCGTGGGCTTCATGATCTTCCTTCTCTTCCTGGTGGGAGGGCTGTGATGGCGCTTCGGCCCCTGCCCAGCCCCGGCCGGCCCTCGGCCGCGACTCGGGCCGGCGCACTGGCCGCTGCGGACCAGGCCCGGCTGCGCCGCTACGCCGAGTACCTGGAGTTCTACAACGGCAAGCAGTGGGCGAAGCCACGGTCGGGCCGGAGCAACCTGGTGCTGAACTACGCCCGGACCATCGTGGACAAGGGGGTCTCCTACCTGCTGGGTCGGGGGATCAACTTCGCCGTCCAGCCGGCCGGCCCCTCGCCGGAGGAGCAGGCCCGGGCGACCACCGCCGAGGAGCTGCTCTACCGGGTGTACGAGGAGAACGACCTGGAGGCGGTGGACGTGCAGGGGGCCCTGAACGGGGCGATCCTGGGGGACACGGTGTTCAAACTGTTCTGGAGCCAGGGATCGGGGGTCGGGGGCCAGGAAACGGAGGGGGTACGGGTGGTGAACATCGACCCGTTCACCTTCTTCCCCCGGTGGGCCGGCGACGATCCCTCGACCCTGCTGTCGGTCTGCCTTGTCTACCGGCTGCCGGCGGAGGAAGCCGTTGCCCGATGGGGAGACGGGGCGATGGGGAGAGGGGGAGACGTGGAAGTGGTGGAGGAATGGACAAGCTCTCACTTCACGCTGACGGTGGGTGACCGGGAGCTGCTGCGCGCCGCCAACCCCTACGGCTTCATTCCCTTCGTCCACATCCCCAACGCCCGTCCGGCCAACGAGTTCTGGGGCATCTCCGATCTGAAGGACGTGGTGCCCCTGAACAGGGAGCTGAACGAGCGGATGAGCGACATGGCCGACGTGATCCGGTTCCACAGCGATCCGCCGGTGATCTTCAAGGGGGTGAGCGAGCACAGCAACCTGGCGGTGGGGCCAGGGACGGTGTGGGACGTCCCCGAGGGGGCAGGGGTGGAACTGCTGGAGTGGCGGGGGCAGGCCCCGGCCGTCCAAGAGCACATCGAGCGGGTGATGAGGGCCCTCCACGACGTGGCCGAGACCCCCAAGACGGCCTTCGGCGACTCGGGTCGGCTGCTGAGCGGGGTGGCGCTGGAGACGGAGCTGCAGCCGCTCATCCAGAAGACGCTGCGGAAGCGGACCTGGTGGAACGCCGGGCTGCGGCGGCGGAACCGGTACATCCTGAGGATCGCCGAGCTGAAGGGGCTGGGCAGCTTCGCCCCCTACCGGGCCCGGGTGATCTGGCCGCCGCTGCTGCCCTCCGACAGCGAGGCCGAGGTACACAACAACGTGGCGCTGGTATCGGCAGGGCTCCGGTCCCACCGCACGGCCATGGACCGGCTGGGAGAGGAGAGCCCGGAGGCGGAGCTGGAGCGGATCGAGGAAGAGAACGACGGGGCGACGGGGGGACAGGGCGGCGGGGTGAGCTAGGAATCCCCTCTCTCAAAGGGAGAGGCGTGGGCCGGCTAGAGGGCAGGTCCGCGGGGTGAGGACGCTGATAGCTGACGGCTGATAGCTGATAGCCGGGAGGGCACGTTATGTCGACTCTGGCGGAGCTGAGGGCGGCGCTGCGGGTGCTGCTGAACGATAACGCGGCCGAGGGCTACCTCTGGAGCGACGCAACCCTGGACCTCCGGCTGAACGACGCCCTGCGGGACTACGGCCGCTCCCTCCCCCGCCAGAGGGAGACCACGGTGGTCACCGTGGCGGGGCAGGGGGAGTACGACCTGCCGGCCGATTGCCTGGCGGTAACGGAGGTCGTAGGGACGGCAGGCCAGGGCGACTGGCAGCCGCCCCTGCGGGAGGTCGGCGGCACCGATGGCCCAGGGTACGAGGTATACGGCGGGCGGCTGATCCTCCGGCCCGCCCCGTCGGAGGCGGGGCTGTCTCTGAACGTGCGCTACCCGGCGTCTCACGCCACCCTGGCCGCCGACGGCGACCCGTCCACGGTGCCCGCCGCCGACGAGGACCTGCTGCTGGCCTTCGCCTGCGCAGGAGCACTTCAGAGTCTGTCGACGGATGAGGCCAAGCGGCAGCGGTTCGAGGGAAGGGCGGGGCAGCCGGCCGAGGCGACGGCCGCCCTCTACCGCCGGCAGTACGAGAGGGGCATCCGGGCGAGGACGGCCGGGGTCAGGGCCGGCAGGCTGGTGGTGATCTCGTAGGGACGACCCGCGGGGCCGCCGTCACCGGCAACTCAGCAGAACGAAAGGAGGTGAAAGAGATGGAGGACACGGTGCGAGACGGGGAGATGGGGGGAGATTCCCCCGACCCCCAGGCGGAAATCGAGCGGCTGAGAGGGGAAGTGGGGGAGACTCGGACCCGATGGATGGAGTCCCACCGGCGGGCGCTGCTGGCGGAGAACGCGGGCAGAGTGGTGCCGGAGCTGGTGGCGGGTTCCACCGTGGAGGAGCTGGAGCGTTCGGTAGAGGTAGCCCGACAGGCCTTCGAGGCGGCCAGGGCCGCGGCCCTGGCGGAAGTGGCGTCCACCCGGATTCCGGCCGGCAATCCGGTTCGCCAGGGACCAGACGTCGAGGCGATGAGCCCCCTGGAGAAGATCGCCCAGGGACTCAAGCGAGAATAGCCGTAGGGCGGGGCCCTGTGCCCCGCCGCCGGCCTACCATCGCTCGCCGGGCGGCGGGGGACAAGCCCCCGCCCTACAACAGGCTGATTGCTGAAGGAGAGAGAAATGGCATTGTTACTTGCGGAGGCGGCCAAGCTGGCGACGGACGTCCTGCAGCGGGGCGTCATAGAAACCA
>JAJZRD010000201.1 GCA_021845945.1 Chloroflexota bacterium
TCCGATCTCAGGGCATGTTCCAGTCCTACTACCTGATCATGATGGGACCGCCCCTGGCCGCTCTGGTAGGGGCTGCGGTCTGGTCCCTGGGGCAGATCCTGCAGCGGCGACGCTGGCTCGGCTGGGTGCTGGCCGGGCTGGTCACCGGGGGCGTCCTGCTATTCCAGGCGATGATCCTGCGGCAGTACCCGGAGTACGCCCGCTGGATGGTGCCAGCGGCGGCCGCGATCTGGCTGATCGGGGTGGCGTTGATGGCCTGGCGCCCGCGGCCGTGGTTGGGCCGGGGGGTCCTGGGGCTGGCCATCGTGGGTCTGGTGATCGCCCCTGCGGTCTGGTCCGGGCTCACCACCTTTGGCCCAGGCTCGGGCAGGGTGACTCAGGCCGGTCCGGCGCAGTTCCAGCGAGGGTTCGGGGGCACGAACTCCCCTGCCGGGTCGCTCCCCGCATCCCAGCAGCAGCTGCTGAACTACCTGCTGGCCAACAGCAATCCGAAGGGCTATCTGGTGGCAGTGGACAGCGCCACGGAGGCCGAGTCCTACATCCTGGCGACCGGGCGCCCGGTGCTCACCTTCGGCGGGTTCAACGGCAGCGACAACGTGGTGAATGCCCAGCAGCTGGCCCAGATGGTCAAGGATGGACAGGTGAGGTTCGTCCTCGCCGATTCGCAGCTGACCAGGCAGAAGCCGGACGTCGCCCGTTGGCTGGCCCAGAACGCCAGGCCCGTCCAGCTGCCCGGCGCCCCCGGCGCCCAGACCTTTGGCCGAGGCGGGTTCGGCGGCGGCTTCGGCGGTGGCACTCTGTACGACTGCCAGCCCAGCTAACCCAGGTTATTCACGGCAGCCGCGGGCAAGAGAGAAAGCCTGTAGCCGCAGGCTTTACGCCTGCGCGGTCCACGTGGTGAAGCTGCGCTCTGCCGAACATGGCTACGCGCACCAATAAAGGGTGCGGCTACAAGTCGATGAATAATCCGGGCTAAGAGAGTAGACACGGGTAGCCTCGGGGAGGATCGGAGAATGATACGGGAGAGAACGATGTTCTGGTTGAGCTTCCCTTCGGGGCGTCTCGGCCCGCTGCAGCCGCTCGTGAGACTGATGGTCTGGCGGGGCGCCGCTCCGGTGTGGTTCCGGCAGGCCGCCAGGTACTCCGCGGTGGGGCTGTTCAACACCTTGCTGGACGCCAGCCTCTATCTGCTGCTCACCCGCTGGCTCGGCCTCGCGGGGCTCAAGGTGCTGGCCAAGGGCATCTCCTGCAGCATCAGTACAGTGAACAGCTTCCACTGGAACCGGTCCTGGACCTTCCAGTCCAACGCCAGGGCGGTAGCCATCTTCGCCCCTTTCCTGCTGGCCAGTCTGGTGGCCATAGCTATCAACGCCGCCGCCATGGACCTCTGCCTGGATCTGTTACACCAGCAGGAGATCCCTTCTCTCGTCATGGCCACGGGGATCACCCTGCTGTGGAACTTCAGCGTGAACAAGTTCGTGGTTTTCAAGAGGTGAAGCTACCCATAGGCGGTTGAGCCGGGAGATGCAGCCGAAGGGCGGGTTGCTCCAACCACGCCGTTGGGACAACCCGCCCTACCGAACCAATCGGCTGCCGTAAGCTCAGTTCGTGTGCTTCTCGCCGTGGCAGGAGGTGCAGTCCTGCAGCACCGAGTTCCGCACCTGCTCCATGCCCGGCTTCCCGTGGCAGCTGATGCAGCCTACCACCTCGGGTCGGGGCCCCACCATCGCCACGAACTGACCATCGGCCTGGGCGTTCAGCAGCTGGGTCGCCTTCTTCGCCACCTCGCCCGTCAGCCGGGCGCAGCGGGCTTTCCGCGCGTCGGAGTCCACCGCGACCCCGTTCTTCTTGGCCCACTCCGTCACGGAGACGTGGCACAGCTGAGACCCGGAGCCCAGATCCTCGGTGTACCAGAGGGTAAGCTCGTTGATCAGCTTGGAGCGGATCGTCGCATCCTGGTGGATCAGGCTGATCACCGCGCTCGCTCCCAGCAGCGCCCCGCAGTGGGAGCCCCAGCCGGCCACGCCGCCCTCGCCGAAGCGCAGGATATCGAAGGGTATCACGGTGAAGGGATGGCCCAACTGGCCGATCAACGCCGAGAAGGAGCCGTAGCCGCAGCCACCCTTACCGTAGTTCTCGACTCCCTTCCAGTACACTGCCTCGGGATCCAGCTTCTTGTAAGGCCACGGGAAGGGCGGGATCTCCACCGAGGCCGCGCTGCTCCCCTGGGTAGCGAACATGCTCAGTCCTGCCGCACCCAGGGTGGCACCGGCCGCTATCTTGCCCGCACTAACCAGAAATCCTCGTCTGGAGACCTCTTCCTGCTTGTCCATCTTCTTCTCCCCTTTCGTCGTCGCTCGACCTATTTGAGTAGCCTTCGTCGGCTATCGAGCCCGCAGTTGGATCTTCCTCGCCCATCAACCACCGCAGGGCGGGCAGCAGCTCCGCCGCCATCTTCTCCTTCTCGAGACAGAGGTCCACGCCGCTCCTGCTCGCCATCTCCCGATAGGCCGCGATCGGTTGATCCCCGATGAGCACCAACCTCGCCGTGGGAGCCGCCGCTCTCAGACGGCACACGGCCTCGCCGGTAGCCAGGTCCGGTAGGGCGGTGTCCAGCAGTAAGATGGTGGGAGGGTGGCTTCTCGCTTGATCGATGGCGGATTCCGCCGTGCTCGCCAGGGCTACCCGCACGTCCGGAAGCTGTCGCACCAGCTCCACCATCAACTCCCGAAGGAGTTGATGGGGCTCCACCACCAGCACCGACCAGAAGCCCAAAATCAACACTCCCTGCCCTTGTGCTCGACCGCAGCGATTTCGAAGAGTAGGGAGGGGCCCTGTGCCCCTCCGCCCAGCGGGCGATGGTAGGCCGGCGGCTCCCCACCATGGTCAGTTCGGGATGGACTGTAGCGTGTTTGTGCATTACGGCACAAGGGCAGTGGAACCGGTTTTCGGGTAGGGATTACTACCCACTTTTCGGAGGAAGGGGATAGGGAGAGGAACCCACCGGAAAGGGGTGATCAGCGGGTCCAGGGGGCACTGGTTCCTGGCGAGGTTTGGGGTATCCCCGGTTCATCCCGAATCGGGGATCAGATCTCCACCAGACCCGCGCGGATCGCATACTTCACCAGTTCCACACGGCTGTGGATGTTCAGCTTGTCCATCAGGTTCGCCCTGTGGCCCATGACAGTCTTGATGCTCAGGCCGAGCCGGTTGGCTATCTCCTGATTGCTCAGCCCCTCGGCCACCAGCTTGAGGACCTCCCTCTCCCGGTCGGTGAGGGTGCCTGCGGCAGCCGGTTCGGCACCGAGGTCGGGCCTTCGTAGCGATCTCTCGATCACCGTCTTGGCGATGTCGGGACATAGATAGGAGCCGCCCTCCTGCACCGCCCGGACGGCGGAAACCAGGTCGGCCCCCCGGACCTTCTTCAGCAGGTAGCCGGCCGCGCCAGCCTCGAGGATCGGGAAGACGTACTCCTTGTTGTCGTGCTGGGTCAGAACCAGCACCCGGATCCGTGGGTAGGCGGCCACGATCCGTCGGGTAGCTTCGATGCCGTCCATCTCCGGCATGGCCACGTCCATCAGGACGACGTCGGGCAACAGCTGCCCCGCCAGCTCCACGGCCTCCCGGCCGTTGCCGGCCTCCCCCACCACCAGCAGGTCCTCGTAGGACTCCAGGAGGGAGCGGATCCCATCCCGCAGCACGGCGTGGTCGTCTACTATCAGCACTCGGATCTGTTTCATCTGGTCATCAACCCCTGTGTCTCCAGTGCCCGCACTCCCGACGGGTCCCCCGGACGTAGGACGGGCCGCTCTGCCCTTGATGCACATTAGCCCTGCCTGGCCCCTGCGGCATTGCCGGCGGTTCTTAGCCCTGCCCTGCCGCCCGGAACTGGCCGATGGGAACTCGAATGACCACCCGGGTTCCGGCGCCCCTCTCCGAATGGATCTCCAGCTCGCCCCCCACCAGCGCCATCCGCTCTCGCATGCCCACCAGCCCCAGACCGTGAGAGCCATTCACCCGCCGGGTCTCCGCCGGGTCGAATCCCCGGCCGTCGTCCTCCACCTCGGCCAACAGGTCGGCCTCCCGAAACTCCAGGGAGATGCTGAGGTTGGTAGCCTCGGCGTGCCTGGCCACGTTGGTGATGGCCTCCTGGAGGGTCCGATACACCGCCGTCTCCAGCCCTGCCGGCAGCCTTCGCTCGTCGCCGCCTACCTCCAGATGAACCCGCACGCCCCTTTCGCCCAGCCTGCTCTCCGCGTACCAGCGCAGAGCCGCCGCGAGGCCCAGGTCGTCCAGGAGGGTAGGGCGCAGGTCGAAGATCAGCCGGTGCAGTCCCTCCAGAGTCGCGACAGCCAGATCCCTCATTCGCTCGAGCCTCGCGCCCACCTCCTCGCAGTTGCCCAGGTGGCGAGTGGTGGTCTCCGCGGCGAACACCAGCGCCGAGATGGACTGGCTGGTTTCGTCGTGAAGCTCTCGCGCGATCCGCTTGCGCTCCTCCTCTTCGGCGGTGATGGTCCGCTCCAGCAGCTCGGTCCTCGCCTTCTCCTTGGCCTGGAGTTCCGCGTAGAGGCTTGCCGTCTCCTGCCTGGATCGCTCCAACTCGAGAGTCCGCTCCTGTACCCTCGCCTCCAGGGTCTGGTTCCAGCCCTGGATCTCTCTCAGGGAGGTCTGGAGGCGGCTCCTCATCGACTCGAAGGATCGGGCGAGGCGGCCGATCTCGTCGCGCCGCTCCATCCGCAGGTCCCCCGAGAGGTCGCCGGAGGCCATCCGCTCGGCGGCGTGGGTCAGCTGCGCCAGAGGGCCGGTCACGCTGCGGATGGCCAGCCAGGTCAGCAGAAGGGCCAGCCCCACGGAAACCACCGTCAGCACCAGCAACCGCTGCTGCAGGGTCCGAGCAGGTGCCATGGCCTCCTCCTCCGCCTGCCCCACGGCCACCCCCCAGGCCGTGGTGGACAGGGGCGCAAAGGCCAGCACATCCTGGCGGCGTTCTGCCTGGGAGCCCGGCTGATGGCAGGCGTGGCAGGTCCCCACGATCTCTCGCTTCTCGGCGATCAGGCTGGCGAAGCGCTCCCCGTGCTCCTGCTTCTGAAAGAGCCCGCCGGCCTCCGTGCTGGCCAGGACGATGCCCTCGCCATCGACTATCTGGGCGTAGCCGGTCTTTCCCAACCGGATAGCGGAGAGGAAGCCGCCCACGTTGGGGCTGCTCAGATCGAGGGCGCCGCCGAGAAGGCCGACGACCTCGCCACCTTTACCCCGGATGGGCACCGTCAAGCAGGCCATCGGCTCGCCGGCCGCCAGGGAGCAGTCCCCGCCGGACACCGTGGGGCTCGCCTTCAGGATCGCGGTGCTGACGTTGACCTGGTGGATGAGACTGCTGCCCAGCTCCAGGCGGCGCACGGAGGGAACCGTCCACAGCACCGTGCCCCGGCGATCCGTCAGAAACAGCGCCTTGCGAAACAGGTCCGTCTGCCCGTAGAGAGCCTCCATGGCATGCTTCTTCGGCTCCAGGTCGCCGTCCTCCAGACTGAAGGCAGGCAGGGCGGCGGCCCTCTCCAGGGTATCGAGGGCCTCGCGCAGATTCTGGTCGATGTGTTGCGCCGCCGCCCTGGCTATCAACTGCTGCTCGGCCAGGGCGTGCTGGCGGCTATCCTGCACGGCCGACAGGCCGAGGAGGCCGAAGGCAACCAGCAGCAGGGTGAGGACAAGGGCTACCATCAGGGGGATGCGGGCGTCCAGGGGCCAGAGGGTGGGAGGTGGAAGGTGGCGCCACCTCTCGGGCAGTGCAATCCGGGGGTGTCCAGTTGCGACAGTCATCGTCGTAATCCCCTCGACAGCGTCATCTTCAGGGATGAGTTACCCGTAAGAGAACGCCGGCCCACGGTGGGTCCTGCCATAGGACCCGGCCGGCCATCGATTGCCTCGGAGGCGGAACAGCTACCGTGTAGTACCCCTCACGGGTATTCTAGCGGATACCCGCCCCTTTCTCAATGGATCGAGAGGCGCTGGGTGGCCGTCAAGCCTTGGTGCGTCGCCCCAACGCCTGGCCATGAATGGACCAGGCTGAGTCGTGTCCCCTGGCCTCCCTGGAAACGTGACGGTAACCTTGATGCTCCCCTGATTCGAGCCCGGTAGACGACCGAGGGGAGAACCTCGCGGTCCGCCCCCGGCAGCGATTTCCGCGGCTGCCCTACGGCGTGGGACTGCCCATCACCGCTGAGAAGATGCGCGCGGAGGCGTCGCCGATGGCCTCCTGCGCAGCGCTGTCGTCCCTCTGGTCGTGAAGGAAGATCGACAACAGGTAGGCGTGGCCCCCGCTCTGGATGATCCCGGCGTCGTTGTGGACCCCCACCAGGTTTCCGCTGATGTGGGCGATGTCGGGCCTGGGACTGAGGCGCGTCCCCAGGGAGTCCAGGGCCGGCCCCGTCTGCTGTCCGCGCAATCGGAGGATGCGCATCATCTCGGCGCTGGTGGAGGGACTTATCAGCTGCCCCAGGTAGATCCTGCGCAGCATCTCCGCCAGGTCTCGGGCGCTGGTCATGTTCTCCAGGCCCCGCCTCTGGGCCTCGACGTCCATCAGCCTGCGGGCAAAGCGGGTGCTGGGGAAGCCCAGCTGCTGCATGGTGGAGTTCACGTTCTCCATGCCGGCGACGTCCAGCAGCAGGTTTGCCCCGACGTTGTCGCTGTAGGTGATGGTGGTCTCCAGGACCTGCTGGGTCGTCAGGGTACGCCCGACCTGCCCCTGGAGGATCCCCGTGCCGCCCACCACCATGTCGTCGGTGATCGTGTGCTGCTGGGTGAGGGAGATCCGTCCCTGCTCGGCCTGGCGGAGAACCTCGATCATCAACGGCAGCTTGATGGTGCTGGCCGAGGGGACCTGGGCCGTGGCGTTCATCTCCGCCTTTCCAGGACCCGTGAGGTTCCAGAAGACCGCCGAGGCCCCGGATGGCAGACCCTGGAAGATCCCCATCACGGCCTGGTCCAGGGCCGGGTCCTGGGTCACCGGGGCCGGCGAGGGGATGGGGGTGGGCGGGATGGCTGTCGGAGAGCGTGACGGCGTGG
>JAJZRD010000202.1 GCA_021845945.1 Chloroflexota bacterium
CCGCCACTCTCTTGTGGCTATAGTTTGAACATGCGCCCTAGCATTAGTCTTGGGACCCACTTGGGTCGGGATTGGAAGTCTTCACAGGTTTGCCTAGGGATGCCAGTCTAAGCATCCTTGAACACTAAGGACAACGGGCCCAGTCCAAGGAACTTCCGCAACAGGCTTCGAATGGGGCAGTCCAAACAAGTTTGCACGCAAGAGCACCAACAACATGTGCCAGCCCATAAGTCGCTGGTAGAGTGCAGGATAGTCCAAGTATCTCTGCACGAAGTCCAGGCAAGTTACACAAAACGAAATGTCAAGGGGGCTTGCAGTCAAAGCAACTACCAGGACCTACAGGTACTGTGACTCTGAAGGCCCCTGTATTGTGGCCACAACCGCTTGGGCCGTGGCCATGGTCTTTGTTCCGGCTCGGAGATCAATACAGCCGGGCAATTTCTCTCATCGAGATGTAGAGCCGGTACGGCTCTTCCCGAAAGCGCCGGAACTCGAACGCCTCGTAAAAGGCTCGGGCAGCGTCATCCTTGGCATCCACGATGACGGCGAGCACCCCGATCTGCCGGCTTATCTGGTAGCACCGACGCAGGGCGTTCATCAAGAGATCGCCGCCATGGCCTTTGCCCTGGTGATCCCGATGAATTGCCAGCCGCCCAATGAGGATCGCCGGGTAGGCCGGGTAGCGTGGTAACTGGCGGACATCCTCGGCCGCAAGGTTCTGGGGCAGGATGGAGAGGGAGGAGAGGGTGTAGTAGCCAATCACCGCTCCCGATTCGGCGTCCACCATGACGTAGGGCATGGACACCGAGCGGCGCCGTTCCTGATTGGCCTGCGTGTAGAAGTAGCGATCGAGCCCAGCGACGCCGCAACTGAAACCCCCGCGGTGATGGTGATCGTTGAAGGGCTCGACGCGGTACCGTTCTTCGCTATCACTCACTCAGTAGTTCGCGCTCCCGCCTGGCGTAGCGGCGCATCCTCTCGGAGGGCTCTCGCGGGTTCTCGATGGCATCGACAAGTGCCTGCGTGTCCTGGGCGCTCAGCCGCATGATCTGATGTCTCTGAACGGCCTGCTCGGCCGCCGTCTGAAGGGCGCGCACCACAAAATCCGTGAAGGTGCACCCTTCGAGATCCGCTGCCCAGGTCCAAAGATCCTTCTGTTCCCTCGAGACTCGCGCCTCTATCCGATCTGTCCTTGCCGACGACGAAGTTGCGGTCGACCTCATACCCATCCTTGTGCCCCCGTTGCATCCGAAAGCCAGACCCCGATATGCTGACAGTGTACGGCATAGTGCCGTACACTGTCAAAGGCTTACATCCCCTCGTCGGCGTGGGCCGATGCCCGTTCCACAGGGCGGGCCGCCCCGCAGGGGCCGAACTCCCTCAGACGGTGGGCGTACTGACGCAGCCGGGTGTCCACCAGCTGATGGACGGTGCCCACCGGGTAGCTCCCGTCTTCCCCCTTCTTGCCCGCCGGCACTCCCGTGAGCAGCTCGATGCCCTCGTCTATTGTCCGCACCGACCAGAGGTGGAACCGCCCCTCCCGCACGGCCTGGACGACCTCGTCCTTCAGCATCAGGTTCCTCACGTTCGCCTCGGGTAACACCACCCCCTGCTCGCCGGTGAGCCCCCTGGCCTTGCACACCTCGAAGAAGCCCTCTACCTTCTCGGTTACCCCTCCCACCGCCTGCACCTGGCCGCGCTGGTTTACCGATCCGGTCACCGCCATACCCTGCTTGATGGGCAACCCCGACAGGGAGGAGAGGAGCGCGTACAGCTCGGAGGAGGAGGCGCTGTCGCCGTCCACCTCGTTGTACATCTGCTCGAAGGTGAGGGTCGCCGTCAGGGCGAGGGGATAGTCCTGGGCGTACGTGCCCGAGAGATAGCCCGAGAGGATCAGCACACCCTTGGAGTGCAGGGGACCCGAGAGCGCGATCTCTCGCTCGATGTCCACGACGCCACTGCTGCCCGGGGAGGTGCGAGCGGTGATGCGGGAAGGGGTGCCGAAGGAGTAATCCCCCATCTGCGCCACCGAGAGGCCGTTTACCTGGCCCTCCTCCGCACCCTCGACGTCGATCATGACGATCCCGTCCTCGATCAGCCGCCGGATCCGCTCCGATGGCTGCCCGGATCGGTACTCCCGGTGGGCGACGGCGCGCTCCACGTCCTCCGCCATCACCAACTGGTGGCCGTCCTTGCCGGCCCAGAAGCTGGCCTCCGTGACCAGGTCCGCGATCTCGGAGAAGCGGGCCGTCAGCTTGAGCTGGTCCTCCGCCAGTCGGGAGCCCTGTTCCACCATCCTCGCCACGCCCCCCTTGTGGAAGTGGCGCAGCCCCCGCTCCCGGACCTGGCGGCTGATGAAGCTGGCGTAGCCGAGGACGTTCTGATCCGCCCGGTCCATGTCGGGCTCGAAGTCCACCTTCACCTTGAACAGCTTCCGGAAGTCCTCGTCCTGGCTGTAGAGGAGATAGTAGACGGCGGGGCTGCCGATCAACACCACCTTGAGCTGCAGCGGGATCGGCTCAGGGCGCAGGGTCGAGGCCGGAATGGCGTTGAGCTGCTCCGCCACGTTCTCGATCCTGGCCTCCTTGCTCTGGAGGGCCTTCTTCAGGGAATCCCAAACCATGGGGCTGGCGAGCAGGTCCCCTGCCTCCAGCAGGAGGAAGCCACCATTGGCCCGGTGGAGGGCGCCGGCCTTGATCTGCCGGAAGTCGGTGGTCATAACCCCCATCCGGGATTCGTACTCGATCCGGCCCATCAGGTTGTAGTAGCCCGGCTTGTACTCCTCCACCAGGGGCGCCCCACAGCCGGCGCCGTTGTCCACCAGCACGTTCACCTGGTAGCGAGCCAGCCGCTCCCCGCTGAACGCAGCCTGGGTCTCCGCGGAGAGTCCAGGCTGCTCCTCCTTCTTGGGACCCCGGAAGTCGTCCAGGTGCTCGGGGATGTCCTCCTGCAGCTGCTTCAGGTACTCCAGAACCGCCGTCTGGCCCTCGTAATGGTGCTGCATCTCCTCGAAGTGATGCCCGACCGCGAAGAGAGCCACATCTCGTTCCAACTGGCGCAGCCGCTCCTGGGTCTCCTTCTCCAGCTTGCGCCCCTGGCGCAACAGCTGCTCCATCCGCTCCTGGATCTCTTTCCCCTGCCGTTCGAAACCCTCTCGGATTTCCTTGGGCAGCTGCTCGAACTGCTCCGGAGAGACGGGTTGCCCCTGCACGACGGGCACCACCGTCATGCCCGAAGGGGTGATCTCTATGGTGAACCCTCGCGCCGCCGCGTCCTCCTGCACCCGGGCGTACAGCGTCTGCTGGCGCTGCTGCAATCGCGACAGTACGTGGCCCCTGCGGCGCTCGTAGTTCTCGCTTTCGAAGGCCCTCGGGATCTCCCGCATTGCGGCCGCGACCAGTTCGTCCACCCGACCCGTCAGCTTGCTGCCCTCGCCTGGGGCCAGACGTATCGCTTTGGGGCGGTAAGGATCGCCGAAGTTGTGGACGTAGACCCAATCGTCCGGCACCGGCCGCGTACAGGCTATCTGCCCCAGATATGCCCGAGCGGTGCTCCTGCGCCCGGAGCCCACGGGCCCTACCATGAAGACGTTGAACCCACCGTCGCCGATCTCGATGCCGAACTGGAGGGCGTTGAGGCCCCGCTCCTGGCCGACGGTGCCGCTCAAGGGCTCCACGCTCTCCGTCGTCTCGAAGGGCAGCGTGGAGGGATCGCAAGTGCGGCGCAGTCGCTCGGCAGCCACCACCGAGCTCTCTCTAATATCGACCATCCTGAGGCCCTCGCTTTCCTCGAGTTGTGTCGGGCCGGCGTGGGGAACAGGGAACGGGGGGGAAAACCGGCCACCCGGCATCCAGATTATAGCACCCGACGACCATTCCCCCGATCGGATGTGACGTAAGTCGCAGCGCCCTCACTTCCAAGGTGTTAGGTTACTTATGAAGAAAACAAGCGCAATTGCCGCTTAGGGAGGTGGGAGCGTGAAAGCCAGCGACGTGTTGATGAACGAGCATCGGGCCGTGGAGCGGGTGCTGAAGGTACTGGAGAGGTCGGCGGACCGCCTGGATGCACAGGAAGCGGTCCCGGCGCAGATCTTCGAGGACTCCTTGGACTTCCTGCGCAATTTCGCCGACCGCTGCCACCATGGCAAGGAGGAGTCGGCACTCTTCCCGGCTATGGCGAAGGCGGGGATCCCCGTGGAGCGAGGCCCCATCGGGGTGATGCTCGCGGAGCACGAGGAGGGGCGGCGCTACATCAGGGCCATGGTCGAGGCCCTGGGGGCCTACCGGCAGGGTGACGAGACTGCCCGACAGCGTCTGGCCGTCAACGCCCGAGGCTACGCAGCCCTTCTGGCCCAGCACATCCAGAAGGAGGACGGCATCCTCTTCCCCATGGCCGATCGGGTTCTGTCGGAGGCAGAGCAGCGGGAGCTGGTTGCCCAGTTCGACCGGATCGAGGCGGAGCATATCGGCCCCGGCGTCCACGAGCACTACCATCAGATGATCGACGAGCTAGACCGGGCGGCCTAGCTCCCCGAACCCCCTTCCCCCCCCTTTCCCGACCGCCCGGCCCGCGAGGGTCGGGCGGCCCCTTCTGGGCTCCTTACCGATCGTCAGATAACGACCCCTCCTCGGCGCGTCCCGGCCGGTCTACGGCGACGGCCACCTTCCCGGCCCGCGACCACTTCGTCATGCACAGCATGCCACCGATCATGAACAGCGCGTGAAAAGCCAGTGCCCCCAAAGATCTCGGAGTTCTCCAACGATCCCGAGTACCACCGGGCCCGCCACCGGTTGGGGCCAGAACGGATCTGATTCCCTACAGCAGCAGCGTCAGCAGCAGCTGCGCGACCAGGATCTTGACCACCATGGCCGTGGGGTAGACGGTGGCGTAGCCGATGTTGGGCAGATCGTTGCGGCTCTGCTCCAGGGAGAAGCCCAGCACGGCGGGCTGGGTCGCAGACCCGCCAGCATCCCGATCAGCAGCCCCATGGGGATCTTCATCAGCTTGTGGCCGATCCAGAGGGTCGCCAGGGCCGCCGCCGCCGTGACCAGTGTGCCGGCCGCGAAGATCAGCGCCCCGTTGCCCTGGATCAGGGTGGTTACGAAGGCGTAGCCCGAGCGGGTCCCGATGGCCGCCAGGAACAGCACCAGCCCCACCTGGCGCAGGGTCAGGTTGGCGCTGTAGGGGAGGCTCCACACCATGGGCCCGGTGCGACCCATGGCACCCAGGATCAGCGCCGCCACCAGCGGGCCCCCGGCGATGCCCAGCTTGAACACTACCCCGCCCGGCAGCGAGATCGGGATGCTCCCCAGCAGCAGACCGAGGGCCACCCCCAGGCTGAAGCTGAGCACGTCGATCTCCCCCAGCGCCCGGTAGGAGTCGCCGAAGATCTCCCTCACCTTCTCCAGCCGGTTGCGGTGGGCGAGGACCCGCACCTGGTCCCCCAGCTCCAGCACCGTGTCGCCGTCGGGCAGCAGCTCGAAGTCGCCCCGCCGCACCCGGGTCACCACGGCTTCGAACTCTCGGATGAGGTGGAGATCCCTCAGCCGTCGCCCGGCCAGATGGGGGTTGGAGACGAACATCCGCCGGTAATCCAGCTCGCTGCGGTCGAAGTCCAGCCTCTGGTCGCTCAGCTCCCCCAGGTAGCCGCCCACACGGTCCAGCTCCTCCAGGGTGCCCACCAGGCTCACCTGGTCGCCCAGCTCCAGCCGCATACCGCCGTCCACCAGCATCAGCTGGTCGTCCCGCTTCAGGCGGGCGAAGATCACGTCCCACCTGTCCTGGGCGATCAGCTTCCGGATCGGCTTCCCGGTGGCGTCGGGCCGCGTCACGGAGACCGTCCGGGCGTGCAGCTCCTTGTTGGTGGCGAACTCCGGCAGACTCTCGGCCTCGGCCTGGTAATCCACCCGCCACAGCCGCTGCACCAGGGAGATAACCAGGATCATCGCCACCACGCCCATGGGATAGCTGATGGAGTAGCCGATCACCGGCTCGGCCAGCATCTGGTCCCGCAGCGCCTGGGGGGCGTAGCCCTTGATGTACTCCACCACGCCGGCCAGGGCCGGGGTGTTGGTGAGGCTGCCGGCGAAGAGTCCCGCCGTCAGGGTCGGCTTCAGCTGCAGCAGGAAGTGGGCGACCACCACCAGGCCGGCGGCGAAGAGGATCACCCCCACCGCCAGCAGGTTGTAGCGCAACCCCTTGCGCTGCAAGGAGGCGAAGAAGCCCGGGCCGCTGCTGAGGCCGACGGTGTAGACGAACAGCACCAACCCCAGGGAGTACACGATCTCCGGCAGCTTCAGGTCCGGATGTAGGGCGCCCACGCCGAGTCCGGCGAACAGCACGGCCGCCACGCCGAGGCTGCTGCCGCGAATCCTGATCTGGCCCAGCGGGTAGCCGATGGCCGCGACGACGAACAGCAGCAGCAAAGGGTTGTCGATCAGTAGCTGGATCAAGTCACACCGGGTCCAGGTGGGGGGTGGAGTAGGCGCCCGTTCGCCCCTTGCGGCGGATGTCCAGCAGGTCCTTGAACATCCGGAGGGAGTCCCGAATCAGCTCCACGCTGCTCTGCTCCCCCAGGTAGAGGAAGTAGACCGGCAGCTCTTCGATCCGGTAGCCCAGGAGGCGCGCAACGTGGATCACCTCCACGTCGAAGGCGAAATCGTAGGTTCGAGTGCGGCTGAAGATGTCCCGCGCCACATCGCCCCGAAACAGCTTGAAGCCACATTGGGTGTCCTTGACCCCCAGATGCAGCAGGAGGTTGGCGATCAGGATGTAGGCCCGACCCACCAGGTAGCGCTGGTAGATGTAGGGGAAGTGGCGGGGGTTCAGGGCGAAGAGGGTGTCGGAATGGGAGCGGCAGCCGATGGCCACGTCGGCCCCCTTCTCCAACGCCGCGACGAAGGGCTCCGCCCCCTCGATGGGGTAGACCAGATCGGCATCGGTATAGAGGACGAACTCGCCCTGGGAGTGGAGCACCCCCTCCTTCACGGCCCGTCCCTTGCCCCCGTTCCGCCCGTACCCCACCAACCGAAGGCAGCGGTGCTCCCGCATCAGCCC
>JAJZRD010000203.1 GCA_021845945.1 Chloroflexota bacterium
GGGCAAGTGCTGCTCCTGCGGTAACTTCAACGTCAACCGGGCGGTGGAGCTCCTGGAGAAGAACGCCCCTCTCTGGACGGCCGACTACCCTGTCTATTAACCAGCTATCAGTCTTCAGCTATCAGCAATGGGGCAGGGCCGATAGCTGATAGCTGATAGCTTTGGAGGGGTACATGAAACATGTGATAGTGGGCAACGGGCCGGCAGGCGTCGGCGCGGCCAGGACCCTCCGCCGGATAGCCCCACAGGACCAGGTAGCGCTGGTCGCGGAGGAGTCTCAGCCCTTCTACTCCAAGGTGCTCACCTCCTACTTCGTCGGCGGCAAGGTGCCCTACGAGAATATGCTGCTGTCCAACGCCGAGGAGTTTCAGCGCGAGAGGATACAGCTGGTAACCGGGAAGCAGGCGGTGAGCATCGAGAGGGCCACCAAGGAGCTACTGCTCTCCGGTGGCGGGAGGATCCAGTACGATCGGATGCTGCTGGCCACAGGAGCCGCGCCGTTCTTGCCCCCCATCGAGGGGATCAAGCTGCCCGGGGTGTTCACCCTCTGGACCCACGACGACTCGGTGAAGCTGAAGGAGTGGATCCGCGAGGGTCAGAAGGCAGTCGTCATCGGCGCGGGGCTGGTGGGCCTGAAGGCGGCCGAGGCCTTCCTGATGAAGGGAGCCTCCGTGACTGTGGTGGAGCTGCTGGACAGGGTTCTCCCCCAGCTTCTCAGCCTGGACGATGCGGCCATGGTCCAGAAGGTCCTCGAGAAGAAGGGCCTCACCATCCGAACGGCTACCGGAGTGACCGAGATCGCCGGCAAGGGGAAGGTCCAGCAGGTGACGCTGTCCGACGGTGCCCGCCTCGACTGCGACGTCGTCGTGGTGGCCACCGGCGTCCGGCCCAACCTGAGCTTGGCCAAGTCCGCCGGAGTCGCTCTCGGGCGGGGCATCCTGGTGGACGAGTTCATGCAAACCAGCGTACCCGACCTGTACGCCGCCGGCGACGTCACCGAGGGATGGGACGCGGCCCGGGGCCGCAGGACGCCCAACCCCACCTGGGGGAACGCCTCGGAGCAGGGCCGGGTGGCGGCCTACAACATGGCGGGCTACCGGAAACCTTTCAACGGGGCCGTTACCCTCAACACCTTCACCTTCCTGGGCTTCTCCATGGCTGCGGTGGGGGTAACCCAACCCGATGGAGACTACCTGCGGGTGGAGAGCTACGGCAATCCCCATACCGGCGACTACCGGAAGCTGGTGATGCTGGGCGAGCGGCTGGTGGGCGCGGTGGCCATCGGCGACGTGCGGATGGCCGGAGTATGGCGGGGATTGATCGCTCGGAAGCGGGCCGACGCTCCTGCGGCGGAAGCGCTGCTGGCGGGCAAGGCCAACTTCGCCTGGTCCCACGGCTTCGCGCCGGGAAGCTAAGTAGGTAGGAGCCGTCTGATCTAGAAATGGCGTAGGGCGGGGTCTTGTGCCCCGCCGCTCACGGCTCGTGGTTGCCGGGCGGCGGGGGATAAACCCCCGCCCTACATCGGCCTAGCCCGCGGGCAGGTCCACGGATGGGCGGTGGGTGTCTTCCCCCAGATACAGCAGCTGATAGCGCCTCACCGGCCTTCCCACGGCGCCGTAACTCAGCTTCACCTCGGCCTGGCCCACCTCGGCCAGGTACTCCAGGTAGCGGCGGGCGGTCACCCGGGACGCTCCCACCTCCTCGGCCACCTCTTCGGCCGTCAGGAACTCCCTACGGCGCTCCAGAAGGTCCGTTATCGCCTCCAAGGTTAGATGGTCCAGCCCCTTCGGCAGCTCGTCCTGCTGGGGGGCCACCAGCAGTCTTCGAAGGCGATCCACCTCGGCCTGGCTCAAGGTCGAGTCCCCCTCGAGGGAGGCGCGCCACCGGCGATAGGCCTGCAAAGCGGCGGCGAAGCGCTCGAACTTGAAGGGCTTCACGATGTAGCCGACGGCTCCGTTGCGCACCAGCTCCTTGACCACGGAGCTGCTCCTCGCGGCCGTGACCGGTATCACGTCGACGTCCCCCTCCAGGCGGCGGATCTCCTTCAGCACCTGAACCCCGTCGCCATCGGGCATGTAGACGTCCAGCAGCACCAGATCGGGCTTCAACTGCTGCACGGCTTCCACCGCGGCCGCAGCCGATCGGACAACGCCCACTACCTGGAAGCCCTCCACCCGCTCGGCGAACTCCCGATTGATGTCGCCGACCACGGGATCGTCCTCCACCACCAGCACTCGCAATGTCCGCATGACCACCTCACTTACCCGGGGGCAGACGCCCACCGGCATACTGATCGCGGGTCACAGGAAAGGCTGGAGAGGCCGAGGGTCCGCTACTGCATCTCAAGAACCCCGAACCCGGAACCCGGGGTGACCATCGGAGCCGTTGACCGGAGGCTCGACCTCGAGCTCGCCGCAGGCCGGCCCCTTGGCGGGAGCGCCACCACCCCTGGGGAGATGGACGGTGAACCGGCTCCCCTCCCCCGCCCGGCTGTCCACCTCCACGCTGCCGCCGGCCCTGGACAGCTCGTGGATCACCAGGGAGAGGCCTATTCCCTTGCTGGCGGGTTTCGTGGTGAAGCCTCGCTCGAAGAGACGTTCCCGGTTCTCCTCCTCGATCCCCACCCCTGTGTCCTCCACCTCGATCAGCAGCTCTCTATCGTCGGCATAGAGGGACACCCACACGTTTCGCCTGTCCTCCGGCAGGGAGCCCACCGCATCGAAGGCGTTCTCCACCAGGTTCCCCACCACCGTCACCAGATCCGCGCGACTCGTTCGGTCGTGGTGAACGGGCACGTCGCTGTCGGGGTCCAGGTTCAGGTTGATGCCGCGCTCGTTGGCCGCGCTGATCTTCCCCAACACCAGGCCGGCCAGGGAGGGCTCCCGGATCCGCCGGGTCACGAAGCCCACCATCTCCTCGTGGGTGCGGGTCGCGCTGGCGATGTACTCCAGGGCATCCTCGTGCCTGCCCAGCTGCAGCAGACCCGATACCGTATGGAGCCGGTTGACGAACTCGTGCGCCTGGGCCCGCAACGCCTCGGCCAGCTGGGTAACCCCGGTCAGCTCGGCCGCCAGATCCCGCATCTCGCTCATGTCTCGGAAGGTGGCCACCGCCCCCGCGACCTTCCCGTCGACCACTATCGGCACCCGGTTGGTCAGGATCACCCGCCCCTGCAGCACCTGCTCCTGGTCGAACTCGGGCTGCCCGGTGGCCACTATCTCCGGGAGCCTGGAGTTGGGCAGCACCTCCGTCACCGGCTTGCCGATCACCTCCTGCCCCACCCCTGTCAGCCGCTCGGCCTCCGTATTCAGCAGGGTGATGCGGCTCTTCTTGTCGACGGCCGCGACGCCCTCTCGGATGCCCTGGAGGATCGCCACCCGCTCCTCCAACATCGCCCCGATCTGGGCCGGTTCCAGCCCGAAGATGCTGGTCTTGATATTGTAGGCCACCGCGGCCGCCCCCAGGGCGCCCACACCCAGGCCGAAGAGGGACAACCCCGCCAACTCCATCAGCAATCGCCTCACCTGCTCGGTCAAGCTGGTCATCCAGACTCCAGCCACGACGACCCCTACCTGTTTCCCTGCGTCGCTGTAGACGGGAACAAAGGCTCGGAGGGATGGGCCGGAGATGCCCGTGGCGTGGGAGACGTACTCCTCCCCCTTAAGGGCAGCTCCCTCGTCGCCACCGGTGAAGTGCTGCCCCAGCAAATCCGGGTTGGGATGGGCGTACCGGATCGTCTCCATGTTGAAGATTACGATCAGATCCAGGCCGGTTTGCGCCATCCACTGCTGCGCCAGTGGCTGCAGCACCTCCTCGGGATGCTCCCGCCGGAAGGCCGCCCGCAGCTCCGGCCGCGCTGCCAGGAGGCGAGCTACGCCGATCACCCGTTGGCCCGCCAGGTCGTCCATCTGTCGGGTGAGCGCCTGGCTGGCGAAGTAGCCGGCCACCACCCCGGCGAAGAGGAGGACGATGACCACCAGGGCCGTGAGCTTCCACTGCAGGGGCAGCGAGGGGATGGTACGGCTCATCCCGGCGAACGCTGTTTTCTTGCTGGAAGGGCTGGAATCCACGCCTTCTCCCTGCGGCTCTCGTGTGGCGGGAGTTTACCGTCAGCCCGGTAAACTGTCAAACTGCGTAGGGGTTTCCCCTACCATTATCCCCACGAATTGTGGAAAACCAGCTGTTTCCTGTGGATATCCCCGCCTCATTGTGGATAAACCGCCCAGTTGTACACACTCTTTGCCGCTCGCAACCGGAGCTGCGAGGAGCATTCTCCATGGGTGCCGGAGCCACACACTCCCTATCCACTCCCCCTCCCACGGACTCCCACAGCCCCCAGGCGCGCTATCCCCAAATCCCCAGGCACTACTACGGTTACTGTACGAATCCTGATGAGAAGGCACATTGTGTTGAAGAACTTTCGGGTTACCCTTTATAGTGGGCACGGCTATTGCGCGCCGGCTCATGGCCCAACGGAGGGAGAGGCCTTTGTTCATCGACGAGGCAACGATACAGGTACAGGCGGGTGACGGAGGGGACGGAGCCGTCAGCTTCCGGCGAGAGAAGTTCATCCCTCGGGGTGGGCCTGATGGGGGCGATGGTGGCCGAGGAGGCAGCGTCTACCTGGAGGCTACCGAGGAGCTGAACACCCTATACGGTTTTCGGCATCAGCAGCGCTTCAAGGCAGAGCGGGGCGGAAACGGCGCCGGCGCCCGCAAGCATGGCACGAAAGGAAAAGACCTGGTCATCCCGGCACCGGTGGGCACCATAGCCTACGGTGAGGAAGGTCAGATCGTGGCGGACCTGACCCGGCCCGGCCAGCGGGAGATGGTGGCCAAGGGGGGCCGGGGTGGCCTGGGCAACGTGCACTTCGCTACCGCGGTAAGCCAGGCGCCCCGTATCGCCCAGAAGGGCGACCCGGGGGAGCAGACGTCGCTGCGGCTGGAGCTGCGGTTACTGGCGGACGTGGGTTTGGTGGGGCTGCCCAACGCCGGAAAGTCTACCTTGCTGGCCAGGATCACGGCCGCCAAGCCGAAGATAGCGGATTACCCCTTTACGACCCTGGTCCCGAACCTGGGGGTGGTGGCCCTGGCGGACACCAGCTTCGTCGTGGCGGACATACCGGGATTGATCGAGGGTGCCCACCGTGGGGCCGGGCTGGGGTTGGAGTTTCTGCGTCACGTCCGGAGAACCCGCTTGCTGGTGCACCTGTTGGACGGATCCTCCCCCGACCCCGTCAGGGACCTGGAGGTAATCAACAGAGAGCTGGAGGAGTACGATCCCGAGCTGGCAGAGAAGCCCCAGGTGGTGGCCTTCAACAAGATGGATCTGCCCGAGGTCAGGGAGGCGTGGCCGGCCGTCAGGGAGAGGCTGGAGGCCCTGGGGCTGGAGTCGCTGGACGTCTCGGCTGCCACGGGCGAAGGGGTGAGGGAGCTGCTGGAGTTGATAGCCAGGAGGCTGGCCGAGAAGCTGGAGGCAGCTCCGGCGGCGGAAGAGCTCCGCGTGTACCGGCTGGAGGCGGAGCCGGGCGAGGGTGTGGTGGTCGAGAGGGAGAAGGACGGCTACAGGGTCAAGGGACGGGCCGCGGAGCGAGCGGCCGCCCTCATCAACGTAGGCACCCCCGAGGGGCTGGTGATGCTGCGGAGGCGGCTGGCTCGCCTGGGGGTGGCGCGGCTGCTGGGCAGGGCGGGAGCCAGGCCGGGCGACCTGGTTCGGGTAGGGGAGACCGAGTTTCGGTGGGAGGGGGAGAAGAAGTGAGGATAGGGGTCATAGGGGGCACCTTCGATCCCATCCACCTGGGGCATCTGGTGGCCTCCGAAGAGGTGATGTGGGCCCTGCGGTTGGAGAAGGTGCTGTTCGTGCCTGCCGGGGAGCCCCCCCACAAAGTGCATGGAGGATCCTCGTCGGTCCTGGATCGGGTGAGGATGGTGGAGCTGGCCATAGCCTCAAACCCCCATTTTGAGCTGTCGCTGGTGGATGTGAAGCGCCCGGGCAAGTCCTATACCGTCGACACCCTGAGGGTTCTTCGAGAGCAGCTGGGAGCCCGGGCCGAGATCTTCTTCATATTGGGAATGGACAGCCTCTCGGAGCTCACCACCTGGAAGGATCCGGCCGGGGTGATCGCCCAGTGCCGCCTGGCGGTCGTGAACAGGCCGCCCTACCCGCCGGCGGACCTCCAGGGGTTGGAGGGGAGGCTGCCGGGCATCTCGCGGCGGGTGGACATTGTGGACATGCCAGGGATCGACCTATCGGCCAGCGGTCTTCGCCACAGGGTGGCGGCCGGCCGGCCAATCAAGTATCTGGTGCCGGAATCAGTCGAGCGGCACATCCTGGAGAGGGGTCTTTACCGGCCGTAGCTCTCATGCGGCGCCCCGCAGGAAGAACATCCCCAGCACCAACGCCCCCAGCGCCAGCCGGTACCCGACGAAGAGGTCCAGGCTGCGCTTTTGCAGGTAACCCAGCAGGAAGCGGATCGCCAGGTAGCCGACGGCTGCCGCCGCCGCTATCCCCGCCAGGAAGGGAACCTGCTCGCCGGCGGGGAATCCCCCGCGGAAGAGGCCCAGCATCTTGTAGAGGAAGGCTCCGCCAACTATCGGGCCCGACAGCAGGAAGGAGAAGCGGGCCGCATCGGCCCGGTTCATCTGGAGCAGCAGTGCCGCCGTGATGGTGACGCCGGACCGGGAGGTCCCGGGGGCCAGGGCGAGCGCCTGGGCGAGGCCGATGATCACGGCATCGCGGAGGGTCAGGTTGGACAGGGAGCGGCGGTGGCTGGAGAGGTGATCGGCCGCCAGCATGATCAGTCCCATAACCACCAGGAGGCTAGCCACCACCCAGGGGGTCCGCAGCAACTCCTCGATCCTCTGCTCGAAGAGCACGCCTGCCACTGCGCCTGGAATGCAGGCCACCACGATGTACCACGCCAGCTGCCGATGGTAGTCTCCTCGGAGGCTGCGATCCCTGAGACTGGCGAAGAAGGCGCCCGCCAGGGCCTTCCAGTCCTGCCAGAAGTAGATGATTATGGCCAGCGCCGTGCCGCCGTGGAGC
>JAJZRD010000204.1 GCA_021845945.1 Chloroflexota bacterium
CGATCTATGCCAGGATCAACCTGGCCATCATCGGGAGCAGCCACTTCATGGAGATCGAGACCGGCAAGGGGGTGCTGTCCGAGCTGCTGGCGTGCCCGCGCCCTGGTCTGGATCGGTTGCCCGGGCACACCGAAACAATAGGGATGGAAGACCGGTCTCACTGGTTGAAGCGGGACCAGTTCTCCTATCGGTTCGACCTGTGGCGGCGTCGCCTGTCCGCGGGCGAGTTCCGCGAGGAAGCGGACGCCCTCGCGGCACCCGGCCCGCTGCGGCTCCAGTACCTCTTTCCCAACCTGGACGAGGCTGGAAGCGCCGTTACCTGCCTGGAGTGGCAGGTGGAGGGCCCGCGGGCCGTCATCGTGACCCATCACACCTTTCCGGGCGAGTTGACCATCGTGCACACCCGCTCGGTGATCGACTTCGCGGAAGCGGGGGCGTAACCTATGGGTAACCGAGTGGTTCTCACCGTCATGTTCATGCTCATCGTCGCCATCTGGTTCTCTGCCTTCACCAACGCCTGCGCGTCGGGAGCGTCCGCCGGGTTCTTTGGCCCCTCCATCGGGCCGCCTATCTTCCTCGGCGGCGGCGGATGGAACCGTGGCGGCTGGGACCGGAGCAGTGGCGGGGGCTCGACGACCTCGAGGCCGGCTCCCAGCGCTCCCAGTCGGAGCAGCGGCGGAAGCTTTGGTGGCGGCGGAATTCGGGGAGGATTTGGAGGAAAGTAGCCCATGGATGCAACAGCGGTATTGTCTTCCATCATGTCGTCGATCGTCTGGGCCTTTATCGGTGTCGTGCTGCTCATCGCGGCCTTCCGGGTCTTCGACGCCTTCGACCCCGTGGCGTACCATGAGGAGATAAAGAAGGGAAACCTGGCCGCGGGGATCGTGGTCGCCGGCGTCATGGTCGGCATGGCCATCATCATCTACGCGGCCATCCGGTAGGATCTAGAATGTAGGGCGGGGCCCTGTGCCCCGCCGCCCAACTTGCGCCGGCAGGATGCGGCAGGGCAGAGCGCCCTGCCCTACATGCTCGTCGCTGATTGCCAGAAACGACCCATGCAAGAAACCACCAACGATCTGCGGGCAGGGGACGAAACCCGTCCCCTGCCTCTACTGTTTTCCGTCTTCGTCATAGCGGCCTGCGCCATCGTGTACGAGCTGATGATTGCCACCATCAGCTCCTACCTGCTGGGCGACTCCGTATACCAGTTTTCCGTCACCATCGGGCTCTTCCTCACCTCCATGGGGGTGGGCTCCTACCTGTCCCGACGGATCCACCGAAACCTGCTGACGACCTTCGTCGCCATCGAGCTGTTGATCGGAGCGGTCGGAGGCACCTCCGCCCTGTTGCTCTACTTCACCTACGGTAGCCTCAGGTCGATCTACGGGCCGATCATGTACGGAGTGATCGCCGCCATCGGCATCCTGGTGGGCCTCGAGATCCCGATCCTCACCCGTCTCCTGTCCGAGAAGTACACCCTGCGGGTCAACATCGCCAACGTCCTATCTTTCGACTACCTGGGCGGACTCCTCGGTTCCCTTGCTTTCCCGCTGCTGCTGCTCCCCTACCTGGGGCTGATTCGCACGGCGCTGGTGGTGGGGCTGTTGAACGTGGGTGTTGCCGGTCTGGTGCTGGGCACCGCGTGGCGCCAGTTGCCGGAACGCCGGTACGCGGCGGCTCTGCTGCTGGCTGTGGTAGGATTGCTGGGAACGGGCCTCGCCCACAGCGACGCCCTCTGGCAGCAGTTGGAGCAACAGCTCTATCGAGATCCCGTCGTCTACTCGGTCCAGACCCCCTACCAGCACATCACCATCACTCAGTGGCGAGACGACATCAGGCTCTTCCTGGACGGGAATCTCCAGTTCAGCTCCCTGGACGAGTACCGCTACCACGAGTCCCTGGTCCATCCAGCCATGGCCGCGGCTCACGACCGATCCGAGGTGCTGGTGCTGGGGGGCGGCGACGGGCTGGCCGTGAGGGAGATCCTGAAGTACCCCGACGTGAAGCGGGTGACCGTGGTGGACCTGGATCCACAGATGACCGGGCTGTTCCAGACCCACCCGGAGCTAACAAAGCTCAACCAGAACTCCCTCAACGACCCCCGGGTGCGGGTCATCAACGCCGATGCCTTCAAGTTCCTGGAGGACGACAACGGCTTCTACGACGTAATCCTGGCCGACCTGCCCGACCCCCGCAACGAGAACCTCCAGAAGCTGTACACCGTGGAGTTCTACCGGCTGGCGGCGCGGCGGTTGGCTGTGGGAGGGGTTTTCGCCACACAGGCCACCTCGCCCTACTTCGCACCCGAGGCCTTCGGATCCATCTACGCCTCCATGCAGGAGGTGTGGCCCCAGGTGGTGCCCTACCACGCCAACGTCCCCACCTTCGGTGACTGGGGCTTCATCATGGCCTCCCAGGCTCCGCTCAACCCCGATAGCCTGAAGCTGTCGGTCCCAACCCGTTTCCTCGACGGGCCCACCCTCCGCTCTCTCTTCGTCTTCCCTGCGGACATGCAGCCCAAGAGGGAGCAGCCCAACAGCCTGATCCAGCCCGTCCTGCCGGGCTACTACCGGGAGGGTTGGCCGCAGGCGCGGTAGGGACAAAACCTCTCCCCCTGCCCCCTTCCCGAAACGGGGAGGGGAGAGACTCCCCCTTCCCCCGTGGGGAAGGGGGTTGGGGGGTTAGGTCCAACCTACGCCGCCCGGCGTTCCGCTTCCTCCAGCCGCTGACAGGAGGGGCAGAGATAGGTCTCCCGACCAGCCGCCCAGATCTTCTCCACGTTGCCGCTGCATCCCTGGCAGGGCTTGCCAGCCCTCGCCACCACCTTCAACTTCTCCTGATAGCTCCCCTTTCGGCCCAGAGCATCCCGATAGGACCGAACGGTGGTGCCACGGTGGGCAACGGCGTCCGCGAGAATGGTCCGGATAGCCCGATACAGCCGCTCCACCTCTCTATCCGAGAGGCTATTGGCCGGTCGCTGGGGGTGTATACGGGAGGCAAAGAGGGATTCGTCTGTGTAGATGTTACCCAGGCCCGCAATCGCCCGCTGGTCCAGGAGCAGCGCCTTGATCTGCCGCCGCGTGCCCCGGACGACACGACGGAAGAACTCCAGGGTAAACTGGTCGGATATGGCTTCGGGCCCCAACTCCGCCAGGGGCAGCCGCACGTTCAATTCGGAGACATCCACCAGATTCACCCTGGCCAGGTGGCTGCTGTCGGACAATCGGAGTTGATGGCCATCGTCCAGATCCAGCACCAATCGCACGGACTTGCGCAGTGGCACCTCGGGCTGCACCAGCAGCAACTGTCCGGTGAGGATTAGCTGGACTACCAGGATCTTCCCCGAGGAGAGCCGCAGCAGCAGATACTTGGCGCGCCTGTCGACGGCCTCGATGCTCGTTCCAGCCAGTCCTGCCTCGAACTCCCCAACCGAGGGGTACTTGACCAACCGGGGGTCCAGAACCTTCGCCTGCTCGATGCGACGGCCGAGGACCAGCGCCCGCAGGTCGTTCTTGATGGTCTCCACCTCGGGTAGTTCAGGCATCGGCTCACACCGGATGGTGATCGTAGCGGGGAGGGAACAGCTCGCTGATGGAGCGGTTCTCGTTCAGCCGCTGGATTGTCTCGGCCAGCAAGCCCGCTACCGAGACCAGGTGCATGTTCGGCAACCTCTTCTCCGGCGGCACCGGCACCGTGTCGGTGATGGTCACCTCGGCTATCGCGGGGTCCTGCAACCGGTCCAGGGCGCCGTCCACCAGCAGCCCATGGGTGGCGGCCACGGTCATTCCCGCCCTGGCACCTGCCTCCAGCAGCGCCTGCACGGCTCCCCGTATGGTCCCTCCCGTGGTGATCATGTCGTCGATGATGATGGGCCGTCGATCCCGAACGTCGCCGATGACGGCATGCACCTCGGTCTCGGCGCCCCCCAACCGCTCTTTGTGGAGGACGGCCATCGGCACGCCCAGCCCCCGGGCGTACTTTTCGGCCAACTTCACCCGTCCGGTATCAGGGGAAACCACCACCATGTCGGGCTGCCGGTGCCGCCGAAGGTGCTCGATCAGAATGGGCACCGCCGTAAGGTGTTCCATGCCGATGTTGAAGAAACCCTGTATCGCCGGCGCGTGCAGGTCGATGGAGACCACACGGCCGGTGCCAGCTACCGTCAGCAGATCGGCCACCAACCTCGCGGTGATTGGCTCCCTTCCCCTGGACTTCTTCTCCTGTCGGGAGTATCCGTAGTAGGGGATGAGGGCGGTTATTCTCCCGGCGGAGGCTCGGCGACAACCATCGATCATCACCAGCAATTCCACGAGATGCTCATCAACAGGCGGGCCGGTGGACTGGAGCAGGTACACATCCCGTCCGCGGATGGTTTGCTCGAGCCGGAAGCTGACCTCTCCATCCGGAAACCGTTGCAGCACCCGCTTGCTCAGCGGTATTCTCAGCTTGCCGGCCACCGCCCTGGCCAGCTCTGGGTTTGCGGAACCGGAAATCAGTTGGATATCCATTTCGGGCATTGGCTGAGCACTGTACGTGCCAGATCGAGAGCGCTGCGGCTCACCACAGCTTTCGGTCCGTGAGCAACCACGAATCTGCGGAGGTCCTACTTGGTCCGCTGGCTACCCTTCGTATGGGCATCGATCCTCATCGCCGCCACTGCGGGGTTCAGCTTCGGCATCGCGGCCTTCGCCGCCGTGGCCGCCGGCGTCCCTCTGGGCCTCTGGTGGCCCGCCCTATATCAGGTCCACGGCCACCTCCAACTGTTCGGCTGGGGCGGCCTCATGGTGCTGGGTGTAGGGTTCTTCTTCCTCCCCCGCCTCCGCGGCGCGCCCCTGGCGGTTCTGGGCCTCCTTCCCTGGATACTGGGCTTCCTGGCCGGCGGTCTCGCCCTCCGAGCCGTGGCCCAACCAGCCATGCTGGCAGCACCCACGTCGGTCCCCCTCCGGGCAGCGTTGGGTGCCTCGGGGCTCCTGGAACTGATGGGGATCACTGTGGCCGTCGGCCTGCTGGTGGCGACCTCGCGAGCAGGACCTCCCCTGACGCAGCGCCAGGGTCTGCTCCCGGTGCTCCCCTATCTGGCCACAGCCCTCGCCGCCGCCTGGCTGGCGCTGGCCAGTAACGCTGCCGCCACCATCCTGGCGGCCATCCTGGCGGCCATCCAGGCGATCGCCGTCGTCCCCTCCGTCGCGGACGCCCTGACGGTCCATCTGGGGTTGGTGGGCTTCCTGGTGGCGGTGTCGGTGGCCGTTTCGGCGCGGACCTTCCCGCTGTTCCTGTGGCTGCGGGTGCCCGACCCGATGCTGGTCAGGCTCGCCTTCGGCCCCTTCCTGGCGGGTTTGGCGTTGCGCTCGGCCGGCATCGTGGCTGGCCTGCCAACGGCGGCCTCGGTTGGTCAGTTGGTGGAGGGGTTATCCTTCGTGGCCTTCGCGGCGGTGCTGCAGGTGGTGCCATTGCGAAGGCGCCCGGGCCAGATCCCTTCCAGGGATCCTCACTACCTTCGATCGGTGGAGTGGCTCCTGATCCCTGCCTACCTGTGGCTGGTGGTCGCGGGTCTGCTGGACATCCTGCAGGGACTGGCCATCTTCGGCGTGCCGGAGCCCATCCCGCTGGATGCCGAGCGGCACGCCCTCGGCTTCTCTCGCCCTGTCGGGCCTGCTGGGGCTGGCCGCCGTGGTCTGCCTGGGGCTGAATCTCTGGTGGACCTTCAGGTGAGCAGATGTCTCTGGCTACTGCACCCGCCGCCTCTCCAGTCGGGCATACTCCATCAGCGGGCTTCCGATCAGGGGCCGGGCGTAGTCCAGGAATGCCGGCGTCACGAAGTTGCCCTCGGCGTTGAGGAACCCCGCCGGCAGGGGCTTCACCGTGTTGGCTATCTCTACTAGAGGAGCGGAATCGGCGGTGCAGTGGTAGTGAGAGCCCTGTTCCCTCACCAGGATCACCATCTGGTCGCTACGCCCCTCCACAGCATACTGCACCGCCTTCTGTCCGACGAGGTAGGCCTCCTCCAGATCGGTGCTGGACGCCAGCGCCATGGACATCCGCTGGATGGTACCCGGCTTGTCGAACCTCGCCCGGAGCCCCAGCTCCCTGGCGACCAAGCGACAGAGGTAAGCGGCGGGACTCTCGTAGTAGCCGTGACCAAAAGGGTCCACGAAGTAAGGCTTCTCGCTCCCCACCACCTGCCCCTTCTCGTCCCGGACTGTCTCCGTCAGCACCACCACCACGTAGCCCACCTCCCGGTGGACCGCTTTCACATCCTCCAGGAAACGCTCTTCGCTGAAAGCCACCTCGGGAACGTAGATCAGGTGGGGTGCGTCCAGAAGGCTCTTCTTGCCCAGTGCGCCGGCGGCCGCGACCCATCCGGCATCACGGCCCATCACCTCGATGAGTTTCACCGGGTCGTACCTCTTCATGGCCTCGGTGTCGAGGCCCGCGTCCAGGGTGCTCTGAGCGACGAAGCGGGCGATGGAGCCGTACCCCGGGCAGTGGTCGGTGATTGGGAGATCGTTGTCTATGGTCTTTGGCACCGCTACGACACGGAGATCGTAACCCATATCCGCGGCAGCCATCGAGATCTTGTGGGAGGTGTCCGCGGAGTCGTTGCCCCCGATGTAGACGAAGTAGCGAACGTCCTGCTGGCGAAAGAGATGGACGATCCTCTCCAGATCACCTTCCTGGAGTCTGTAACGGCAGGAACCCAGGGCGGCCGAGGGGGTTTGCCTCAATCGTTGGATGGTCGACCTGCTCTCGGCTCCCAGGTCCACCAACTCGCCCCGCAGCAACCCCTCTACTCCGTGGAGGGTGCCCAGAACAGCTGGGATGGCCGTCTGCCGTAGAGCCTCCTCGATCACCCCCACCAGGCTGCTGTTAATCACGGCGGTGCATCCGCCCGATTGCCCCACCAACAATTTCCCGCGCAGCGCTGTCGACAATCCTGTCTCCCCCAGCCTTTCCTTCCCCGGGATTAGCCAG
>JAJZRD010000205.1 GCA_021845945.1 Chloroflexota bacterium
TGATCCGGTATGCCCAATCCAGGTCCTCGCCGTACATGAAGAAAGAGTCGTCCAGGAAGCCCACCTGCAGGGCCGCCTCGCTCCGGACCATCATGAAGGCCCCCACCACCGAGTCCACCTCGGCAGACTGGTCGGGGTCCAGATAGGTCAGGTTGTACCGGCCGAAGCGGCGGCTCCTGGGAAAGAGCCTGCTCAGCCCCAGCATCCGGTAGAAGGAGACCTCGGGGGTGGGGAAACTGCGCCGGCAGGCCAGATCCAGACTCCCGTTCTCCCGAACCAGCTTGGGGCCCGCGATCCCCGCTTCCGGGTGGGTTTCCATAAAACCCACCATCTCTCTCAACGCACGAGGGGGCAGCACCGTATCGGGGTTGAGCAGCAGCAGGTACTCGCCCTGAGCCTGTCTCAGGGCCAGGTTGTTGGCGTAGGCGTAGCCACGATTGGTGTCACACTCTATCAGTTGCACCTGGGGGAACTCCGCGGCCACCATGGGGGCGCTACCGTCCCTGGAGGCGTTATCCACCACGAACAGTTCCAGGGCCGGGGCCTCCTGGTTGTTCAGCACCGATTGGAGGCAGGCCCGGAGCAGGTCGCGGGTATTGAAGTTCACGATGACGATGGAGAGCTTTGGGGTCGTAGGCAAGCCTGTCCTCGGCAGTATGGCCACCTTTCACGGGGCAGAGGCCGTCGCAAAGGAGCACTCCAACAGAACGGCGGCTAACGCTTGATACAGATGTACATTCGAGCCATTATGGGTGAACCCAAGGCGATTATAGTGGTGGATGAAGGAGAGGTCAAACGAGGCATTTCGAAGGCTTCTTACCACGAAGAGCCGTTTCGAAGTCGTGCGCAACCGTAAAGGGTGCGGCTACAACTCCCGCGTTTGTCGCCATCTCCAGAGAAGGCCCGCCGGGTAGCCCGCCATCTTGGCCAGATCTCCCACCACCCGAAGGATGGGTACCCAGGCGATGGCCTCGGCTTTCTCGGCGGGCGCTAGCCCCTTCAGACGGGGAAACAGCCGCTGGTAGGGGGTTCTCAGGTGGAGGAACGCCCCCAGGGCCAGGGGAAGCAGGAGGATCGGACGCTTGCGGCTTGCCTGCAGCAGCGCCAGCCCCGCCTCGTAGCTGGCGTAGCGAATGGCGTGGCGCCAGGGCCAGAGTCCCGCCTTGCCGTCCCCACGGGCGTACCGGAAGTACTGGGTCCAGAAGACCCGCAAGCTTCTCCGGGGCCGGAAGAGGGCCACCGCTTCGGGGGCCCAGGCGAAGACACAACCGGTCCGGCGCAGGGCCAGGTCGAACACCACGTCCTCGCAGTAGTCCAGCCACTCCGGGTAGCCGCCGGCCTTCCGCCACGCCTCCCTGGTGAAGGCCACTGAGCGACTGGAGGGCAGGAAGCGGGCAGGATTGATCTCGTCCCGGGTGGGCAGGACCGTTGCGCCCATGGCCACCTCGAACACAGTCCTGGGGTCGGGCTCGAAGAAGCCGCTCACCACGTCAATCCGGCCGGGGCGCTTCTCGAAGGGGGTTGTCAGTTGCTCCAACCAGGTAGGCTTCAGCCGCACGCCAGCGTCGGTCACCGCTATCACGGTGCCCGTCGCATGCCCCACCGCGGCGTTTCGGCCTTCCGAGATGTTCGATCCCGGAAGCTCCAGTACCTGAAGCTTCAGACGGTCTCCGGCCACGGTCCGAATCCGCTCCACGGTTCCGTCGGTGGATCCCCCGTCGGTGATGATCACCTCGTCCGGCGGGCGGGTTTGAGCGGCCAGCGAGTCGATGAGATCCCCCACGCTCGCTTCTTCGTTCAGCACGGTGGCGATGACCGTGACTTTCAGAGGTCGCCTTGCTTCAGTCATGATGCCTCGTAGTAACGACTTCAGCCGTTCGTTCTCTCACCTCGGAGAGCAGGACGAACGACCAAAGTCGTTACTACAGTCTTCTTCCTTCTCTGTACGCAGCCTATTGGCCAGTGGCCATCGGCAGACCGCAGCCCCCACTTTGCTCAGCGCGACGGGACCGGAGCCGCACCGCGGTGTGTGGCCGGGGTGTCGTTGCTGCAGCATGGCGGAGAGATAATAGGTTCTGCTTGTAGTTGCGTCAAGCGTCGCCATATGATAGCGTTCTCCCAATGGAGCTTCGTCGGCCTGAATGGCTTTGCGCGGCTCTGCCTCGATGGGGGAGGTGCCGATGCGCTGCGCCCACTGCGGAACCCGGTTTGACCTGGCGGACAACTTCTGCCGCCATTGCGGGATAGCCCTGGACGGCCGGGGCCGGGAATTGCCCACCATCGTATCCCGTTCCCTGCTGCCGGTGCCCTGGAGCATGGCCAGGGGGCCGGTGGCACGAGGCGTGGTCGCCCTGGCGGTCGGCACGGTAATGGAGCTGGCCAGGCGGGAGGTCTCCCGGCGGGTCACCTCTCAGGATCCCTCGGAGGCCCTGAGCCTCCTGGCGGCGGGAAAGCCCGTCGAGGCGAGGCGGAGCCACTTCCCCTGGTCGAAGCACCCCCCCAAAGGCGAATACGAGGTCACCGAGACGGTGATCCAGCGGACCGTGCGATTCTTCCGCAAGTGATAGGGGGGATTCCACCTCCCCCACGGTCCCGTTCCTGGCGATCTCACGCCGAATTCCATGAGTGTAACGCTCCACAACCCCAACGATTGCGTTATAATCTATCTACTATCAGCTTCTTGAAGCTGAAGCGAAGATCGGCTTTCCCATCGCCGTCGTTCCCTCGAAACCGCTCCAGCAGCAACCCATGAGCTTTCTCATCCAGGAGTCCCCCAAGGGGAACTCGAGGATGCATGGAGCACAGACTCCCAGCCGGAAGTTGGGGCAAGTCTCGTTTGGCGTCGTGGAACCTGGCAACGTCGTGGATAGGGGCAACGCTGTCCCTCCCTAGACAGGGAAGAGGGCCGATGATCAAACGATACAGATCGCGGATGACGCCCTATCTGCACGGCCTGGTAGGGGTGACCGCGGTCACCGTCCTCGTCTACGGCAGCCGCATCAGCGGACCGGCAGGCGTTCTGGTCTGGAACCTGTACCTCCTCCCCATCGCTTTCATGGCTTTCCGGTGGGGGCTGGGCCTCGGGCTGGCGACCGGAGGGCTCTCGCTGGTGTGCCTGTTCCCCGCCCTGCTCCCCGCCTTGCTGAACTACGGCGTGTCCCTCCACACCGTGGCTCACGTCGCCACCGCGGTGCTCTTCCTCTCGTTCCCCCTGGTCGTGGACAGCGTAGCCTCGCCTCGGCGCCGCCAAACCGAGCTGGAGAAGGCGCTGTTCCGCGTGAACAGCCTCCTGGAGGAGCGGCTGTCCATGGACAGTCTGGCCGCCCTCATCCTGCGAGAGGCGATGGATAGCTGCCAGGCCGGCTACGGGTTTCTCTACCTGCGAGACAGGAGCACCGGCTCCTTCGAGCTGGCCGGATCGCTGGGATACCTGGGAGGTCCCGAGGACGAGGAGATCCGGTCCAGGTTGGAGAGCCCCGCGATGAAGCAGTGGGTGAACTCGGCCACAGCGCCCACTACCACCGACCGGGGCGATGAACTCCCGCCCGACCTGGCCGATGGCCGGACACCCGACGGCGGGATGGCCTGCTGCGTCTTTGCCTCTGTCCCGCTGTGGAGCGGCGATACCCACTTTGGCGTCATCGCCCTGGTGAGGCCGGCCCCGGGGGCCTGCGACCGGGACTCCATCGAGGCGCTCCAGTCCATCGCGAGGACGGGCCAGATCGCCCTGGAGCAGGCCTGGCTGCACGGCGAACTGGAGCGGAACGCCGCGGAATTGAGCACCCTGAACGAACTCGGCCGGGCGGCCGGCGCCAGTCTCGACCTGAAGGAAACGGTGGAGAACGTCGTAGCCAGCCTTCAGCAGACCTTTCCGGATTTCTCCATCGAGCTGCTCTATCGCGACGACGTTCTGGCCGACGCGGAGCTGCGAGCCCGAGGGCAGGGAGGGCAGATCGAGTATCTCGATCCCGGCCATCAACCGGAAGGGCTCCTCGCCACCATGGTGATGGCGGCGCACCGCCCCCTGGCAACGGAGGACCTTCGGGCCATCGGCATGCCCCTTCCCGACGGGGCCGTCCAGGGCGAGGGGTTCGGGTGCTTCTTCGGCCTGCCGCTGGCGGTGGGCTCGAAGACCATCGGCGCCCTCTGCCTCTACGGCCCCGGGCCGGACCCCGTCTCCGCCCGCGAGCGCCGGCTGCTCAGGGCTGCCGGGGTCCAGGTGGCGGTTGCCCTGAGCAACGCCGGTCTCCACGGCAGGACCGACCAGCAGCTCTCCCGAAAGTTGGTCGAGATCTCCATCCTTCAGGGGCTGGCCAAGGAGTTCAACGCCACCCTGGAGCTGGATCAGCTGCTGAGGCTGGTCCTCCGCCAGAGCCTGCTCCTCACGGCGGCCGACCATGGAGCCATCGCCCTGGGGGATCAGGAAACGGGAGAGTTACACCCCAGGGTGGCCAGCGGCGCGGCGCAAGAGATATCGCCGGAAGCGGAAGGGTTGCTGCGGCAGGTGACCGAGAGCGCTACCCCACTGCTGGAGAACGGGGATGGCGACAAGGGCTCGGTTCCCAGATCCCGGCTTTGCGTGCCCATCCGGCGCCTCTCCCGGACGGTGGGAGCCATATACCTGGAGTCGAGCCGGCCCCGGGCATTCTCCCAGGCCGACGCCCAGTTCCTCTCCCTGCTGGCCGAGCACGGGGCCATAGCCATCGAAAACGCCCGCCTCTACGCCGAGTCGACGGCCAGGACCAGGGACGTGGAGCAGCTTCTCAACGTCAGCAAGATCCTCTCTTCCACGGTGGACCTCGACGAGGTGCTGCGCATCCTGACCGCCACCATGGTCACGTCCCTGCAGGTGGCCTTCTGCCACATCTCGCTGCTGATCGAGAAGGGCGAAGTGCTGGTGATAAAGGCCAGGGCGGTGGCCTCGCCCCAGGCGGATTCGCCGGCCCGCGATGGGGCTCAGTTCCCCCTGGATCGGGTCCCCAGATTCCGGGAAGTGGTGCGCAGCGGCCGGCCGCTGTTGGTGAGACAGGAGTTGCCGGAAACCGCCTTCAGACCGGAGGAGCAAAGACTAACCGCGGACGGCGACACCAAATCGGCGCTGCTGGTCCCCCTGGTCCTCAAGGAGCGGATCCTGGGGGTTATCGCCGTGGGGGAGCACCGGCGGTGGGATCGGTCGCCCATCACGCCCGAGAAGGTCGATCTCTGCCAGGCCATGGCCTCCCAGGCCGCCGTGGCCATCGAGAACGCCCAACTGTTCAAGGCGATGGCCGAGGAGCAAAAGCGAACCGAGCACATCCTGACCGACATGGCCGACGGGGTTTTCACCACGAACCGCCAGAGGAGGATCCTCTCCTTCAACCCCGCGGCGGAGAGGATAACCGGGTGGAAACGGGGGGAGGTGATCGGCCGCTTCTGCTGCGACGTGATGCGGCCCTCCGAGGGACCAGACCCCTCCTGTAGCGAATGCTGCCCGCTCCTGGAATCGATGGAACGCAGGAGGGTGGCGAAGATCGGACCGGTGGCCTGGGAGGTCAGCGGGCGCAGGTCCCACCGGCTGCAGGCGGCCTGCAGCGTGTCCCCCCTGGACGACGGCGACGGCAATACCGTGGGGGCGGTCTCCATCTTCCGGGACGTGACCCGGGAGGCGGAGCTGGATCAACTGAAGTCCGATTTCGTTTCCATGGTGTCCCACGAGCTACGTTCGCCCCTGGCCGGCATCGCCGCCTCCGCGGAGCTGCTCCGCCACAACCCGAACGGCCATCGATCCGACCACCTGCTGGAGGTCATTCACACCCAGGCGATGCAGCTGGGCGGCTTCGTGGAGGACGTGCTGAGCGTCTCTCGGTTGGAGAGGGGAGGGCTGGACCTCCATCCGGAGCCGGTGGCCCTGGTGCCCATCCTCAAGCAGCTGATCGCCACAACCCAGGCGACCACCAGCCGGCACAGGATCCAGCTGAAGGTGAAGGAGGAACCCCCTCTGGTGATGGCCGATGCCGGCAGGGTGGAGATCGTGGTGGGGAATCTGCTGCGCAACGCCGTCAACTACTCCCCCAGGGGCGGCCCCATCACCGTGGAGGCCCGGAGGGAGGGTCAGGAGGTGGTGGTGGGCGTGGAGGACCGGGGGATCGGCGTCCCCGAGGACCAGATGGAACGGATCTTCGAGAGGTTCAGCCGGGCCGATAACCGGGATGCCAAGACGGTATACGGCCACGGGCTCGGATTGTACATCGCCAGGGGGATCGTGGAGCGGCTCGGCGGCCGCATCTGGGTGGAGAGCCGGATCGGGCAGGGGTCACGGTTCTACTTCACCCTGCCCGTCTACGAGGAGTTCTGAGTGCTGAGTGCTGGGTGCTGGAGCCAGTCGCCCGGGGCTGAAGCCGCCGGGCTAAGAAAACGAAGCCCCCTCCGGGGGCTGGGACCGGGCTCAGCCTGCTGCTTTAGCCCAGATTGGTCACGGCAGCCGAGGGCAGGGGCGGAAGCTTGTAGCCGCAGGCTTTACGCCTGCGCGGTTCAGGTGGCGGAGCTTCGCCATGCCGAACGCGGCTACTGATAGCTGACCGCTGCGGAAAAACGGAAGAGGGAGTCGATGACGGCAAAGGTGCTGGTGACTGAAGATGACGCCTCGCTTCGGGACGTCCTGCAGCTGGCCCTGCAGGAGGCCGGCTACCAGGTTCAGACCGCCGCCAACGGGCTGGAAGGGCTCCGCCGGATGTACCGCTGGCAGCCCGATCTGGTCATCCTGGACGTTATGATGCCCCAGATGGACGGTTGGGAGGCCTGCCAGCGGATCCGAGAGATCTCCGACGTCCCCGTCCTGATGCTCACCGCCAAGACCGGAGAGGCCAACGAGTTGAAGGGATTGCGGGAGGGCGCCGACCACTACATGACCAAGCCGTTCCTGGTGTCGGTGCTGGTCGCCCGGGTGGAGG
>JAJZRD010000206.1 GCA_021845945.1 Chloroflexota bacterium
AGAAGCGCGCGGGTTATGTTAACGGTAACACAAGTTACCGTTAACATACCACTTGGTAGAACCACTGTCAACAGGGGAATCTGGTTAGGACTATTCAGGTCTAATTGGGTTGACTTTCCCGGCCGCAAGGGATACAATCCCCTGCTCGGAAGGCTATCTCAACAACCCTTCGCGCCTGACGGGCTTCCTGGTCGCGACTCACCATCAATCGTCCGAGGAGGTACTCTAATGGTTTTCGTCGAGAATCCAGCCCCAGATTTCCAGGCCACCGCATTCGCCGAGGGCGGCTACAGAGAGCTCAGGCTCAGCGACTACCGGGGTCGCTGGGTGGTCCTCTTCTTCTACCCCGGCGACTACACCTTCGTCTGCCCCACCGAGCTCACCGACCTGGCCACCCGCTACGAGGAGCTGCGCTCCCTAGGGGTGGAGCTTCTGGCCATCAGCACCGATAGCCACCACGTCCATCGGGCCTGGCAGGAGGCCGAGCTCTCCAGGATGGTGCCGGGCGGCCTCCCCTTCCCGATGCTGGCCGACGCCCACGGCCGGATCGGCAGCCTCTACGGCGTCCACAACGAGGAGGCCGGCGTCGACGTGCGGGGCAGCTTCATCGTCGACCCCGACGGCGTCCTCCAGGCCATGGAAATGGTGGCCCCGGCCGTGGGCCGCAGCTCCTCGGAGCTGATCCGGCGGATCGTGGCCTTCCAGCACGCCCGGGAGACCGGGGAGGTGACCCCCTGCGGCTGGACCCCCGGCCAGGCGACCCTGAAGCCCGGCGCGGAGTTGGTGGGCAGGGTGTGGGAGGTGTGGAAGCCCCAGAACTAGCCATCACTCTGGCCCGACTATTGCGAGTAGGAGTGTCCTGAAGACCCCCTATCCCTCTGTGTCCGAATCCGGCAAAGGCGATTCCCGATCTCTGGCGTACAGCATTCCGACCCCATCAGGAGGCCTCTGTGAACGAGCTGCTACTGGCGCGGATGCAATTCGGCATCACCACGGTCTATCACTTTTTCTTCGTCCCGCTGACCCTGGGACTCTCCATCCTGGTCGCCATCCTGGAGACCCAGTACCTCCGCACCGGCGACCCGGTCTACAAGCGGATGGCCCAGTTCTGGGGCAGGCTGTTCCTCATCAACTTCGCCATGGGGGTCGTGACGGGCATCGTCCAGGAGTTCCAGTTCGGCCTGAACTGGTCCAGCTACTCCCGCTTCGTGGGGGACATCTTCGGGGCACCCCTGGCCGTCGAGGCCCTCCTCGCCTTCTTCCTGGAGTCCACCTTCCTGGGGCTCTGGGTCTTCGGCTGGGACCGCCTCCCCAGGGGGCTCCACGCCGCCACCATCTGGCTCGTGGCCATCGGCTCCAACCTCTCGGCCTTCTGGATCCTGGTGGCCAACTCCTTCATGCAGAACCCGGTCGGCTTCGCCCTGCGCAACGGCCGGGCCGAGATGACCGACTTCCTCGCCCTGCTGACCAACCCGAACCTGGTCACCCAGTACCCTCACGTGCTGTCCGCCGGCCTGTGCACGGGGGCCTTCTTCATGCTGGGGATCAGCGCCTACCACCTCTGGAGGAAGAGCACCGACCTGGAGCCCTTCCGCCGCTCCTTCCGGCTGGGAGCCGTGGCCGCCACCATCGGCACCCTGCTGGTGATCCCACTGGGCCACGCCCAGGCCCAGCATCTGGTCGAGGCCCAGCCGATGAAGATGGCCGCGGCCGAGGCGCTGTGGGATAGCGAGGACCCGGCCGGACTCTCCCTCTTCACCTGGGGCGACGAGGCCAACCGGCGGGACGTCTTCGCCATTCGGGTGAAGCCCTTCCTGACGGCGCTCTCCTACCGCACCACCCAGGGGGAGGTCAAGGGGATCAACCAGCTGCAAACCGAGTTCCAGCAGAGGTACGGCCCGGGCGACTACGTTCCCTCGGTGATCACCTCCTACTGGAGCTTCCGAGCCATGGTGGGGGCCGGCTTCCTGATGCTGTTCGTGGCCCTGTACAGCCTGTACCATTCCCTGCGGGGTCGCGCCAACCTGCATCCCAGGGTGATGCAGGCGATCCTGCTGGCGATCGCCCTGCCCTACCTGGCCAACACAACCGGCTGGATCCTTACGGAGATGGGCCGCCAGCCATGGATCGTCTACGGCCTGATGCAGACGTCCCAGGGGGTCTCGCCCACCGTGTCCGCCGGAATGGTGCTCTTCTCGGTGGTGGGCTTCACCCTGCTGTACGGCGCCCTGATGGTGGTCGACGCCTACCTGCTGGTCAAGTTCGCCCGAGGCGAGGCCGCCGGCCGGGAAGAGCCGGCACCGGCCAACGCCTACTGAGGTACGTAGCCCTGTTCCCTATCCAGATTGTGGAGGCATGGTATGGATCTGAACATACTCTGGTTCATCCTGATCGCGGTGCTGTTCATCGGCTTCTTCATCCTGGAGGGTTTCGACTACGGGGTCGGCATGCTGCTGCCCTTCCTAGCGAAGAACGACGGCGACCGTCGGGTGGTCATCAACGCCATCGGACCCTTCTGGGACGGGAACGAGGTGTGGCTGCTGACGGCCGGGGGCGCCATGTTCGCCGCCTTCCCCCACTGGTACGCCACCCTCTTCAGCGGCTTCTACCTGGCGCTGATCCTGATGCTGTTCGCCCTGATCCTTCGGGGAGTCGCCTTCGAGTTCCGCAGCAAGGACGCCAACCCCACCTGGCGCAGCTTCTGGGATTGGATGATCTTCGTCGGCAGCTTCCTGCCGGCGCTGCTGTGGGGCGTGGCCATCGGCAACCTGATGGCCGGGGTGCCCATCGACGACAGGATGAACTACGTGGGCGGCTTCTGGAACCTGCTGAACCCCTACGCCCTGCTGGGGGGCATTGCCTTCGTCGCCCTGTTCCTGCTCCATGGGGCGCTCTTCCTCACCCTCAAGACCAGGGGCGAGATGATGCGGGAGGCCCAGACCGCCGCCTCGCGACTGTGGCTGCCGGCGGTGGTCCTGGTGGCCCTCTTCTTGGCCGGTGGCTACTTCGCCACCGATCTCTTCACCAGGCCAGTCGCGAACCCCACCGCCCTGGCCCTGCCGGCGGCGATGGCGCTTCTGCTCTCCGGCGTGCTGGTTAGAGCCGGACGCGAGGGTTGGGCCTTCGCCATGACCGGTTTGGCCATCGCCCTGGCCACCATGATGGTCTTCGCCGGGCTGTTCCCTCGGGTGATGATCTCCACCCTGGACCCCCGATGGAGCCTGACCATCTATAACGCCTCCTCCAGTGCCTACACCCTGCAGGTGATGAGCATCGTGGCAGCGATCTTCGTGCCCCTCGTCCTGCTGTACCAGGGGTGGAGCTACTGGGTGTTCCGGGAGCGGGTGGGAAGGTCGCAGTCGCTGGAATACTGATCCTGTAGAAGCCATGGAACGCCGCGTTCCATGGCTTCTACAGCCAAACCATCTAGGAAACAAACCCTCCATGAATCTCGACCAGCGACTTCTCCGAGAGGCCCGCACCGCCGGCCTCTGGCTGGCCCTCACAGTCGGGCTGGGATTCCTGGCAGGAGTGGTCACCGTCCTGCAGGCCCTCTACCTGAGCAGGGTGACGACCCAGGTCTTCCTGGAGGGTCGATCCCTGGAGCAGCTGTGGGGGCTGCTGCTGCTCCTGCTGGCTGCGGTGGTGTTCCGAGCCGCCCTGGTCGGGGTTCGGGAGGTCACCGCCAACCAGGCGGCGGGCCGGATCAAGGCAGCGCTGCGGGAACGGCTGTTCGCCCGCCTGCTGGCGCTGGGTCCGGCCTTCAGCTCGGGCGAGCGCACCGGAGAGCTGGCCAACACCCTCCAGGAGGGGGTCGAGGCGCTGGAGGGCTACTTCAGCCGGTATCTGCCCAGCCTCGCCCTGGCTGCCCTGGTGCCCATCACCATCCTGGCTTTCGTCTTCCCCCTGGACCTGCTCTCGGGGCTGGTGTTCCTGCTTACCGCCCCCTTGATCCCCCTCTTCACGATCCTGATCGGGAGGATGGCCGAGGCGCTGACCCACCGCCAGTGGGAGACCCTCAGCCATCTGAGCGCCCACTTCCTGGACGTGCTCCAGGGGCTGACCACCCTCAAGCTGTTCGGTCGCAGCCGGGCTGAGCTGGAGATCCTCGGGCAGGTCGGCGACCGCTTCCGAGCCACCACCCTGGGGGTGCTGCGGGTGGCCTTCCTGTCAGCGCTGGCGCTGGAGCTGCTCTCCACCCTCAGCACGGCCATCGTGGCCGTGGAGGTGGGGCTGCGACTGCTGTACGGCACCCTCTCCTTCGAGCAGGCCTTCTTCGTCCTGATCCTGGCCCCGGAGTTCTACCTGCCGCTGCGCAACCTGGGCACCGGCTTCCACGCCGGCATCTCCGGGGTGGCCGCCGCCCGGAGGATCTTCGAGATCCTCGAGACCCCCGAGAGGGAGACGGGGAGACAGGGAGACGGGGAGGCTGAGGATGCGGAGAGGGTCGGGGTGAGGGCTGTTTGGTTGGCAACGCGTCAGCCCTCACCCTCCCTTCGGTCGGCCTCTCCCAGAGGGAGAGGCGTTACCGCCGCTCCCACCTCCTTCGATCCGGCTATCCCCGTGTGTCCGCGTCCCCGCGTCCCCGCGTCACACACACCTCCCTACATCAGCTTCGAGGCGGTCGACCTGGCCTACGACGGCGGCGAGCGGCCGGCCCTGAGGGGGGTCACCTTCGAGATCGCCCGGGGGGAGCGGGTGGCCCTGGTCGGCCCCAGCGGGGCCGGCAAGAGCAGCGTGGCCCACCTGCTGTTGGGATTTCTCCGGCCCGACCGGGGCCGGATCCTGGTGGAGGGAAGGCCCCTGAGCGAGATAGGGCTGGAGGAGTGGCGCCGGCAGCTGGCCTGGGTGCCCCAAAACCCCTACCTGTTCCACGCCACGGTGGCCGACAACCTCCGGGTAGCCTGCCCCGAGGCGCCCCAGGAGCGGCTGATCCAGGCGGCCCAACTGGCCGGCGCCCACGACTTCATCCTCGGCCTTCCCCGGGGTTACGACACGGCGATCGGGGAGCGGGGCGAGCGGCTGAGCGGGGGGCAGGCCCAGCGTCTGGCCCTGGCCCGGGCCTTCCTGAAGGACGCCCCCTTCCTGATCCTGGACGAGGCAGCCTCCCACCTGGACCCCGAGCAGGAAGCGCTGGTCCAGGAGACCCTCGAGCGGCTGATGGAGGGGCGCACGGTGCTGGCCATCGCCCACCGTCTGGGGGCCGCGCGGCGGGCGAACCGGGTCCTGGTGCTGGAGGATGGGCGGCTGGTGGAGAGCGGCAGCCACCCGGAGCTGCTGCGGCGGGAGGGGCTGTACCATCGGCTGGTGGAGGCGTATGGAGACGGCGAATCAGGTAGTAACGACTTCAGTCGTTCGTCCCCTCGCCACGAGAACGAACGACTGAAGTCGTTACTACAAAGTGACTGTTCCCCTGTACCCGACTGCTTCGACAACGATCGTAAGCCTGCAGCCACACTCGGACCGCGCGGCGGCGAGAGCCGGCACTTCGATGCCACTGGGCCGGCCCTCACCCCGACCCTCTCCCAAGGGGAGAGAGAGCTTCATCCTCTACTCCCGCGGCGGGGCGATGCAGAACAGCTGAACGCCAGGGATACGGCAGTCCGCCTGCTCCGCCTGGTGGCCCCCTTCAAGGGGTGGATGGCCCTGTCGGCCTTGCTGGGCTTCGCCACGGTGGGCAGCGCTGTGGGCCTGATGGCAACCGCCGCCTTCCTGATCGCCGGCGCCGCCCTCCACCCCTCGGTGGCGGATCTGGCCGTGGCCATCGTGGGGGTGCGCTTCTTCGGCTTGGCCCGGGGGCTGTTCCGCTACCTGGAGCGCTACGTCTCCCACGACGTGACCTTCCGGCTCCTGGCCCGCCTGAGGGTCTGCTTCTACCAGGCCCTGGAGCCCCGACCCCCCGCCTGGATGATGCAGCAGCGCGCTGGCGATCTGCTGAACCGGATCGTGGCTGAGGTGGAGACCCTCCAGCACTTCTACGTCCGGGTCATCGCCCCCCCTGTGGTGGCCCTCCTGATCGGCGTGGTGATGGTGCTCTTCCTGAGCGCCTTCGACGCCTCCCTGGCCTGGATCCTGGCGATCTTCCTGCTGCTCTCGGGCGTGGCCCTGCCCCTGCTGACCCTCCTCGGGAGCCGCGGACTGGGGCGGGAGGCCACGAGGCTGCGGGGAGAGCTGAACGTCCAGCTGGTGGACGGCCTTCAGGGCATGGCAGAGCTGCTCGCCTTCGGGCAGGGTCCCCGACAGATGGAGCGGGCGCGGGAGCTGGGCCGCCGGTGGACGGCCGCTCAGGCACGGATGGCCAGGATTACCGGGCTGCACAGCGGACTCAGCAGCCTCCTATCCAACCTGGGTATGTGGACGGTGCTGGCGGCGGCGATCCCACTGGTCGCCGGCGGAAAGCTGGAGGGAGTCTACCTGCCGGTGGTCACCCTGGCCGCCCTGGCCAGCTTCGAGGCGGTGGCCCCCCTGCCCGCGGCCTTCCAGCAGATGGGCAGCAGCCTGGAGGCAGCCCGGCGATTGTTCGAGATCGTGGACGGGGGTCGGGGGGACGCGGGGACAACCGACGGGGAGACGGGGCGAGTGGGCGACGGGGAGAAACCAGAAGTAGGGCGGGGCCCTGTGCCCCGCCGCCCGGCGAACGGCTGCAGGCCCGACCGGGGAATGAGATCCCTCCTTCCTGCTCAGTCCTCAGTCCTCAGTCCTCGGTCCCCCGACCCCCGCCCCCCGGCCCCCAGCCTCGTGGTGGAGGATCTCCGCTTCCGCTACGGCCCCGGGGAGCCGCCGGCCCTGGACGGGGTGAGCTTCAGGCTGCCCGAGGGCGGCAGCCTCGCCCTCGTCGGCCCCAGCGGCGCC
>JAJZRD010000207.1 GCA_021845945.1 Chloroflexota bacterium
GGCCTTCTTATTATGCGCGACGTTCTTGCACAGTATTCTTACGGGACCATCTAACCAACGGGAACACGTCAAGGGCGCATCGGGAACGGACGTGATTCGCTGTGATCGCTTACAATATCGCTCAGTTGCTGAAAGCCACCACGGGCACAATTCGGCGGGTGGAAGTGGACGAGCTGGATCCCGATCTGGCAGTCGATCTAAGGATCGTTTCACCCACCGTGGGTTCTCTGCGCTTGATGCGTACCTCCGCGGGCATCCTGGTCACGGGAACGCTGACTCACAAGGTGGAGTCGACCTGTTCTCGCTGCCTGGAGACCTTCGTTCGGCCGCAGGTCATTGAGCTGGACGAGGAGTTCGTGCCGGTAGTCGACGTGAATACCGGCGTTGGTTTGCCAGAGCCCGACGATGACGAGGCGTTCAGGTTGACCCCTGAACACCTGCTGGACTTGAACGAGGCGATACGACAATACGCGATCCTGGAGAGCCCCCTTCAGCATCTATGCGGCGAGGGCTGTAAGGGGCTTTGTCCCAGTTGCGGTTCAAACCTGAACGTTGGAGCTTGCGATTGCCAGCCCTCGGCTTCCGGCACTCCCTCGGGATCGCTCGGAAGCCTGCTGGCGGAGCGGATGCGTCAGGCGGGATTCAACCCAGAACAGGAGTAGACAGAATTGGGCGCTCTACCTAAGAAGAAGATCTCTCACTCGGCTCAGGGCAAGCGCCGGAGCCACCTGGGCATTGAGATGCCCAACCTCGTGGCCTGCCCCCAGTGCCACGCACTGAAGCTGCCTCACCACGTGTGCCCGAACTGCGGCACCTATAAGGGCGAGCAGGTTCTGCAGATCAAGCCGGCGAAGAGCGAGGGCTAGGAGTCTGGCTCCGAAAGTTGCTTTCGTTTTCCCGGGGCAGGGTGCCCAGCGAGTGGGCATGGGAGCCGGCCTATGGGGCTCTAGTTCGGCGGCGCGAGAACTCTTCGCGGAGGCCGACCGAGCCACAGGGCTGCCTCTCAGCCAGGTGTGCTTTGAGGGCCCCGCGGACAGGCTGACGGACACGGCTTTTGCGCAGCCGGGCGTGGTAGCCGCCAGCCTTGCGGCGGCCGAGGCGCTGCGGGAGCGGTTGGCCCGGGGCGGCGTGGAGATAGCGCCGCTTTGCTGCGCCGGCCACAGCGTGGGCGAACTGGCGGCCCTGGCCTTCTCCGGGGCGGTCAGCCCCGCGGATGGGCTCAGGTTGGTGGCGGCTCGCGGCCGGCTGATGGCAGAGGCATCGACGCCTGCGGATGGCTCCATGGCCGCCGTCCTTGGCCTGGAGGATGCCCTTCTAGTGGAGCTGTGCTCCAGGGCCTCCCAGGAGACCGACGCCGCCGTTCAGGTGGCGAACCTGAACGCGCCCGGACAGGTGGTGATCTCCGGCAACCGGCGAGCCCTGGCCAGGGCGGGCGAGTTGGCCCGGAAGGCGGGTGCTCGCAGGATTGTAGATTTGGATGTGAGTGGCCCCTTCCACTCCGTGTACATGGAGCCCGCGGCCCAGGGATTTCGAGCGATAGTGGCCGCGACGTCGATATCTTCCCCACGTATTCCCGTCGTTCTCAATGTGACTGCCCAGCCTTCCCAGGATCCTGGAGAGATCGGTCGTGAACTGGTGGTGCAGGTTACCAGCCCCGTTCGATGGTCGGACTCGGTGAAGACCATGGCGGAGTTGGGTTGCACGGTCTTCGTCGAGTTGGGGCCGGGCCAGGTGTTGAGCGGGCTGATCAAACGGATCGTCAAGGATGCCCTCCTCTTGAATGTGGAGGACGAGAAGGGCCTGAGCAGCACCGTCGAGAAGCTTGGCCGGTTGGTGTAGCCCTCGAATCTTCCCAAGTCCAGCACTGAACGGTAGGCCACTAGTGCCGTCTTGGAGTGTGGTGGCTTGCCACCGCTTTCGGTCGGATCGAAAGCTGCGGCCGGCCGCACCACTCCAGACATGTAGGAGGTCCAGGTGGAAGGCTCCGGCAAGGTTGCCCTGATTACAGGAGGCTCTCGGGGAATCGGCAGGGCGGTGGCGCTGCGACTGGCACGGGACGGCGTGGCCGTCGTGGTCAATTACGTTGCCAGCGAGGCCGCGGCCCGGGAGTTGATCGATCTGGTGGTGGCTCAGGGGGGTCGCGCCGCTGCCCTCAGGGCCGACGTGGCGGTGGCAGCTGAGGCCGAAGGGATGGTGGATCGAGTCCTGAGCGATTTCGGCCGGCTGGACATCCTGGTCAACAACGCCGGCATCACCCGTGATAACCTGCTGCTGCGCATGAGCGAGCAGGACTGGGACGCCGTGCTGGATACCAACTTGAAGGGGGCGTTCGTCTGCACCAAGGCTGTGCTGCGCTCCATGATGAAGCGTCGGTACGGCCGGGTCGTGAACGTCAGCTCGGTGGCCGGGATCATGGGCAACGCCGGACAGGCCAACTACTCTGCCTCCAAGGCCGGGTTGATCGGCTTTACCCGGGCGGTGGCCCGGGAGGTTGCCAGCCGGAACATCACGGTGAATGCCGTGGCCCCCGGCTACATAGAGACCGACATCTGGGCCGGCGTTCCCGAGTCGGCTCGAAGCGCATTCCTCCAGCTGATCCCTCTGGGCAGGGCCGGTGCGCCGGAAGAGGTCGCCGAGGTCGTCGCCTTCCTGGCATCGGACGCCGCCAGCTACCTGACGGGCCAGGTACTAGCCGTGGACGGCGGAATGGTGATGAGCTAGTGTTCCGCAAGATCCTGATCGCCAACCGTGGTGAGATTGCCGTTCGGATCATTCGCGCCTGCCGGGAGCTGGGGGTGGCGACGGTGGTTGCCTACTCGGAGGCGGACCGCCATTCCCTTCCCGTGGAACTGGCCGACGAGTCCATCTGCATCGGACCGGCCTCCTCCGACAAGAGCTACCTGAACATCCCCAACCTGGTCAGCGCCGCCCTGGTGAGTGGCGCCGAGGCGATCCACCCCGGGTACGGGTTCCTCTCGGAGAACGCCTACCTGGCTGAAGTGTGCGAGCAGTGCCAGATTGTCTTCATCGGCCCTTCGGCCCGCAGCATCGAGCAGTTTCACGACAAAGCCGCCGCTAGAGAGCGGATGAGAGAGGCCGGATTGCCCGTGCTGCCGGGGGTTGACAGGCCGGTGTACACTCTGGATGCCGCCCAGAGGGCGGCGGCGGAAATCGGCTTTCCGGTCATGTTGAAGGCTTGCGCCGGGGGTGGTGGAAGGGGGCTTCGACCGGCTCAGAACGACGCTGAGCTGGTCAAGGGCTTCCCGGTCGCCCAGATGGAGGCGCAGAGCGCCTTCGGCAACGGGGGGCTGTACCTGGAGACTCTGGTGCAGGGCGCCCGCCACGTCGAGGTCCAGGTACTGGTCGACCGACGCGGAAAGGCCGTACACTTGGGAGAGAGGGATTGTTCCCTCCAGCGGCGACACCAGAAGATGCTGGAAGAGTCGCCCTGCATCGCCCTCGATCCTCAGGTGCGGTCCGAGATGGGAGCCAGCGCCGCTGCTGCTGCGGCGGCCGTCGGCTACGAAGGCGCTGGGACCATCGAATTCCTGGTGGATACCAGGGGACGCTACTATTTCATCGAGATGAATACTAGAATCCAGGTGGAACACCCGGTTTCAGAGATGATCACGGGTATAGACCTGGTAAAATGGCAGATGCGTGTGGCGGCCGGCGAGCCGCTGGGATTCGACCAGGCAGAGGTTTCCCCCCGCGGGCATGCTATCGAGTGTCGGGTGAATGCCGAGGATCCCCTGCAGGGCTTCGTTCCCCAATCGGGGTTGATCACCCACTACTCGGCACCCGGCGGACCAGGGATTCGGGTGGACACACACCTGTTCCCCGGCTACTTGATGCCGCCCTACTACGACTCTCTTCTGGCCAAGGTGATCGCCTGGGGCAACGACCGCGGAGAGGCGGTAGCCAGGATGCGACGGGCGCTGGAGGAATTCAAGGTCGTCGGCGTGACCACCAACATACCGTTCCAACTGCAGCTGCTGGCGAATCCTGATTTCCTAGAGGGCCGATTCGATACACATTTCGTGGAGCGGTGGCTGGCGTCTCGGGGCTCCCGGGGGACCGACGACGGCCGAGCCCTAGTGGCCGCGGGGGCATAGTTCCGGAAGGCGGCGTGGATGTCATCGGAGTCGGACTTCTGTACCGTTAGGATCGCACCGGGGGTCCTGGCCACCATCGCCGGACTCACCACCATGGCCGTGCCTGGGGTTCTCCGAACCAGTGGCGGTTTCATCAGCGGGATGAACAGGCTGGTTGGGCGGGACGATCCCTCGCGCGGCATCCGGCTGCGGGTTCAGGACGACCAGGTCTACCTGGACATCCACGTGGTGGTGGAGCAGGGGGCCGACCTGGTGCGGGTTGGGAACCAGATCCAGCGGGAAGTGGCCCAGGCTATCGACAAGATGGTTGGATTGCCCGTGGCCGAGATCAACGTGTACGTGCAGGACCTGGAGTAGCGCTTCGGTGGGGTTGGTGGCGATGTCAGAATCTCAGCGGCAGGTTCACGGTCGGAGGGCAGCCCGGACGGTGGCCTTGCAGGCGCTCTTCGAGATAGACACCACCGGACACCAGCCCGAGGAGGTGCTGTCCCGGCGAGTGGCGGAGGACGGGCTCGGTCCCGAGGCGGCGCAATACGCCGAGGGATTGGTGAAGGGGGTCCTTCAGCACGTCACCGAGATCGACGACCTGATCCAGAAGGCGGCTCCGGCGTGGCCTTTCCAGCAGATGGCGGGGATCGATAGGAACATCATCCGGATCGCCCTGTACGAGGCCCTTTTTCAATCGGAGCGGGTCCCCTTCAAGGTGGCTGTGAACGAGGCTGTGGAGCTGGCAAAACGGTTCGGATCGGAGAGCTCCAGCCGCTTCGTCAATGGCGTTGTGGGAAGAATAGTTTCTGAGAAGATGCCGAAGGAGCACGGCGGAGATACACCGGCCGGCCCCACTTCGGAGTGAGAGGAGGTGAGAGGGTGAGCCTAGACCCCCAGGTACAGGCACGGTTGCGGAAGATAGTGGCGGAGCAGTTGAGCGTTGACGAGGAAGATGTGGTCCCGGAGGCCTCATTCATCGAGGATCTGAATGCGGACTCCCTCGATCTGGTCGAGTTGATCATGACCTTGGAAGAGGAGTTCAACATAAAGATCTCCGATGAGGACGCGGAGAAGATCCAGACCGTCCAGGACGCCATGGATTATCTGCAGGAGCATCTGGACTAATCGTCCGCAGCTCAGGATGCGAGTGTTCGTCCCATTCGTCTCCGCAGGGCTCGATCTGGCGGCGAGGCCGCCAGATCCTCGGCGGAGGCGGTGGGAAGAAGATTGGCGGGTGAGGCAGAGGTAAAAGGCTAGGCGAATCGAGGCGAAAGACTGGCGATGCAAACCACCGGCAACAACGAGGGATTCGAGGGGAAGAAGCTCACCATCATCGAGCACCTGGAGGAGTTGCGGCAAGGGCTGGTCTGGTCGGTACTGGCTCTGCTAGTTACCACCGCGTTCTCCTTCATCTTCACCGGGAAGCTGTTGGAGATCCTGCTGATCCCCTCGGGGGGCATCAAGCCGGTCTTCTTGAAGCCGACCGAGATGTTCATCACCTACTTCAAGGTGGCGCTGGTCGGCGGCGCGGCACTGGCCATGCCGATAATCGTGTACCAGGCCATCAAGTTCATCGTGCCTGGCCTCAAGTCCAGCGAGAAGAAGTATCTCTTCATAGTCATACCGAGCGCCAGCTTTCTCTTCATGCTTGGTATAACGTTCGGTTATCTGGTGCTTCTGCCCTTCGCGCTGCGCTATCTGCTGACCTTTGGCGGGGATATCGCCACCGCTTTCATCAGCATTGGTGAGTACGTCTCCTTCGTCACGACGCTGCTGCTCTGGATGGGTGTCGCCTTCGAGCTGCCCTTGGTCATCGTCTTCCTGGCGAAGCTGCGGATCGTGAACCAGAAGCAGCTCCGAAGCTACTGGAAGTATGCGCTGGTGGGGGCCTTCGTCATCGCGGCCATCATCACGCCGACTCCTGATCCCTTCAATCAGACCCTCGTGGCGGTGCCACTTTACCTGCTGTATGAGATCGGGGTGTTGTTTGCGCGGCTGGTGTGAGACAAGCCAGCCGCTCGGGAGCTAATGGTTTGAGCGCCGGTCTGATCTACGGCTGCGTAGCTCCTCATCCTCCGATACTGGTGCCGGCGGTGGCGGGTCGCCGCATCGAGCAGGTGCGACAGACCCGGGAGGCCATGCAGCGGGTGGCCTCCGAGATTCGGCGGCTCTCGCCGGATACCGTGGTACTGGTATCCCCCCATGCCCCCATCAGCCCTAGGGCCATGAGCGTGTCGGTGGCGCAATGGTACACCGGCGGCTTCGAGGATTTCGGCGCCCCATCGGTGAGGCTATCCTTCGAGGGGGATACCGACCTGGCGTCGGCCCTGGAGGCCCAATGTCAGGCGGCGCGAGTTCCCACCGGCAGGATGGGCAGGCCGGGTGGGGGCTACCTCCTGGATCACGGGGCGGCCGTCCCTCTCTACTTTCTCCAGGAGGCCGGCCTGCGCTGCCGGCTCCTTCTACTGGCCTTCTCGTCCCTCGACACTGCCTACCACAGCCGCTTCGGTCGAGCCATCGCCGCCGCCGCTCGTGACACGGGCGGGCGGGTGGTTCTGGTTGCCAGCGGCGACTTCTCCCACAGGCTGTCTCCGGGCGCCCCGGCGGGCTACAGTCCCTTGGGCCGGCAGTTCGACCAGATCGTGGTCTCAGCTCTTCGGCGAGGGGATCGGGAGTCGATCCTGACGGTGGACCAAACGGTGCTGTACGAGGCTGGGGAGTGTGGTTACAGGTCGCTGGTG
>JAJZRD010000208.1 GCA_021845945.1 Chloroflexota bacterium
AGCGGCCGGGGCGGCGGCCTTAGGAGCTTCGGGGGCTCTAGCAGGCGCGGGTGCGGGCGCGGAGGAGGCACACGCGATTACTGCGAGGCTCATCAGGAAGGTGACGGCGATCAGGAAGTACCTCATGTCCACATTACCCCTTGCGAAATGTAGGCCTGTCCCACCACACCTTTGTGGCCCGTTATGAGCATGGCCCCGGGCGTCCTCGCCCACAAACCGCTGTTGACCTTGCTGAGATTCCAGGCGGTTGCGACCTTCCGCCGAGCACAAACCTCCCTTCTTCCGCAAGCGGGGTGAGATCGAAGTATCAACTACAGCATAGCGGTGGCCGCACCGGTTGTCTACGCTCTTTCCCTTGACCGCCTTTCTCCCGAGCCTCTATACTGGCCCCGCTTTCGGTACCCGGCGGTCTGTTACGGAGGCATCCCTTGGCCCGGCGCAGGACCCACAACTCCTTTCACGTAGCACTGCCTGGATGCGCCGGTTTCGCCTGGGTTGCGACGGCACTGGTCCTGATCGGAGCCGCCCTCCTCTGGCAAGGACCCCTTCTTCTGACGGCCATCGGCAGCTTCCTGGTAGTCGAGGACAACCCCTCCAATGCCGATGCCATCGTGGTGCTCAGCGGCGACGGGGGCGCCAGGCTGGAGCAGGGCGTCGAGCTGTTCCAGGAGGGCTACGCCCGGTGGCTGATCCTGGTGGGGGGCGGCCAGCAGGGTAGCCCGCCCGCGGCGGAGGTGATGAGGACCCAGGCCGCCGAACTGGGGGTGCCGCAGGCGAGGATGCTGGTGGTGGGCCAATCCACCTCCACCCGGGAGGATGCCCTCTACACCCGGGAGTTGATGGTCCGGCAGGGGCTGAAGTCCGCCATTCTGGTGACTTCCCCCTACCACGAGCGGCGGGCCTCCCTGACCTTCGCCAAAGCCTTCCAGGACACCGGCATCTCGGTGGCGAGCTACCCGGTCCAGGACGATCAGTGGCACCCCAATAGCTGGTGGCAGAACGGCGCGACCCTGCGCCTCACCGTCGTCGAGTTGGCCAAGCTGGCCTACTACAAGCTGAACGGATACCTCTGACTTGTCAAACCCCGCCCCCTTCATATCGGTCATCGTCCCCAACTGGAACGGATCCCGCTACCTGGCGGGCTGCCTGGCATCGCTGCGATCCCAGCGCTACCGGCAGTTCGAGGTGCTGGTGGTGGATAACGGCTCCACCGATGGCTCCGACCGGATGGTCCCGGAGCGATTCCCGGAGTTTCGACTGGTGTCCCTGGACAGCAACAGGGGCTTCGCGGCGGCCGTCAACGAGGGGATCCGCCGGTCCAAGGGCGAGCTGGTGGCTCTGCTGAACAACGATGCCGAAGCGGAGGAGGGCTGGCTGGAACGATTGGCCGAGGCGTCCGTTGTACATCCGGAAGCGGGTTTCTTCGCCTGCAAGATCCTTCTCTACGATCGGCGGGACGTGATCCACTCGGCGGGGGACTTCTACACCAAGGATGGAGTCCCCGGCAACCGAGGGGTCTGGCAGAGGGACGAGGGTCAATTCGACCGGGAGGAGTACGTGCCGGCGGCCTGCGGGGGTGCCTCGGGGTGGCGACGCGACCTCCTCGAGGATGTGGGGCTGTTCGACGAGTCCCTCTTCATGTACTGTGAGGACGTGGATCTCAGCCTCCGAGCCCAGCTGCGAGGCCACCGCTGCCTCTACCTTCCCGGCGCCCGCGTCTACCACCGGCTGAGCGCCACGGGGGGGGGCGAGACCGCCAGCTTCTACTGCGGACGGAACTTCATCACCGTCGCGGTAAAGAACCTGCCCTCCGAGGTCCTCCGTCGCAATTGGGCCGCCCTGATTAGGACTCAGGCCCGTTTTGCGGTACACTCTATCTGGCATTTCCGGGAGAAGGCCGCCAGAGCGAGACTAAGAGGACAAATCGCAGGAGCACTGCAGATCCCGAAGAGGCTCGGCCAGCGCCGGGCCCTGCAGGAGGCCCGCAGGGTCCCCGAGAGCTACCTGCTGTCGCTGCTGCGCGAGCCCGAGCCCACCATCGAGAGGTCGTGATGGATCGTCCGTTCATATCGCTGGTAGTACCGGCTTACAACGAGCAGGGGAGGCTTCCCGCCACGCTGGAGAAGCTGCGGGAGTACCTTACTCGCCAGAGCTTCAGCTACGAGGTGCTGGTAGTGGACGACGGCAGCCTGGACGGCACCGCGGACCTGGTGGAGAAGGCCGCGGCGGACTTCCCCGGCCTGCGGCTGCTGCGGGAGCCCCATCGAGGCAAGGGCCACGCGGTGCGCCAGGGGATGCTGGCGGCTGAGGGCCGCTACGTCATGTTCTGCGACGCCGACTTCTCCATGCCCGTCGAGGAGGTGCCTCGCTTCCCCGAGGCCATGCTGGGACCCCAGGCGATCGCCATCGCCTCCCGGGAGGTGAAGGGGGCCCGGCGGATCGGGGAGCCGAAGCATCGCCACCTGATGGGACGGGTCTTCAATCTGATCGTGCGGGTCCTGGCGGTGCCGGGACTTCAGGACACCCAGTGCGGCTTCAAGTGCTTCAGCCGGGACGCAGCCCAGAGGATCTTCCGGATGCAGGTCATCGACGGCTTCGGCTTCGACGTGGAGGTGCTTTACGTCGCCCGGAAGCTGGGTCTCGGCATCACGGAAGTGCCCATAAGCTGGTATTATTCACCTAGTAGCCGGGTGGATCCGATCCGCGATACCCTGCGCATGTTCAACGACGTGCTGCAGGTGAGAGCCAACGACCGCCACGGCCTGTACGACGCAGCAAGAGACTCGGAGGAGAACAGTCGGATATCAGTGGTGAGTAGTGAGTGATGAGCCAAAGATGAGCGAGCACATCTTCATCGGGGTTGCCTGGCCCTACGCCAACGGCCCCCTCCACCTGGGACACCTGGCGGGGGCGCTACTGCCGCCTGACATCTTCGCCCGGTTCCATCGCCTCAAGGGGAACCAGGTGCTGATGGTCTCCGGCTCCGACCAGCACGGCACGCCCATCACACTTCGTGCCGAGCGGGAGGGCAAGAGCCCTCGGGAGGTCGCCGACTTCTACCACGAGCAGTTCGTGGATAACATCAAGAGGGTCGGCATCAGCTACGACCTCTTCACCAAGACGACCACCGAGAACCACTACCAGGTGACCCAGGACCTCTTCCTCGGCCTGCTGAAGAACGGCTTCGTCGAGAAGGCGGTGATGCACTCGCCCTACTGCACCACCTGCAACCGCTTCCTGCCCGACCGGTACGTGGAGGGGACCTGCCCCCACTGCGGCTTCACCGAGGCCCGAGGGGACCAGTGCGACAACTGCGGGAAGACCCTGGATCCCACCGACCTGATAAACCCTCGGTGCAAGTTCCACGGGACCACCCCCGAGATCCGGCCGACGGAGCACTTCTTCCTGAAGCTGTCCAAGCTGAACGACCGGCTGCTGGAGTGGGTGAAGCCCAAGAGCTACTGGCGGCCCAACGTCTACAACTTCACCATGAACATGCTCCAGGAGGGACTCAAGGACCGACCTATCACCCGGGACATCGAGTGGGGCGTGCCAATCCCGCTGCCCGGCTACGAGAGCAAGCGGATCTACGTCTGGTTCGACGCGGTGACCGGCTACCTATCGGCCAGTATCGAGTGGGCCAAGCTACGAGGGGAGCCGGACAAGTGGAAGGAGTGGTGGCAGCAGCCCTGCCGGTCCTACTACTTCGTGGGTAAGGACAACATACCGTTCCACGCCATCATCTGGCCGGCTATGCTGATGGGCTACGGAGGGCTCAACCTGCCCTACGACGTGCCCGCCAACGAGTACCTGAACCTGGAGGGCGGGAAGTTCTCCACCAGCCGGGGGTGGGCGGCCTGGCTGCCCGACATGCTGGATCAGTACGACCCGGATCCGATCCGGTACATGCTGACCATCAACATGCCGGAGACCCGGGACACCGACTTCTCCATGTCGGAGTTCATCCGCCGCAACAACGACGAGCTGGTGGCCACCTACGGCAACCTGGTGCACCGGACCCTCACCTTCCTCCAGCGATACCTGGAGGGGAGGGTGCCCGAGATGGGCGCCGGCTATCAGCCCGACGAGGAGATGACCCGCCGCATCGAGGAGACCTTCGACACCGTGGGAGACCTGCTGGAGGGAGCCCACTTCAAGGACTCCCTGAAGGAAGTGATGACCCTGGCCCAGTTCGGCAACCGCTACCTGGAGGAGAAGGCCCCCTGGAAGCAGCGGAAGGAGAACCCGGAGGCGATGGCCGCGACCATGTACGAGTGCCTGCGGCTGGTGGACTCCCTGAAGGTGCTCACCTATCCCTATCTGCCCCACTCGGCGGAGAAGCTGCACGGGCTGCTGGGCTACAGCGACGATCTGTTGAGCCACGGCTGGAAGCCTTCGGCGCCGCCCCAGGGTAGGAAGTTGCCGGAGCCAAGCCCGCTCTTCACCAAGCTGGAGCTGCCCGAGGCGTAGGATCCGGCTCCCGCGAGACCAGGGAACCGTAGGGCAGGGCGCTCTGCCCTGCCGACGGACGGTGGCCGCCTCGGCGTAGGGCAGGGTCTTGTGCCCCGCCGCCCGGACAACCACGACCGGCGGGCGGCGGGGGATAACCCCCCGCTCTACATAGTCGAAGCCATTGTCCGGGGCGGGCGAGACGCTCGCGCTCCCAGCCGGACAACATCCCTTAGCCGGCAAGTACCCGGGCCATGTAGTGTCGGGGCTTGTCCCCGACGGGTCACCCGTCGCCCACAAGGGGCGACGCTACAAAGACGTCTTACCCTGCTTCACTCCCCAGCGTGAGGTCCCCTTGAAGAGGTCGCGACCCAACGGAAAGCTGCGGCAAAAGGTCGCCACCGTAACGATCCTCTGGATCATCGTGGTGGCTGGCGTGGCCCTGGCCGCGGGCTACGCCCTGGGTGTGCCCCCCTGGAACGCCCCCGACGAGCCCGCCCACTACAACTACGTCCGCCAGGTCGCGACCACGGGAGAGCTGCCCGAACTGAAGGCCGGCGACTGGAATGCCGAGCTGTTGGAGCGGCTGAAGAGCACCAGGTTCCCCAAAGGGCAATCGGTGGACTCCATCGCCTACGAGGGCCATCAACCGCCCGCCTTCTACCTGCTGGCCGCCCCCGTCTACAGCGCCACGTCCCACCTGCCCTTGGAGGAGCGGGTGGTGGTCCTGAGGCTGCTGTCGGTGGCCCTTTCGGCGGTCACCGTGATCCTCGCCTTCCTGGTGGTCCGATCCATCTTCCCCGAGGAGCTGCCGCTGCAGCTGGCGGTAGCCGGTTTCATCGCCTTCCTGCCGATGCGCAGCGCCATCGCCGGCAGCATCAGCAACGACGCCCTGACCGAGCTGGTGGCCACCTCGCTGCTGCTGGCCATGGTCCAGATCCTTCGGGCCGGCTTCGGAAGGGGCCAGGCCCTGCTGCTGGGGCTGATGACAGGGGTAGCCCTGCTGACCAAGATGACCGTCTACGGCTACATCCCGCTGGCGCTGCTGGTCGCCCTGGTCTCCCCCCGCTCGGGCAAGGATGGCGGTTCCTCCCGGCTACCTCGCCTCGGGCTCACCCTGGCCGTCGCCCTGCTGGTCTCGGGATGGTGGTTCGTGCGAAACGGAATGCTCTACGGCAGCACCGACCTCTTCGGCCTGCAGAGACACGAGCAGGTGGTGGTGGGACAGCCACGCTTCGAGCAGCTGGACTCGGCAACGATCACCTACTTCATCACGACACTGTTTCAGAGTTTCTGGGGCCAGTTCGGCTGGATGGGGATCCCGATGAACGAGCAGGTCTACTTCGCCCTGAAGCTGATCTCCGGCCTGGTAGTCTTCGGCCTCGTCCTCTTCCTGGGCAGGGTCGTCCTGGGAAAGGGCTCACTGACCTCCCACCAGAAAAGCTCCCTCGCGCTCATGGCACTGGCCCTCGCGGCGGTGGTGGCGCAGCTGATCCTGTACAACCTCTCTTTCGTCCAGGCCCAGGGGCGATATCTCTATCCGGCCCTCCTCCCCATCGCCCTCTTCTTCGTCCTGGGATTGAGGGAACTGATGGCACCCATCCACGACCGGTTGCTGCTGACCCTCTCGGTGGGATCTCTGGCGCTGCTGGATCTCTTCTGCCTCGCCCGCTACGTGATCCCCTACTTCCGATAGTCGTCAGCTTCACGTTGCCTCCGGTGGCAGAGGCGGTATTCAGCCGTGTAAAATGGCCGGGCGAAGCCAAACTGATCGCCGGCAGGAGCCGGCTCCTACTGATAGCTGACGGTTATCGGGGAGTGACACCATGGATATCCTGACTCAGCAAGGATCCGTGACCGAGGTTCAAACGCCCCTCCTGGCCGTGAACCTGTTCGAGGGGGTGACGGCCCCCGGCGGTGCAATGGGCGCCGTCGACAGGGCTCTGGGGGGACTTATCACCCAGTTGATCGCCGACGGGGAGATAAAGGGGAAGCTGGACGAGATCACCCTCCTCCACACCCAGGGGAAGGTTCCGGCCCGGCGGATCGCCGTCGTGGGGCTGGGAGCCAGGGACAAGTTCAACCTGGATGCCATAAGGAGGGCCTCGGGCAGTCTCCTGAAGAGGGCCAGGGGGATGGGGATCACGAGCTTCCACACCATCGTCCACGGCGCGGGGGCGGGCGGGTTCGGCGCCTCCGACTGCGCCCAGGCCATCGTGGAGGGCACGATCCTGGCCTCCTACGGCTACAAGCAGTTCAAGACCACCGACCAACTGCCCGCCGTGGAGCGAATGACCTTCGTGGAGGCCGACGCGAGCAAGATCCCCCGGATCGAAGAGGGGGGCCGGCTGGGCCGGATCTACGCCCAGGCGACGGAAAC
>JAJZRD010000209.1 GCA_021845945.1 Chloroflexota bacterium
CCCTCTCTTGTCCTCTAGCGGCTTCATGAAGCGCGGGATCTTGAGCTTCTCGGCCCGATAGCTCCAGCAGTTCCGACTGCTTTCGGTTGAGCATCGGGAGCAGGTAGCAGGGCATGGAGATACGAGGTGGAGGCCGCGGCCAAGGAGATTCCGCTGGACGGTGTGCAGCCGCTCCGTCATAGTTCGATAAGCCGGCTCAATCAGCACAACCAAGCCGTCTGGAGACAATTGCAGAGCTGCCTGGAGCACGCACTCGCTCCGGTCCTCATCCGAGTAGGAGACCAGCTCGCTCGGAACGTTGGAGGTAGTAGAGGGTCTGCAGCCCTCCATAGGGGATGTTCGCGGTGCCCTCAGCTCCGTAAGCCCTTGTGATATCCCTGCCTACAGCTTGAAGAACGTCGATGCGCTCGCGAATGTCAGTCTCTGTCAGCCCCGAGGCCTCTCCGTCCCAGAAGCGGCCAAGCCTGTCCTCACCGGACTTCAAAGCGACAGTACAGTCCTGAGCGTAAGCCTCCACTGCTGCGGCAACCGCGTTGGGGAGTATGGCCCGGTTCCCGGGGGCGATCACGTTCTGGACAATTGCCGCCACAAGGCTGCGCTGCGCCGCATCCATTTGCCCTTGTCCGTCCACGACATTGAGGTTGGAAAAGCGTTCCGCGTGCGGCCTGGAAAGGCCAGGCATGGCTTTGACTTGACGTCTCTGCGTGCTCAGTTCGGCTGGGCCAGAGGGTTAGGCTCCAGCTTCTGGCTTCGATTGTCTGAGGGCAAGGCCCCGCCGATTGGGATTCGCGTAGCAGTAGACGCACGAATAGCCGCACTCTTGAGACTCGTAGTCGCCGATGTCGGTGTGGAGAGTGCAGCCGCACTCCTCCCTGCCCTGCATCTTTCGGTCGGTGGCGCCGGCTGCTGAAGCCTTGAGGAGACTTCCATCGATGCAGGCACCTTTGGAGAACCCCTGGTACTCTCGCAGCCGGACTTCCGTGCAGGTGAAAAGCCTCATCCCGTACTGCCCGGCGATCCCTGACATTTCCATGGCTATCGGTTCCAGCTCCTCATCGGTTGGGTCCCTCAGAGTCCTGCCTGGATAGAGCCGTTCCACTCGCCTCACGGCCTTGCCATACAGGTCAGCTATGCTCGTGAAGCAGGTTCGTACGCCGAGAGCGGTCAGGTCCCGACAAAGGCGTTCGAAGAAGCCAGGATCCCAGCTGTTGAGATGCGCTCCGTTATCGATCCAGAAGCAAAGGGGATCGTACCGCCACGCCACCATCCCAGGCCCGCCGGGGAGCTTGGCCAAGAACTCCATCTGACTTAGAGCCTCCTCGACCGATGGTACGTCGGGCTCCAGCCATTCCAGGTCGGGTCGCCGGGGGTTGATGGTGAACTGGAAGTATTGCCTTCGGTATTTCTCGAAGGCCTTGTAGTTCTTCTGGTAGACGCGGTAGTTCTTCGACCACCAGGCGATGGCGATTACGTGCTCTGGAAGAAGCGAGACGTGGGTGAGCCGTCTCAGGGGATCGGAGGCATGGCGAAACATGGGATTAGGCACATCAACCCAGCCGGCCTCGCACCGTTCGATCATCCATGGAAGGTAGAACGCAGGGATGTCGGTCCGCTTGCTGGCCGAGATGACGCGAGGACGCGGTCTTGGGATGTGCCCTAGCTTTGTGTGCGGGCAATCCGGGAGACTCGCCGCTTCCGACAATCCCAGAGCAAGCTGTGAGACGCTGGGGGGCAGCTCGGAGAGATGCGTGGCGCTCAAGAGCCCAACCCCTGGACAATCGCCACATACCACCAGCGCAGGCTGCCGAGAACGCCTGTCTCGCGAACCCGGCTCCCGCGCTGGTTTGCGTCTCCCGTCCAAAGAGGCGTCATCGGCTGGAGCGTGACGACAATCGGTTCGGGCATGACGTTGCCTCCAGCAGGGTCTTGCCCATCAGGCAATGTGTACGAGGCTCTGTGTCAGATCCCCACCTTCTTGACGCTGGCGTCTGTGGCACTCTGCTGCAACACTTCCTGAATGTCGGCGCGCGGTTCCACAAGGCCCGTCACGGCCGGACCTCCTCGAGCAGGCGGCTGCGGCATGCAACAGCCTCCCCTCACGCACGACAGTGGCCGGAAGCGAGGCAGCCAGGTGAAGCCGGCTCTCGAAGCGCCGCTCGGTCCAGACCAGGACGTCCGCAGCCGTACCTGTGCCTCGAAGCGCTTGATAGGCAAGCCGGCTGCGTTTGCGCTCCTCCGGTGCCACATCGGGGACAACCACCAGCAGGTCAAAGTCACTATCCGGCCCGTAGTCGCCGCGCGCCTTGGAGCCGAACAGATAGATACGCTCAGGCTGGTAGGCGTCGATCAGCCGCTTGACTATGATGGCAAGCGAACGCACATCTTCGTCGGTCAGGTGGGGCAATTCATGGCGAATTCGGTCTTCAAGGTCACTTCGCACCGCACTGTTCATCTTGTTCTCCAGGGTGCCAGGCCCGGTGCGAGCCCCCTATCACACTCTTGCGGCCAGCTCAAGGCGGGTTCGAGCAGCGCTCGGTAGCTTGCCAGCGAGTAAGAGCGAGCACTCCTCGTGCCGTCAGTGACAGACCAGAACCTCCGACTCGCCCAGGGGGAATCGGCCGGGAATGGACAGTCGCGCCGCACCCGACACCGACCGTACCGCGGGTCTCAGCATCGTGTGGTGCCTGCCGTTCCTGCCGCTTCGGGCAGCACAGCCGAACTCACCAGGGCAGTCGAATCTGTGCCCACAATCGAGGAAGTGAGATGAGGATAGAGTGTAGGAAGCCTCCCCAGCTCCACTCTATTGTAGCACGGAGAAAGACCCTACGATCGGCTCGACCCGGTCGTCCTCGCCCAGGATGCCCGTCCGAGTCATCTGGTGATACTCCTCCGCTGTGAGCCGCCGCCTTCTTAGGTCGAGTGCCGTAGCGGACCTCCCGACGGGATTATGGGTCCATACCCTTCCCGGGCTACAACTTTTCTGCTATCAAGGGAAGAGCCTATCTTACCAGCAGCTGTCCCGATTCCCTGGAACGTCATCCAGGGGATCTCGTCCATCGTTGTGAAGCGCTGAGTCCCGACGGTTTCCTTGCAGCATCACCCGGACTTCTCTTTGGCGAGATGCACCTGTTGAAATGTGGGTGTGCCGCCAGAGAGCGAACCAACAGCGTCCAACCCGCGCCGACGAACATCGCTGTTTCGTTGCGCGCCCGTCACTGCGAGATGGCGAACACATTCCGGGCCTAGCTGCGGCTGATCCTCTCTCCGCACGGAACCGGGCGGGGCCGCATTCCATCTGGCGTTTATGGAACGCCGCGTTCCATCGGTTCTACTCGGGGATGAGATCCGCGGCCTTGAGTGTAACGTGCGGGAAGGCGGCGGGGGCAAGCTCATCGCCCCGGCGGACGACCTGGGCGGTGCGGTAGCCATCGGGGGTAGGGTCCCGGTAGATGGTGACCGTCTCCTGCTCCAGGTCCACGAGCCAGACCTCCTGGATACCGCTTCGAGCGTACAGGGGCACCTTGACACGACGATCCGGGTCAGCCGAGGAGTCGGCCACCTCGACCAGCAGGAGGACATCCTCGGGACCGGGATGGCCAGAGGCGTAGAAGTCGGCCCTGGGACGGAGCAGGGCCAGGTCCGGCTCGGGCTCGGAGTCCTCACCCAGCCGAACCGGATTCTGGGGCCAGATCACGGCTGCATCCCGGAGTTCTCGGCCAAAGCGGTGGACTAGCCGGGCAACACAAGAAGCATGGCGGCGCCCGATCGGCGTCATCTCCACTATCTCCCCTTCGATGAGCTCGACGCGATCATCCTCGCCCAGAATGCCCGCCTGAGCCATCTGGTGGTACTCCTGCACCGTGAACCGGCGTCTCTTCAGGTCAAGCGCCATAGTGGACCTCCCGAAGTCATTATAGACCAGTCTCCCCTACTGGCAACACCCTATGGTCGGGCATCGTCCTGCTTTCGGCGTAGCGTGTGGCGCCTGCCCCCGGACGGAGGGGTGAGGTTGCCCGTCGGGTCCTGATCGATCTACCACTTTTGTGGTAGGCGGCGTCCGAGCAATGTGGCGAGAGATCGCCATCGAGAATACGCGGTTCGGACGATGGCAGCGGAGCGGCATTGTGCTAACTTGAGAGTACGGCATCGAGAGAGGAGAACAGCGCAAGTGGAACCCTGACCTTCGACCCTGTTCCCGAGGGGACCCGAATGCGGTGGTCGTGGGACGTGGAGCCGCGCGGTGTTTTCAAGCTGATGACGCCGCTGATCGCCCGCATGGGCCGGCGTCAGGAGGAGACCATCTGGACCGGCCTCAAGCACTACCTGGAGGCGCAGGAGAGATCTCTGCCACCCCGACCGGAGGACGCCGCCGCGGATCCAGCGTAGTGGAGATGCAGGAGAAGTGACGGCGCTCCTTGCTACCCTCACCTACATCGTCGCGCTCGTAGTGGACTTCACCGTGCCGGCGGCCCCGACATCGGGCGGGGCTGCCACCCTGGAATACATCGCCGCGCACCGGTCAGTCTACATACTGGAACAGGTGCTCTGGCTGGCACCCAGCATCTTGCTCATGGTCGTCTTCCTGGCGCTCTACATGGCGCTCAAGCAGCTGAACAAGAGCTACGCCGCCATTGGTGCCGTCCTCGGTATCGCCTCGTGGGCTCTCACGCTGGTCTATCCGGCAACTGGCGGTGGAGCGCCCGCGCTGGTGTATCTGAGCGATCAATATGTGGCCGCCGGCGACGCCACGCAGCGCGCCGCCTTCGCGGCCGCCGCTGAGGGGTTCATTGCGCAGAACACCATACCGACCGCGGTCGGCATCCTGGAACCCATCGGCATTCTGATCGTCTCCCTGGTCATGGTGAAGGGCGCCTTCCGCAGAAGCGTTGTCTACCTGGGCATCATCACTGGCGCTCTCGGCATCGTCAGTGAGGCCCTCAGGCCCGTTCTCGGCCTTGGCTACATCGTCTACGGCCTTCTCCTGTTCGTCTGGTTCATCGCGATCGGCTGGACACTCTACCAGTTGGCTCGTGAGTGAAAAACGGCCGCCGCTGAGAGCGGAAGCGCGGGGGCCCGGTCCTGATCCTGCTGTCGATCGCACAACTCCTTGTTGGTGGAGGCTTCACATCCCCATTCTTCGGAGTCATAGCTGGTGTCGCGGGGACCAAGATAGGCGCCCCGCTAACCTGGTGGCGAGCACACCTGTCCATTAACTCACGGCGCTTGCTGGCGAGGTTATGGCCGTGGTCTTTGATCTCCTACCTGGTATGGTTTCCTGGCGAAGCTACCCTCGGGTACTTCTTCAATGACTTCGTGCTGAAGCTGACTCCCATCGTCACGGTCGCTACTCCCGGGCTTCTGCTCGCGATCGTCCTGGCGGCATTCGCGCACGACATCCAGAGACAGACCGATTCACCGGAGGCGGCCCATGCATAACCTTCAGTCGGGAGCCGATGGAAAGGGCGTCGCTATGGAAACGCTTGATGCGGGCGGCGCGGATGCTCCGCCGAGATCGATGGCGCAAATCAGAACCACCCGGCGCCGGTTTCTTCTCATGGCCGGAGGGGCACTCGGGGCTGTCGCGCTGGCGTTCGGGGGCATGACGGTGGCGACCACCTCTCGACCGGAAGCCGATTTCGTTCAAGCCACATATGCAGCCCTTTTCCCGTGGAACGTGGTGGGAGCTCTTCTACTTCGCCGTCGGGTTGATGATGTCGGTGCTGGGGCTGGCGGTCGAGCGCGCCGAGCGGGGGCATCGGTCTGCCGCAGGAGGCAGTGCAAGCCGCGGTGGCCCACTACCGCCGCCGGCGCGGGAGACTCATCGACGCAGAAATCGCCCTGAAGACAATCCCGATAGTGACCTCGCAGAGCCAATTGAGGTCGCTGGCTACTCCGGCAGGAGATCGGCGACGGGGAGGGCGCGGTCCGGGAAGGCGCTCGGAGCCAGCTTATCGCCCCGACGGACCACGTGGGCGGTACGGTAACCCCCTCGGCGTGCATCCTGGTAGGCCGTTACGGTCTCCTGGTTCAGGTCCACGAGCCACACCTCCGGGATGCCGCCTCGGGCGTAGAGAGGGACCTTGACGCGCCGCTCGGATTCGATCGAGGTGTCGGCCACCTCGACGATCAGGAGGATATCAGTCGGCCGGGGGTGGCTGGAGGCGTACAGGCCGGCTCGCCGGCGGACCAGCGCCAGGTCCGGCTGCGGCTCGCTCCTGTCGCTCAAGCGGATGGGGTTCTGCACCAGGATCACCGCCGCGTCGTCGAACGCCAGAAGGAGACTACGAGTGAGGCGGTTGACGCAGTCGGCGTGGCGGAGCCCGATGGGCGTCATCTCGACGATCTCCCCGTCGAGGAGTTCCACGCGGTCGTCCTCCCCGAGGATGCCCGCGCGTCCCATCTGCTCGTACTCATCCACGTTGAACCGCCGTCTCTTGAGATCGACTGCCATGGAGGCCTCCCGCGAATATTATAGGTCCTACCACGGCCCTGGTCCATCCCTGCCCCCCCGCGCCGTCCCTTCCGTACCGCTAGACCTGCTCCCTTCCCCACCAACCACGTTCATGCTATGATGCAGCCGTAACGCGACCGGACGAGCTATCAGCTATCAGCCGTCAGCTATCAGCTATCAGCACTCAGGACTCAGCACCCGGCACCCAGGACGCCTTCGGAGGGGTCCATGCTCGCCAAGGCCCTCACCTGCGCCGTCGTCGGCCTCGATG
>JAJZRD010000210.1 GCA_021845945.1 Chloroflexota bacterium
TGCTGGAGAGCTTGACCCCGGCCCAGCAGGTGATCAAGATCGTCAACGAGGAGTTGATCGCCATGTTGGGCGGCGGGCAGGCCAAGATTGCCACGGCGCCCGCGCCGCCGACGGTCATTATGCTGGTGGGCCTCCAGGGTTCCGGCAAGACGACCACCATCGCCAAGCTGGCGATGCAGCTGCGCAAGCAGGGGCAGCGCCCTCTGCTGGTGGCAGCCGACACCTACCGGCCCGCGGCGGTGAAGCAGCTGGTCACCCTGGGCAAGCAGATCGACATTCCGGTGTTCAGCGACGAGAAGGGGAAGCCCCCGCAGATCTGCGAGGCTGCCGTGAAGCATGCCAAGCACACGGGGCTCACCGCGGTGCTGATGGACACCGCCGGCCGTCTGCACGTGGCCGACGACATGATGGCCGAGTTGGAGGAGATCCAGCGGCGGACCAATCCCACCGAGACCCTGCTGGTGGCCGACGCCATGACGGGCCAGGACGCCGTGAGGGTGGCGGAGGAGTTCAACGCCCGGGTGAAGCTGACCGGTCTCATCCTCACCAAGATGGACGGTGACGCCCGAGGTGGCGCCGCGCTTTCCATGCGAGCAGTGACCGGGGTGCCCATCAAGTTCGTGGGCGTGGGCGAGAAGCTGGATGCCCTGGAGCCTTTCCATCCGGAGCGGATGGCCTCACGGATCCTCGGCATGGGCGACGTGCTCAGTCTGATCGAGAAGGCCCAGGAGGGCTACTCCCAGGAGCAGAGCCAGAAGCTGGAGAAGAAGCTGAAGTCCGGTACCCTCGATCTGGAGGACTTCCTGGAGCAGATGCAGCAGCTGAAAAACATGGGCCCGCTCAGCCAGGTCCTGGACATGATCCCGGGGCTGAACAAGCTGTCGCGGACTCCGGAAGCGGCCGCGGCCCTGGACGGGAAGCAGATGAGGAGGGTGGAGGCGATAGTCCTCTCCATGACGGCCGAGGAGCGCCACAACCCCAACATCATCGGGGGCAGCAGGAAGCGGCGCATCGCCAAGGGCAGCGGGACCACTCCGGCCGAGGTGAACCGGCTGCTGAACCAGTTCTTCGAGATGCAGAAGATGATGAAGGCGATGGCCTCGGGCAAGGGGCCCTTTGGCAGGGGCAAGATGCCAAGGGGATTGCCGGGGATGCTGGGTTAAGAGAGCGGCAGGGGCGAATGCCGGCCTCGTCTATGCGGAGTGGCCGGTGGAAGCATGGATACCCTGGAGACGCATCGACGCAGGGGAAGGCAGGGCGGCCCGCCCCTGCGTCGGTACGCAGCTAGATCCGCCTGGCCTGTCGGGCCAACTTGAAGTAGAGCGCCACGCCCAGCACCAGGGGGCCACCCAGCCCCACGAGAGCGCTGGTCGAGCGGCGGCCCAGGGCAAGAAGGATGGCGGAGGCGAAGAAAGATCCGGCTATGCCCGCCACGTAGGTCGCGGTAGGCAGCTGCTCCACCCTCTCCAGCATCTCTTCCGTCGAGAAGGTGGGCTCTTTGCCCTGCTGGAGCACCCGCTGCACCCTGGTCCAGGCCAACTCGGCCTGATCCCGAAGCTCGCGCCCCCGCCTTCCGGCGCCATCCGTCGTTTCCCGCTCCCCGAAGCCCTCTTCGCCGTAGCTTTCCGGCTCTTGCACCTTCGGCCCCTCCGGTCCGAATCCACCGCCAGTGTGCCGAATCGACTCCTCGGCCCTCAGGGTCGGCGTGGCGGACCACCGGGCCGTCAGGTCGCAGAAGCCATGCCATTACCAGCCCCTACAGCTTCTCCCCGATGGCCAGAACCCTGGCCGTGATGGCGTCGCCCACCTGGCTGGTGGAGCTGCGACCGCCCAGGTCGGGTGTTCTGACCTGGCGCTCGCCGAGCACGTCGCTCACCGCCCTCTCCACCAGGTCGGCGGCCTTCTGCTCGCCCAGGTGCTCCAGCATCATCCCCCCTGCGAGGATGGAGGCGACGGGATTGGCTATCCCCTTGCCGGCGATGTCGGGGCCGCTGCCGTGGATGGGCTCGAACATGGAGGGGCCGCCCTCGGGATTGATGTTGCCGCCGGGGGCCATCCCCATGCCGCCTACCAGCCCGGCCGCCAGGTCGGTGATGATGTCGCCGAAGAGGTTGGGGGCGATCACCACCTGGTAGTGCTCGGGCCTCCGGACGAAGAACATGGTGATGGCGTCCACCAGGGTGAACTCCAGCTCGATCTCCGGGTAATCCTTGGCCACCTTACTCACGGACTCCCGCCAGATCTCGTACATCTCGCCCAGGACGTTCACCTTGTCCACGGATGTGACTCGCTGCAGCCCTTTCCGCTTCGCCAGCTCGAAGGCGTAGCGCGCCACCCGCTCGACACCTCGCGCCGTCATAGCGCCGATGTGGAAGCCCATCCTCTGGGCGGGCTCGACCTCGACGTCGATGCCGAAGTTGGCGGTGTAGAGCTGCCTCTTCAGCTGGATGTCGCCCCGGTAGCTGGAGCCCTCGAAGTGGTCACCCAGACTGATGTAGAAGTCCTCGCTGTTCTCTCGAACCACGTAGAAGTTGATGGCCCCGGGCTTCTTATCTTTGAGGGGGCCGTCCACCCCGGGGTACAGCTTGACCGGCCGGAGGTTGACGTACTGATCGAAGTGGAAGCGGGTCTTCAGGACCCCGCCCGTCTGCATCAGCTTCTCGGATACCCTGGGGTCTCCCAGGGCGCCCAGGAGAAGGTCCTCGGTCTTGCCCATCTCCTCCAGATCCTGGTCGGTGACGGAGACGCCGCTCTTCAAGACTCGCTCGGCGTTGATGGGGAACTCGCGCCACTCCCACCGGATGCCGGTGACCTGCCCGGCGGCCTCCAGCACCCTTCGGGCCTCGCCGATCACCTCGGGCCCGATCCCATCGCCGGGGATCACCCCAATGACGTGCTTGGACATCTAATCCTTCCTCCTCGAACTGGATCCTGGGCTCGCCTGCAAGAGGGTGGTTGGTGCCGCAGGCCCGAATAGCATAGCAGAATCCGCCGCTGAGGTGGTGGCAGGGAACGAGATGTGCATCTAGCCCCAATGTGCCTTGGGGTAGCGGCCCCGATCATCCCTCGCCTCGGACCCTCTGAGGCGGATTGGGGTCCACCTTCAGGGCTTCTACCTGAGAAAGGATAGCTATCGTCGTGAAAGCTGCTCCCTTCTTGCTGATCATTGCCATACTGCTGGGCGGGCTGGTGATCGGCTTCGAGACCATCACCGGTTCGCCGGACGACTCGGGCCAGCTTGCCGAGCGGCCGACCGTGACACCCAGGCCTCGGCCCACCTCTCCGTCCCAGCTGGCCCAGAGCGGCCCGACTTCGGTGGCTCCGTCGGGCGTAGCGGAGAGCGGCGCGGCGGTGCCGCCGGTCTCCGCGCCCCAGCAACCCTCCGCTATCGCGACTGCCACAGCTGCTGCCGCCACCACGGCTACGCCGGTCCCAACGGCCACCGTCGCGCCCCCCACGCCGTCGCCGACGGTCGCCCAGGCCAACGCGACGGGGACGGAACAGCTTCTGAAGGTGGGCAACACCGATGGGCAGGGGGTGTTTCTGCGGCGGACTCCCCAGATGAACGACAAGGTCCGGGCCTGGTTGGACAACACGCCCTTGGTGGTGGTGGGACCGCCGGTGGTTGGAGATGGGCATACCTGGCAGCACGTGCGGGCGCCGGACGGGACCGAGGGCTACGTTCCGTCGGAGTACGCGGTGGGGGGGTGACGGTGGGACCGGGTGACATGGAGACGGGGAGACAGGATCTTTCTCCCCGTCTCCCCGTCTCTCGTTCGCGCTGTCTGGTCGCTTAGGCCGGCTTGTGGCAGCCCTGGCAGGCGGCATCGCCCCTACCCTGGTGGTCGGCCGGCATGCCGACGCCTCCTGGCTTTCCTACCCCCGCGGCGGCCACGGCGTGGCAGGCGGTGCACTTCTCCCTTCCCTCGACGGGGTGAGGCAGAGCGGCCGGGCCGGTCGGTGCACTGGAGGGCTGTGCAGGGCTGGCCGCCGACGGGGCTGAGGGGGCGGGCGGGGTCAGGTAGTGGCAGGTTTGGCAGTCGGCCCCGATGGTCTTCCCCTTCGCCTCTCCCGTGATGCCCACCAGCTTGCCATGGCAGCGCATGCACCCCTCGTGGCTGGCCCAGTTGGGATAGACGTTGGGGCCCACCTGCATGTTGGGGAAGACGGCGCGCTGGTAAACGCCCTTCACCTCGGCCACGGCCTGCCTGATCGTTCCCCCCAGCTTCTGGTAGGCCTGGGGCTGTTCTGCGCGGTAGTACTCCTCGATGGCATCGATCCGCTTCAGAGTGCCCTGGTACTGCTCGTCGGTGGTCTTGTCGGTAACCTGGCCGAGAGCCTGCATCGCCTGCTGCTTGATGAAGGGTATCTCCTGGCTGATGAGGCCCTGGGAGATCGCCGTATCCACTTCGTCCTCGACGGAGGAGAAGTTGTGAGCCGCCCGGTTGTGGCAGTCGATGCAGTCCATGAAGCGCTGATCGTTCTTGATCCGGTCCGGAGTCACCTCCCCCTGCTTGTCCGGCAGAACGAACTGGTCCACCGAGCCGTCGGGTCGCTCCACCCGCACCCAGCCGATCTTGGTGCGCGACTCATCCAGCGGGAGGTAATCTACCTTGGCCATGGTGTGCCAGTGGATCCCCTGTCCCTGGGCGCTCCCGCCGACCCGGAAGATCATCGGCTGGACCTGAGCGGTGTTCTTCTCGTCCTGGGCGTAGTGGACGATGTTGCGCTGGAGGTCGCCGTAGAAGCGCTCGGGCCAGTGGCACCCCTCGCAGGTATCCCGGCTCGGGCGCAGGTCCTTGATGGGGACCTCGATGGGGCGGGAGTAGCGGTCGAAGGTGTAGTTGAACACCTGGCGGAGGCCGGAGATCTTGGACTTAACCAGCCAGGGGGCGCCCGGGCCGATGTGGCAGCTGACGCAGGCTACCCTGGCGTGGGGGGAGGCCTGCTCGGCAGCGGCCTCGGGAGCCATCACCCGGTGGCAGACGGCGCCGCAGAAATCCCGGGTCTCCATGAACTCCGCGGCCCCGTAGGTGGTGACAACCATCAGCGACATCAGGCCCGCCGTGACGGCGGCGAAGATGATGATGCCCCGTCGCTGCTTGGTATCGTTCAGGTCGAGGATAGGGAAGGCCTTGGCGACCAGACCCAGGTGGGCCAGTCGACGACGCTCCCGCACGAGCCCGATGGGGATCATGATCAGCCCCAGCCCCAGCGCCATGGGACCTATCAGGAAGGTGAGAATGCCGGTGTAGGGGTTGGCGATTGCTCCGGTGGCGCCCAGCACCAGGAGGACCAGGATGATGACCAGGGAGAAGGTCGCGATGACGGCGCCGAGGAGGCTGACGGGGTTGAGTAGAGCCGCTGGCACCTTGCGTTCCATTGCACCTCACCTTTGAGAGTATTGGGAAACCCAGGGAACTGCGCCAGGATGGGGAACCGCCCGATGGTCCCCGGGCCGGGGGTGCGTCAGCAAGAATAGCACCTTTGCAGAACGCTCGCCAGCGAGACGTCCCAGACCCCGGGATACAACCAGGTTAATTATGTACCAGATTTGCCACATTGTACGACATTTCTCAAGCTCTGGCTAGTCCCTCGAGCCATCTTTCGGGCAGCGAACATCGAGAGGCGACGGCCCCGGCGGGAAAATGGGGGTTGGTCTGGGGTGCGCCGCTCCGGCTCCGCCGCTACAATATGCGGAGCTTTGGCAGGGCTCTTGCACCTGCCGAGGGTAGCTCCGCGCGTGGCGAGGAAGAGGGGAGTTCATGCCTAGGGTTAGGACGGTGGCCGCGGTTTCGGCCGGCGGGGTGGTAGCCAAGAGGGTGGACGGCCGGATTCAGGTGGCCCTCGTCGGCGATAGCCAGCGGGATGCCTGGTATCTGCCGAAGGGGGGGCTGGCTCAGGGGGAGACAATCGAGCAGGCGGCTCTTCGCGAGGTGAACGAGGAGACGGGCCTGGAGGTGCGGATGGTTCGACCGATCCGGGACATCGAGTACTGGTTCTTCGCGCGAGGGGCCCGGGTCCACAAGAGGGTGCACTACTTTCTAATGGAGCCCACCGGCGGGGACTTCTCCCGAAGGGACCAGGAGAACGACAGGGCGGGCTGGTTCGATCTGGAGGACGCCCTGGCCGCAATGAGCTACGAGAACGAGGCCGATCTGGTCCGCGAGGCGGCCGCCATGGTGGAAAAGAAGCCGTAGAGACGCGACATGTCGCGCCTCTACCAGGCCTACCTCTTCAGGTACTTCTTGCGCCACTTGGTGAGGGTCGAGGCGAAATGGGCCACGGGGTTGGTTAGCTTCCCGTGGATCTTGCCCTGGGCGAGAGACTGGAGGAACTCCTCACTGCCCCCCTCGAACTCCGGCATCTCCACGTGGGAGTTTCCCAACTCCCACCAGACGTGGGAGTCGCTCCCGGCCCCCTTCAGCTTCCCGTACTTCTCCGCGAAGCGGACGGCGGTGGCTACGTCCGCGGGGAAGGAGATGCGGGAGTTGTAGGTCTCGATGACGTCCACCTCCCCCACGATCTCCAGCAGCGCCTCCGTGCGGAGGACGCTCCTGCGGACCCGGTCGAAGGGGTGGGGGATGTACACCACGCCACCCTGCCGTCGGATCGCCTCCACCGTGGCCCCGGGGCTCATCCCACGGGGGATC
>JAJZRD010000211.1 GCA_021845945.1 Chloroflexota bacterium
ATAACCTCCGGTTCCATGGCGGGAGCAAGGGCGGTGATACTGACGGCGGCTACCACGAGACCTTCGGCGCTGAGAATGGGAGCCGCGACGCAGCGGATGCCGAGGGTGTTTTCCTCGTCGTCGATGGCATATCCGCGAGCCGCGGTCCTCTCCAGCTCCTCGTCCAGTTGCCGGCGATCGGTGATGGTTCTGGGCGTCTTCTGCACCAGCACCAGTCGGTCCACCACGCTGCGCCGCCGCTCCGGGTCCAGCCCCGCCAGCAGCATCTTCCCCAGCCCGGCACAGTGCAGCGGCGCCCGCTCTCCACTCGTGACCTTGGTGCCGAAGGAGGTGGGCGTCTCACTGTGAACCCAGTAGCCGAGTTGGGCCGGGTCCAAGACCGCTAGATTGACGGTTTGCCTGAGCCTGGCAGCCAGGCGCCGAAGGTGAGGGCGAGCAACCGAAACGAGGCGCTGGTGCTGAGCCGGCAGGTTGTGCAGGGCAAAGATGCGAAGACCAAGGGCATATGAGCGGGTGGTGTCGTCCTGGCCGACGTACCCCCTCCTGCACAGGATCTGCAGCAGCCTGTGCACGCTGCTCTTGGGCATGTCCAGCTCGGTGCTGAGCGTGGCGAGGCTGAGGGGTTCGTCCGAGTGGGCCAGCAGCTCGAGGAGGTCCAGGGCCTTATCGATAGACGACGAAGATGCACTGTGTTCCAATATACGGAATCCTCATTCAAAGATGCGAAATGATGGCGCAATCTTAATGGGGTTTACTGTTCGCTGTCAACCCCCGGTGTGCGGAAACAGCGGCGAGGAGGGCGGCGGCAGGGCAGAGCGCCCTGCCCTACGTCTCGAAATCCCTGTGGCGATGGCAGGCCTGTCCTTCGCACGGGGAGGGCGGGGGTCGGTCCTCACGCGGCTCGAGCCAGCCGCTGGCCATTTGACCAGTGGGGACGCTTCCTGCCGGAGCACACCACCGCGGCTTCCTTGTTGGATCGACTCCTCCATGTCAGGAACGCGTCCGTCGCACACCTGGGCGAGAGAGTCGCGAACAAATCGTTGCGGCCGTTCCATTCTCAACGACTCAACGAGGTAACAGTTCACTCTACGACTGGCCTGGAGCCAAGTATGCGAGACAAGTTGACAGCTACCCCCCGCCGTTACTATACTACTGAATGTTCTAAGCGAATAAAGTCCTTCGGGGCAGGGTGAGGCGGAGACGCCAATTCCCGACCGGCGGTATCGCAGCGCAGCTGCGGAGCCCGCGAGCCGATGAGGCAGACCTGGTGCGAAGCCAGGGCCGACGGTACAGTCCGGATGGAAGAAGGCACGACTTAGGTTGCATCGGGCGGCCGGAGGCTGTTGTGCCTTCGCGGCCGCTTTTCGTTTGTCCTGAGTGTTGGATCGGGAGTGCTGATAGGCGGGCCGGCGGGGCCGCCGGCCGCGGCGAGGTGGCACGTGGCTGAGACAGACTACATGGCGAGGGCGCTGGATCTGGCCGCCAGGGCCAGAGGGACCACCGGCAACAATCCTGCGGTGGGCGCCCTGCTGGTTCGAGACGGCCGGATCGTCGGCGAAGGGTTCACCCAGCCGCCCGGCCAAGCCCACGCGGAGGTAGTTGCCCTCCGGCAGGCCGGGGAGCTGGCACGCGGTGCCACTCTCTACGTCACCCTGGAGCCATGCTGCCACTTCGGCCGGACGCCCCCCTGCACCGACGCCCTGATCAAGGCCGGTGTTGCCGAGGCTCACGTGGCGATGCTGGACCCCAACCCCCTGGTATCGGGAGGGGGAAAGGCCGCCCTGGAGCGGGCGGGTGTGGCGATCCATCTGGGCGAGCGGGAGGCTGAGGTTCGCGGCTTCCTGGAGGCCTGGCTGATCTACATCTCGACGGGCCGTCCTCAAGTGATCGCCAAGTACGCCATGACCCTGGACGGGAAGATCGCCACCTCCACCGGCGAGTCGAAGTGGATCACCGGTCCCAAGGCCCGACGGAGGGTGCAGGAACTGCGGGCGGCGGTGGACGCCATAATGGTGGGGGTGAACACGGTGATCTCCGACGACCCCCAGCTCACGGCGCGGGACGAAGACGGGAGGGTCCTTTCCCGCCAGCCCTTGCGGCTGATCGTGGACTCGACCGCCAGGGTGCCCCTCTCCAGCCGGGTGATATCGGGCAACCTGCCGGGGAGCACGGCGATGATCGTGGGTCCAGGGGCCGACCCGGTAAGGGTCAAGCAGATCGAAGAGTTGGGCAACGCCGTCATCACCGTCCCCCGGAAGCAGGGTCGGGTGGACCTGGAGTCGACGCTCCAGATCCTGGCCGGCGAGTGGGGCGTGACGTCGATGCTGGTGGAGGGGGGCGGCGAGCTGCTGGGCTCCCTCTTCGACCAGCGGCTGGTGGACAAGCTGTTCGCCTTCGTGGCTCCAAAGCTGGTGGGCGGGGCCGAGGCCCCCGGGCCCGTGGGTGGCAAGGGGGTCGAGTCGCTGGCGTCGGCCGTCCGGCTGAAGGAGATCACCTGGGAGCGGATCGGCGACGACCTGATGATCGTGGGATGCGTGGACCACTCGCAGTAGACGGGGTTGTCTCAACCCTGCGGTCGAAGTGGGCAGCGTGCACCGCGTATCGGCGTTCTTGGCAACGGTACAGCCCTCACCCTGACCCTCTCCCAGGGGGAGAGGGGGCCCCAGGATCAGCAGCCGGGAGCTGCGGTTGGCCCTGACCCTCTCCCAGGGGGAGAGGGGTTTGTGGATCTGGAGACAAGGATGTTCACCGGAATCGTCGAAGAGGTAGGCAGGGTGGAGCTGCTGGCGAAGGTCGGCGGCGGGTACCAGCTGCGGGTCCGAGCCCGGAAGGTGCTGGAGGAGCTGAAGCTGGGCGAGAGCGTGGCCGTAAACGGCACCTGCCTCACCGTCACCCGGTTCGACGCCGGGGTATTCCTCGTCGGACTCTCCCCCGAGACCCTGCGCCGCACCAACCTGGGCGAGCTGAAGCCCGGCGACCGGGTCAACCTGGAGCGGGCGCTGCGGCCGACCGATAGGATGGGGGGCCACTACGTCCAGGGGCACGTGGATGGCGTGGGGAGCGTCGCGGAGCGACGGCGGGATGGGGATGCCCTGGTCCTTCGCTTCGGCTGTCCGCCGGAGCTCTCCCGCTACGTGGTGGAGAAGGGCTTCGTCGCCGTGGACGGCATCAGCCTGACGGTGACGGGCTGCGGCGAGGGCTGGTTCTCCGTTTCCCTGATACCCTTCACCCAGGAGGCGGTGACCCTGGCCGACAGGGGGGTGGGGGAGAAGGTCAACCTGGAGGTCGACATAATGGCCAAGTACGTCGAGAGCTTGCTGGCACGCCGGGAGGGCGGAAGGGGGATCACCCCGGAGTACCTGGCGGAGCAAGGCTTCATATAGGGGGTGGTGGCTTTGCCATTGTCGAGGGTCGAAGAGGCCATCGAGGACATCAAAGAGGGCAAGTTCGTCGTCGTGGTGGACGACGAGGATCGTGAGAACGAGGGCGATCTCGTTATCGCCGCGGAGCACGTGACCCCCGAGGCGATCAACTTCATGGCCAGGTACGGTCGGGGGCTGATCTGCATGCCGATCGTCGGGAAGCGGCTGGACGAGCTGGAGATCCCGATGATGGTGGAGAAGAACACCGCCACCTTCGGCACCGCCTTCACGGTGTCGGTGGAGGGGAAGCACGAAGTCACCACGGGGATCTCCGCCCACGACAGGGCCGCGACGGTGAGGGCGATCCTGGATCCCTTCACCCGCCCGGAGGATATAGCCCGCCCGGGGCACATGTTCCCCCTGAGGGCGGCCGACGGGGGCGTCCTGAAGAGGGCGGGGCAGACGGAGGCGTCGGTGGACCTGGCCCGCCTGGCGGGGCTCTACCCGGCCGGGGTGATCTGCGAGATCATGAGCGAGGACGGCACCATGGCGCGCCGGCCGGAGCTGGAGCGGTTCGGTCGGGAGCACGGGATCAAGATCATCAGCGTGGCCCAGCTGATCGACTATCGCCGCCATCGGGAGAAGCTGGTGCGGCGGGTGGCGGAGGCACAGCTACCCACCAGGTACGGCGACTTCGTCATCTACGCCTACTCCAGCGTCGTGGACAAGGAGGAGCACGTGGCGCTGGTGATGGGCGACCTGCGGGACGCCGCCCCTCCCCTGGTGAGGGTTCACTCGGAGTGCTTGACCGGCGACGTCCTGGGGTCGGTGCGGTGCGACTGCGGAGATCAGCTACGGCTGGCGATGGAGAAGATCGGGGAGGAGGGCCGGGGGGTCGTGCTGTACATGCGGCAGGAGGGCCGGGGTATCGGCCTCCACAACAAGGTCAAGGCCTACCACCTTCAGGATGGAGGTCTGGACACCGTGGAGGCGAACCGGAAGCTGGGCTTCCCGCCCGACAAGAGGGACTACGGGATCGGGGCGCAGATCCTGGTGGACCTGGGGCTATCCAGGATCCGGCTGATGACCAACAATCCCCAGAAGCTGGTGGGGCTCCAGGGGTTCGGGCTGGAGATCGTGGAGAGGGTGTCCCTCATCAGCGAGCCCGCCCCCACCAATTACCGCTACCTGCTGACGAAACAGGAAAAGATGGGTCACCTGTTGGGGCTGGACCCCGACGATCTCAAAGAGGAGGTTACCGATGGGAAGGGTGTATGAGGGCGAGCTGGTCGGGCGGGGTCTTCGCTTCGCCGCGGTGGTCTCGCGCTTCAACGAGTTCATCAGCAGCCGGCTGCTGAGCGGGGCCAAGGACGCCATGGCCCGCCACGGCGTGGGCGAGGAGAATCTGGACGTGGCCTGGGTGCCCGGCTCCTTCGAGATCCCGCTGATCGCCAAGAAGTTGGCCCAGACCGGCGAGTACGCCGCGGTGATCTGCCTGGGCGCCGTCATCAGGGGATCTACCCCACACTTCGACTACGTGGCCGCCGAGGTGTCCAAGGGTGTCGCGGCGGTGAGCCTGGAGACGGGGGTGCCGGTGATCTTCGGGGTGATCACCGCCGACAACCTGGAGCAGGCCATCGAGCGGGCGGGCACCAAGTCGGGCAACAAGGGGTTCGACGCGGCCGTGGCGGCCATCGAGATGGCTAACCTGGTGGCTGCGCTGCGCAGCGAGCGATAAGGCGTTGGGGGTGCGGGGCCGACCGGTTCCCCTCAGGCGCGGCGGCCCAGCTTCCGCTCGGTGCCGTGGAGGAGCCGGTAGATGTTGTCTCTGTGGCTCGCGATGACGAAGGCGGCGCCAAGCAGACCGAAGAGCAGGTGGGGGAAGGGCTGTCCCAGCAGAATCACCACGATCAGCATGGTGATCGGCACCGTGCCGGAGCCCAACACCGATCCCAGGGAGACGTAGCGGCTGCGGGCGATGATGGCGATCCCGACGAGGGTGGTGACCACCATGACCGGGGGCGATATGACGGCCAGGGCGCCGAGGCCCGTCGTCACTCCCCTTCCACCCTTGAAGCCGATGTAGATGGAGTAGTTGTGGCCCAGAAGGGCCGCCAGGCCCGCCACCACGTCGGCCGTCGGGTCGCCGTGGGTGAGGAGCCGCGCGAGCAGGATCGCCAGCACCCCTTTGAGGAAGTCGCCGCCGAAGACCGGCGCGGCCGTCTTCCAGCCCATGGTGCGCAGGACGTTGGTGGCGCCCGTTCGCTTGCTGCCCTGTTGGAGCAGGTTGGCGTTGCCCCGCAGACGGGCCAGGACGTAGCCCGTGGGGATGGATCCGAGCAGGTAGGCGATCCCGCCCACCAGAAGGTAGGAGCCGATCTCCATCTTTCCTCGCTGCCTCGCTGTTTGGGAGGGGCGGGAAATCGCCCGCTCAGCATCGCTCCCGTGCGGTGTCGAAACCTCAACCATGATAGCATAATGCGCTGGGTGGACTGAAGGTGTCTGAGAAGATCTGCATCATCAACGCTGGTGGCTGGGGGACCGCCCTGGCCGTGCTGCTCGCCGGTAAGGGCCACTCGGTGCGTCTGTGGGCCCGCCGGCCGGAGCTGGCCGAGCGGATCGCCATCACTCGAGAGAACCCCGACTATCTGCCGGGGGTTCGGATCCCCGAGAGCGTTCGTCTCACGTCGGCGATGGAGGAGGCCGTGGAGGGGGCCGCGGTGGTGCTGGTTCCCGCCATCTCCCGGTCGATGAGGGAGCTATCGGCCCGGCTGGCGCCGCTGGTGTCTCCGGATCAGATGGTGGCCAGCGGCAGCAAGGGGCTGGAGCTGGAGACCCTCCAGAGGGGGACCGAACTGCTGGAGGAGGCGCTGGGTCCCGTCCACCGGGGTCGCGTGGCGGCCATCTCGGGCCCGAACCACGCCGAGGAGGTGAGCCGGGGCATCCCCACCGCGACCGTCGTAGCCTGCAGGGACCGGGAGGTGGCGCGGCGGCTCCAATCCCTGCTGTCCACCCGCAGCTTCCGGGTCTACACCAACCCCGACGTGGTCGGGGTGGAGCTGTGCGGCGCCGCGAAGAACGTGGTGGCGCTGGCGGCCGGCATGTCCGACGGGCTGGGCTACGGGGACAACACCAAGGCGTCGCTGATCACTCGCAGCTTGGCGGAGATCGGCCGGCTGGTGGTGGAGATGGGGGGCGAGCCTTCGACGGTGGCCGGGTTGGCCGGCATCGGCGACCTGATAGCCACCTGCACCAGCCGTCACAGTCGGAATCGGGCGGCGGGAGAGGCC
>JAJZRD010000212.1 GCA_021845945.1 Chloroflexota bacterium
CCGGCATCTACGTTCAGAACTACCTGTTGCGCAGGATCGCCGGGGCCGATTTCTCCAGATCCTCCGCCGCCACCTCGGCGTTGCTGGTCGGCGAAGCGGCCATCTCCATGGTGGTGCTGGCGATCTTTGGCATACCTGGATGGGATTGGCTTCGCCCCGCCGTCGCAGGGCTGTTCGCCGCCTCCGCCGTGGTGGTGGCGGTCCTCTTTCGGGTCCGGCTGGTGCAGAAGCTGGCGGATCGGCTGCTGCGGGTTGGGCCTCTCAGAACCGTCGGTCCCGAGTTTCTCGAGATGTTCGACGCGGCGAGGCTCTTCTTCAGCATCCGGGTTGCCCTTCGCTCGGTGCCCACCATCGCTCTCTATCTCCTGGCCCTGGTCACAGCCTTCTACCTGGTAGCTCACGGGGTCGGTGTGGCCACCCTCACCTTCGTCCGGGCTGTGACGGTCTACCTCTTCGCCCTGGTCGTGGTGTTGATCAGCCCCATCTCCTCCCATCTCGGGGTGGTGGAGGCGGGGGGATTGGGTGCCATGCACGCCTGGGGCTACAGCTCCACTCAGGGCATAGCGGCCCTGCTCGGCTTTCGACTGGTGTGGACCGGCGCCGTCTGGCTGGTGTGCACGCCGGTGGTCGTGCTGCTGCGCAAGCAGTTTACCGAGGCGGACAAAGGGTGAACGGAAAGTGGTGGGAGTGGCCCGCTGGATCGCCGCTACCGCATCTCGTCGATCGCACCTGCGTGCACCCCCCACATCTCTCGGGGCAGCAGCCGCCCGATGGCCACCATCACCTGCCGGCGAGCCCACCCGTCCAGGTCGCCCGGGGGCAACCCGGCCAGGGCGAAGGGCGCACCGAAGCTCACCACCAGGGTGTCCTCCTCCAGATGGACCCCCACCGGCAGCAGCGGGACGCCCAGGCCGCTCACCCGATAGAGGAAGGCCCCTGTGCCAGGCCTGGCCTCCTCCAGGGCGACGCTGGCCCTCCCCTCGGGAAACATCCCCACCGGCTCCGGATTGGGCGGTCCGGCGGTGCGGCTCCGACCCAGGTAGACCAGCACCCGCCGGAGCGCCCGAGCGCGCCCGGCAACGTCCGATGGGCGGGAGGGCATCGGGATCAGCCCCCAGCTGCGGGCAGCCCGGGGGAAGAGCAGGGAGGAAAGCGGGTTTGGCACCCAGTGGCCCGCGACCTCGAACCAGCGCCACTCCGAGAGGATCACCCAGTGGAGGTCCCGGCTACCCGGCTCCCGCGCCGTGGCGACGGCGGCGGTGATGGCCGCGGCGACCCAACCGATCCAGAACTGAGGAGCCTGGAAGTGGTTGGCTACCAGCAGAAAGGGGTCGCGACGGGGCACCAGCCCCAGCCCCTCCACCCGGGGAGGGGGCGACAGGCGGCCGACCATCCGCTGGGTATCCTCGGCCGGGGAGCGGGGACTGGCCCGCAGGAAGGACCAGGCCAGCTCCCCCAAGAGGCCCGGCGGCAGGGGGCGAAGAGCCTCCAGGAGGGCGGCGACGTCGCCCAGGCTGTCGAGGGTTGTGGTCGGCATGACCATAGGATAGGCGAACTGCGCCGGCAACGCCAGCCATCGGGAGGGGACGAAGCTCGTCCTCTGGGGGAAAACGCCGCGCCCCTGCACGCCCGCGCTCCCGGCGGTCAAGCCCACGGTGGCGAAGGACCGGTGCTCCGCCGCAGGGATTTCGAGATGTAGGGCAGGGCGCCTTGGCCTACGTATCAGAACCAATGTGGCGATGTACTAGTACATCGCCACGGTGAAGGTGATATGTACTGTCATGCTGAGCGCAGCGAAGCATCTCCCTGTGGCGAGAGGAGATCCTTCGCTATCGCTCAGGATGACACCTATCAAGATCTGTGTGGCGATGGACTAGGGGCCGCGATCCGGCGAAGACGCCCAGGGACGGGAGCCGGTCAGGAACCTCGCCGCCCAGTAGTCCTCGCCGAGGGAGCTGACCTGGATCCCAACCCCCTCCTCGATGGAGTGGATGAACCGGTCGCTCCCCAGGTAGATCCCGCCGTGGGACAGCCCCGCCTTGTAGGTGTTCTGAAAGAAGACCAGATCGCCCGGCTGCAGATCCTGGAGGGCTATCCTCGGGCCGCTGTTCATCTGGCCCCACAGGTCGTGGGGCGGGACCGGTATGCCGGCCTCCTGGTACACGTATTCGTCGAAGCCACTGCAGTCGAAGCCGGTGCGGGGCGAGGACCCGCCCCAGGCGTAGGGGTAGCCCACGTACTTCCTGGCGATGGCGGCCACCCGCTCGCCCGCCGGCTTCTCGCCCTCCTTCGGTCCCTGAGTCGAGGGAGCCGTGGGGCGGGGGCCGCCTCGAGAGGTGGGTGTGATCCTCTCGTCGGAGCCGTTCCCTTGCTCGGCACTGGGGCGCTCCGCCTCGGGTTGGACGGTCGCGGCGTCGCCCTCGGCGGGGGGTGCCGCCTCGGGGGCGACGGCCTGATCCTCCACCGCGCCGGTGTCGCCGGTCGCGTCGAGGACTTCGCCTGGAGCCTCCTGGTTCGCCGGCGCCATCAACACGATCGATGAGGGCGTGGCCAGGGCATGGGATGGGGTAAAGGTCGCCGTCGCCAGCGCCGAGGCGGCCAGGGCAGCCGCCAGGGTGAGATGCTGTTGCAGGCGGCGGGCCCGGCTGCTCCTTGATGTGGGCCGGCCGCCCAGGATCGGGCCGTCACTTCGCGAAACCCGTCGGGGTCTGCTTTCTTCCGCAGGTATCAAGACGATCTCCTGCCAGCGCATCACTTAGTTCGCCGTTCCTCAGCTCCGTGGCGTAGGGCCGGGCCTTGTGCCCCGCCGCCCGGTGCCTCACGTGCGGGCTGGCGGCTTAGGGAACGACGCACTCAGCGGCTTACTGGTTGCTGTTCTGTTGCGCTAGTTGGGATTTGGGCAACGGGACTGGTGGGCGCGGGGTCAGGACCATCTCCCGCCCGCGCAAGTCTGAACGAAGAGAGCGGCGCGCCCTCGGGCGGCCGTTTCTCTTCGGGCGCCGAGTCTCACCGGAGGGCCGGCCATCACGGGTGGGTCCTCCTCGTCGTCGAGCGCCTGACGGTCCAGGGCCGGGTCCAGTCAGAACGACCGGTGAACGCCACGGCCCTTGCCTGCCCCTCCCTGGGATCAGTAGACCTTGTGGCCTGGCTGCAACGGCGCGGGACGGATCCCACGGCATACGCCGGATGAAAGCCGAGGTACGCTGGAAAACCGTTGCTAGCCCTTCGATAGGGAAGGGGCGAGTGGGGTACGCCAGCAGAGCCCTATATACGCCATAGATGTCACAGAGCTCTTGATGATGCCAGTATAACACGCCACGTCAAGATGCATCCGTCTGTATCTACGGCAAGGCCAGAGATTTCTTGATGAAATTCCTTAGCGCCGCTATCGTGTGGCGCTCATTTCCGCCCGTTTCGAGGGCTTAGGGAAGGCGAAACGGGACGTCGGGGGCGACCGATTCAGACGAACTCTTCGGCGCCGGTGCCCAGGTAGGAGTGCTTGACCATCTCGTTGTTCGCCAGGTCGTCCACCGAACCCTCGAGCACCACGCGCCCCAACTCCAGGACGTAGCCCCGGTCGGCGACGGCCAGCGCCATGCTGGCGTTCTGCTCCACCAGCAGAATGGTGGTGCCCCGGGCCCGGATCTCCTCGATCACGTCGTAGACCTGGTCCACCAGAGTGGGGGCCAGCCCCAGGGAGGGCTCGTCCAGCATCAGCAGTTGGGGTCGCGCCACCAGCCCCCGGCCGATGACCAGCATCTGCTGCTCCCCGCCGGAGAGGGACCACGCGTACTGCTTGTAGCGCTCCCTCAGCCGCGGGAACATCTCCAGGATGGCCTCCACCTCCTGCCGGATCTCTCTGGTGGCCCTGCCCAGGGCGAGGCCGCCGAACTCCAGGTTCTCCCCCACCGTGAAGCCGGGGAACACCCGCCTCCCCTCGGGAACGTGGGCGATCCCAGCGGAAGCGACCCTCTCGGGGGCCATTCCGGTGAGGTTCCGGTCGTCGAACAGGATCTGGCCCGAGGTGGGCCTGAGGACCCCGGAGATGGCCCGCAACGTCGTGCTCTTTCCGGCGCCGTTGGCGCCGATCAGGGCGACGATCTCTCCCTTCCGGACCTCCAGGGAGATCCCGTGGAGGGCCTCCACCCGACCGTAGCTCACCGAGACCTTATCTAGTACGAGCACGGACCCGACTCCTTCTCCCCAGGTAGGCCTCGATGACGGAGGGGTTGTCCCGCACCTCCTGGGGCGTGCCCTCGGCGATGATCTCGCCGAAGTTGAGGACGGTGACCTGGTGGCAGAGGCCGCTGATGATCCTCATGTCGTGTTCGATGACGATGACGGTGATCCCTCGCTCCCGGTTCAGGGCGCGAACCAGCCGGACCAGCCGCTGCTTCTCGGCCAGGCTCATGCCGGCGGCCGGCTCGTCCAGCAGCAGCAGCCGGGGCTCGGTGGCCAGGGCCCGGGCTATCTCCACCAACCGCTGCTGTCCGTAGGGCAGATCGCCTGGGAAGTCGCTGGCCCTGCCGGCGAGCCCCACGAAGGCCAGGGCCTCCAGGGCCTGCTTCTCGATCCGCCGCTCCTCCTCCACCGTGCCGCCGGTCTGGAGGAAGGTCCCCAGCAGCCCCGCCCGTGTGCGGGAGTACTTGGCTGCCTTGACGTTGTCCAGGACCGTCAGGCGGGGGAAAAGCCGTATGTTCTGGAAGGTGCGGGCGATCCCCCTCTGGACCCGTGTGGAGGGGCTGCAGCCGTCCACCCGCTCGCCGGCCATCTGGAGGTGGCCGGCCGTGGGGCGATAGATCCCGCTGACCAGGTTGAGCAGGGTGGTCTTTCCGGAGCCGTTGGGGCCGATGATGCCCCGAATCTCCCCCTCCGCCACGGAGAGGTCGACGGAGCGCACGGCCACCAGTCCGCCGAAGGCGATGGTCAGGCCGGAGGCGGAGAGGAGCGAGGGCTGGGCGCCGGGTGCTGGGTGCTGAAGGCTGGGTGCCGAGTCCTGGGTCCTGGGTGCTGTGTCCTCTTCCCTCTCCCTTTGGGAGAGGGTCGGGGTGAGGGCTTGTTCAGGGCCAGTCAAAGAGCCCTCACCCGCCCTTCGGTCGGCCTCTCCCAGGGGGAGAGGTGATTGCTCTCTCTCCCCGTCGGCCCGTCTCCCCGTCTCCCCCACAGATCTCTGCAGAAGCCCGGCGACCAGGCTCCCGACCAGCCCCACCACACCCTTGGGGGCGAAGACCAGCATCAGCACGATGCTCAAACCGTAGATGGCCATGTAGTAGGCTTCCAGGAAGCGCAGCCACTCGGGCAGGAAGGTGAGCAGGACCGTGCCCACCAGGGGACCGAGCGCGGTGCCGGCGCCGCCGATCAGCAGCATGGCGACGAAGCGGATGGTGCTGAAGAGGTCGAAGGTCTCGGGGCTGATGTAGGAAGAGAAGGCGGCCCAGAGACTACCCGCCACCCCCGCCAGGAAGGCGCTCAGCACGAAGGCCAGCACCCGGCAGTAGGTGACGTCGACGCCGGTGGCAGCGGCAGCGAGCTCGTCGTCCCGGGTGGCCTCCAGGGCTCGACCCAGGCGGGAGCGCCGGAAACGCACCGTGAAGAGAATGGCGGCCAGCACCACGGCCAGGTTGAGGTAGTAGAAACGCTCCGGAGTGTCGAAAACCAGCGGCCCGAAGGCGGCCGGCGGGATGCCTCGGATCCCGTTGGCGCCGTGGGTCAGCCGCTCGGTGTTCATCAACACCAGCCGGACGGCCTCGCCGAAGGCGAGGGTGGCCATGGTCAGGTAGTGGCTGCGCAGCTTGAGGGTGGGCACACCCAGGATGACCCCGAACAGGGAGGTCACCAGGACGGCGCCCAGCAGCCCCACCGGGAAGCTCATGTGGGCGTCGGTGGTCAGCAGGGCGGAGGTGTAGGCCCCGATCCCCCAGAAGGCCGCCTGGGCCAGGGAGAAGATCCCCCCGAAGCCGTAGACGAAGTTCAGTCCCAGCACCACCACGCTGAACATCAGCGCCATGTTGAGCAGGACGAGGCTGTAGGCCGAGGGGAACAGCCAGGGCAGTGCCAGCGCCGCCGGCAGGACGGCGACGATCAGCAGGTTGCGGTGAGAGCGACCAGCCAACAGCCTCATGCCTTCTGCGCCACCTTCTCGCCGAAGATGCCCTTGGGCATGACGACCAGGACCAGGATAAGCACCACGAAGGCGAAGACGTCCTTATACAAAGAGGAGACGTAGGCCGCGGCCAGCACCTCCACCAGCCCTATGACCAGCCCACCGATCATGGCGCCGGGGATGCTGCCCCAGCCCCCGATGATGCTGGCGACGAAGGCCTTTATCCCGACCCGCACGCCCATCTCGACGGAGATGTAGAAGGTGGGGGCCAGCAGGACGCCAGCCAGCCCTCCCAGGGCCGAGGCCAGGGCGAAGGTTAGCGCCGTCATCAGGCCGATGTTGACCCCAAGCAGCCGGGCAGTCTGCTTGTCCTGGGCCGTCGCCCGCATCAGCTTCCCGATCCGGGTCTTGTGGAAGAACCAGTGCTGCAGCAGCACCAGCAGCGCGGCGACGACCAGGATCAGCAGGTGCTGGGGGACCAGGCGG
>JAJZRD010000213.1 GCA_021845945.1 Chloroflexota bacterium
GTAGGCTGGACTCGATCCATGATCTGAGTCAGCCCCTCGAACAGGAGAAGAAGCCTGGAGGTGAGAGGAAGGGAGGCCGGTGTCGTGAGTACGCCGAAGTCCACGGCCTCCAGGGCTTCACCCTCCGTCGCCACCACACCGTATCCCAGGATCGCCGTCCCGGGATCTATGCCGAGGACGATTGACTTACCTTCTATCGCCAAGCTACGAGTACTCTGCCAGGGCCTCTTCCGAGACCTCGATGTTAGAGTAGACCCTCTGGACGTCGTCCAACTCCTCGAGCCGCTCCATCAGCTTCATCACCGTGATGGTAGACTTGGCATCCAGCTCCAGGGTGGTCGTAGGGATCATGGATACTTCGGCATTGGTGATGGTGACCTTCCTGGACTCCAGCGCCTGCCTCACAGTATCCAGATCCGCCGGTTCGGTGTATACCTCGACGGAGCCATCCTCGATCTGCACATCTTCGGCCCCCGCGTCGATGGCCATCAGCGCCAGATCGTCGGGGTCCTGCTTGCCCGGCTCGATGGTGATGACACCCCTGGAATCGAATAGCCACGAAACGCAGCCGCTCTCACCGAGGCTGCCCCCATGCCGAGTGAAAAGGCTCCTCACATCGGCCGCGGCCCGGTTGCGGTTGTCCGTCATCGCCTCGACCATGATCGCAGCGCCACCGACGCCGTAGCCCTCGTAGGTAATCTCCTCCAGCGCGGCGCCTTCGCCGCCACCGATGCCCCGCTTGATGGCTCGGTCGATGTTGTCCATTGGCATGTTGCTCTCGCGAGCATGTTGGACAGCCAGCCGCAGGCGGAAGTTGGCGTTGGGATCGCCACCGCCGTCTCTCGCAGCTATGGTGATCTCACGGCCTAGCTTGGTGAACAGCTGTCCCCGTTTGGAATCGGCGACACCCTTCTGCCTCTTGATCTGTGACCACTTCGAGTGTCCAGACACAGCGACCTCACCTCCTTTCCAACCTCTCGGCTTAGCTTAATTCTACCATAGGCCACCCCAACGGACCAACGGCGCCGGGCAACATCGGCGGGCCCCCTCTGATATAATTACCATTTGGACACTCAGGAACGGGCGGGTTGCGCCCCTTCCAGGATATCGAAGGAGCACCGAATGAAGGAATACCAGGCGGAGCAGATCCGCAACGTAGGGCTTTTCTCTCATGGTGGTGCGGGCAAGACCTCTCTGGCCGAGGCGATGTTGTTCCAGAGCGGAGCCATCACCCGCCTGGGCAAGGTTGAGGAAGGGTCGACGACTACCGACTTCGATCCTGATGAGATCAAGCGACACATTTCCGTGAGCACCGCCTTGGCGCCCTGTGAGTGGCAAGGCCACAAGGTCAACGTTTTGGACACCCCGGGCTACGCCGACTTCGTCGGAGAGGTCGTACAGACCATGCGCGTGGTCGACGGGGCCGTGATCCTTCTCGACGCCGTGTCCGGCCTCGAGGTGGGAACCGAGACGGCGTGGCAGGAAGCCGAGAGGAACGGCGTGCCCAGGATGTTCTTCATCAACAAGATGGAGCGGGAGAACGCCAACTTCGACACCTCCCTCCAGGCCCTGCGCACCAGGTTCGGCAAGGCGGTGGTGCCTCTCCAGGTCCCCGTCGGCTCGCAGGCGAGCTTCAAGGGGATAGTGGACCTCCTGAGCATGACGGTCCTAACCGAGGAGAAGGACGCTCCCCAGGAGATTCCCGCAGAGCTGCGCGACGTCGCCCAGAGCCACCGGGACAGCCTGGTGGAAACCGTCGTCGAGATGGACGACGAGCTGATCAACAAGTATCTCGAGGGGGAGGAGATCTCCGTCGAGGAGTTGAGGCGAGCTCTGGCCGGCGGCGTGAAGTCCAAGGCCGTCTTCCCGGTCCTGTGCGGATCGGCCCTGGCCAACCGCGCGGTCTCCCAGCTGCTGGATGCCCTGGTGGCCTACATGCCGTCGCCCCTGGATGCCACCGTCCGCACCGAGGACGGCGAGATGCCGGTGAAGCAGCTGGCCGACAAGGGCCAACTGGCAGCGCTGGTGTGGAAGACCGTGTCCGACCCCTACGTGGGCCGGCTCAACTACTTCCGGGTCTACTCGGGCACGGTGCAGTCCGACTCCCACTTCTGGAACCCCAACCGAGGTCGTGAGGAGCGGATCGGCCAGCTCTACATGCTGATGGGCAAGCGGCAGGATCCGGTTCCGAAGATCGCTCAGGGCGACATCGGCGCCGTGGCCAAGCTCCAGGAGACCTCCACCGGTGACACCATGACCACCAAGGAGAACGGAGTCCAGCTGGTGGCCATCCAGTTCCCGGACCCGGTCTTCTCGGCGGCCATCTCTCCCAAGACCAAGGCCGACCTGGACAAGCTGGGCTCGGCTCTGACCCGTATGACGGAAGAGGATCCCACGATCCGGGTGGAGAAGAACGCCGCCACCGGTGACATGCTGATGTCGGGCATGGGCGAGTCCCACATCGATATCACCGCCGAACGGATGAAGCGAAAGTTCGGTGTCGACGTCAACATCGACATGCCTAAGGTTGCCTACCGCGAGACGATCACCGCTTCTGCCAAGGCCCAGGGCCGCTACAAGAAGCAGACCGGCGGCCACGGCATGTTCGGCGACACCTGGCTGGAGTTGGAGCCCCTCCCGAGGGACAGCGGTTTCCAATTCGAGGACAAGGTGGTCGGCGGCTCCGTTCCGAAGAACTTCATCCCCGCGGTGGAGAAGGGGGTTCGGGAGTCACTGCAGGACGGAGTCCTGGCAGGCTTCCCGATGGTGGATATCAAGGCGAGACTCTACGACGGCTCCTATCACGCGGTGGACTCCAACGAAATGTCCTTCAAGATCGCGGCCTCCATGGGCTTCAAGAAGGCGGCCGCCGACGCCAGGCCGGTGCTGCTGGAGCCGGTGGTGGAGATGGCCATCACCGTGCCCGATAGCTACACCGGTGACATCATCGGGGACCTGAACGGCAAGCGCGCCCAGGTGCTGGGGATGATCCCGGAGGATGGCTTCACGACCATCCAGGCCAGGGCTCCATACGCCGAGGTGCGCCGGTACGCGACGGATCTCCGCTCCATCACCGCGGCGCGTGGCAAGTTCACCATGAAGCCCGCGGGATACGAGGAGGTCCCCGCTCACGTGGCGCAGCAGGTCATCTCCGAGGCCAAGAAGGAGAAGGAGCAGGAGAAGTAGCCAACCCCAGCCTACCCAACGAACGGCAGCGGCCGGAGCCTCTGCCGTTCGTTGGCTTCGGTGGCCCGATCAGTTCCACGGGATCAGACGCGCGGCCATCCCCTTCCCCAGCTGATCGGGGCTGGAGACGATTCCCCCTACCGCATGGGCATACACCGTGTTGTTGGTGAAGTAGTCGATCCGGAAGTTGGAGTATCCCAGCACCTTCACGAAGCTGGTGTTCAGCAAGACGGTGGAATTGGCGCTGCCATTGGTCACTTCCAGCGTCAGGAACATGGTTTGGTTGCGCTCCTGGTGGCTCGGGTCGGCATCCTTGACCGTGAGCACCATCGTCCACTCCCCGGTCGAGGCAGTTGCCGCCACATCCACGTTCACCCGGAGGTTAGTCGAGTGGCCGTCGCGGACCTGTACGGTGCTCGGCGCGCTTATCGTAACCCCGGTGGGAGCAGACCCCACCCACTCAACCGACACGGGCGCGTCCATGGTATTGATGCCGTTCCATCCCTCCACCCGCAGGTCGAACCTTGTGCCCGAGCCCTGCTCCACCACCTTGTAACCCTCCGAAGAGGCCACAGAGAAGCTGGGCGTCGACCCCACCACCGCCGTGGCGCAGACCGTCCTCGTCTGCCCCTCGCCGGAACCGACGGGGGGAGGAGCATAAGCCCTGATCAGGGCAGTCTTGGCCCCCTCCTGATTGGCCGTGACCTTGAAGTTCAGCGTCACCGGACCCGTTCCGGCCACGGCCTTGGAGTATGGCGTATTGGGAGCGCCGTCCTCGAACTGCCAGTCCCCCCACCCGACGAGGCCGGAAGCCGAAAACACGACACCGCCATTGGTGAAGTTGTTCACCGGCACCAGGGTAACCTGGTAAGTGACCGTGGTGGGCGGAGCGCTGGAAGATGTGATGATGCCGGGGGTCACCTGCAGGTCGAAGGAGGGCTTTCGGTAGACCGTGCCGTTGTAGACCATCGCCGCGACCAGCTCTCCCGGCTTGAACCTCTGCTGCATGGCGTGAACGGCGTCGTTGTTGGTCACTCCGCTGAATGTCGCCAACTCGTCGCCCGGAAGCGGGTACGGACCGGGGTACCCGCCCGCCAGGATGTAGCCCAGGGTGGTGTTCTTCAGCAGTTGGGCAGACTGCACGTCGGTCAGTTGTGCTCCGTTGTAGAAGGTAGGGGTCAACTGGGAGAAGCCTCTGACGTCCGGGGCGACGAAAAAGTGGAAGTCGTTGCCGTTGGCCACGTTGGCCACCGCGTCGTGTCCCACCAGGGGGGCGATCACGCCCGAGACCTTTGGGTCGTAATGGCCGTCGGAGGTGTCGGACGCGGCGATGGAAGGAGGCGCCGTCAACGGGTCGGGCCACGAGTCGATGGTGATGGTCTGTCCTAGGATGTCCTGAGCGGGCATCAGGTAATCGGTAACCCTGTCGGGGTTTGCTGGGGGGGCCAGATCGTATGCCGTATTGCCACCGGAGAACCGCTTGAAGGTGATGGGCAAGATCGCGTAGGGACCTACCATCGCCCGCGCCTTGGCCGCGACATTGATGTGGTTCACTCCAAAGACCGGAGCGAAGTAGGCCGATACGTTGTTCTTGAGAGCGACGCGAACGGTGCTGGCGTCGACCTCGATGCCCTCCTGCAGGCCGGTGCCCAGGGTCACCCCGGGACTATAGGGAAGGTTCACTGCGCCGCCGGTATTGGCCGACACGATCCCCTGGGCCGCCGCAACCGCAGCGTCGACGCTGCCGCCTCGGGAGAGTTCCGTCGCCGCGGCCAGAGCGGCCGCGTCCGCCGTGTTCTGCAGCCGCCGCTTCTGCAGCATCCCATTGCCCATGTCGAGGGCCAAGGCGGCCCCTGCCAGCAGTACGAGGAAGAAACCCATGGCCACGATGATCAGCACCTGGCCTCGCTCAGAGCGCTCGTCTCCTAGGTTCATCTATTGAATCCTCATCGTAGTGCCCGAACCAACCTGGAAGTACCCTGAGCTCACCCAGGGTATCGTGTCGGGCAGCAGGTGGAACCGCAGAGGTTGCCGGTAGTGCACCTCCACCACGATCTTCTCCCCAACACCCGTCACGTTGGTCGTGTCTCGCTCCGGATACGATATCTGCACGTCGGTGTCACTGTTGAAGTAAGGGGTTGCCGTGTTCAGAGCCCCCAACGTGGACGCAACAGCCTGCTTGATGGCAGCCTGCCTGTTCGCCTCATTGACGTCCCGCGTGAGCAGCAGATCGCCCGAAAACAGGCTGCCGGCCCTGGCTCCCTGGCCGCTGGCTGCGGCAACCTGGACGTGGGCATAGAGCACGAAACCGAACTCGATGACTCCCATGACAATCAACAACAACAGGGGGATAGAGAGAGCCAACTCGACCAGAGACTGGCCTCGCTCCCTTCGTGTCATATCACGCAACCCAGTGGTCCTGGACATCGGGACCTCATTCGATCCGAGCTTGAGCGCGAGCCGTCATGGTGAGAACCGGGTTCTCGCTCAACAGCTTACTGAGCAGCTGGTGCCGGTAGGTGACCACGACTACGATCAGATCTCCCCGTCGAGAGTCCAACAGCGGCAAGGAAGGGTCGTGCACGTAGCTGATAGCTACGTCGCTGTTCCTGTCGAAGCTGGGCGGGGTGTTCTGCAGAATGCCCATGGAGGAGGTCACCCCATCCCGTACGGCCGTCTCCCGGCTCTGATCGTTGTAGACCTTGAGGTCGGCGGGCGATAGGGGCAGCGAGGAGTTGTACAGGTAGATGGCCCCCGCACGGGCACCTTCCCGGGCAGCCGAGACCAGGGTGACGTAGGCGTTGAAGCCCACTCCCAGCTCCAGGACTCCCACGATCAGACTGAACACCACCGGCAGCGCCAGCGCCAACTCCACGGTGGCCTGCCCACCCTCACCACCGGCGGGGGGAGATTGGGGCCGCCTGCGGATCCAGGACGGAAGATGAATGGAGCACAGCTTCCGGGTGCAGATGGTGAATCGCATCGCTTCTCCAGGCCACGCGGTGGTTCGGCGTAACTATGTTCTCTCGGCCTGGAGCAGGCAATGGGAGTTTGGTACTACGAGGATTGACGAAAAGTTGCGAAAGGGTTACGGCCGAAGAGGAGACTAGTACACGACCACAGAGAAGGTGACATGTACTGTCATGCTGAGCGCAGCGAAGCATCTCCCCGTGGCGAGAGGAGATCCTTCGCTGTCGCTCAGGATGACACCTGTCAGAACCATCGTGGCGGAGTACTAGGGAAGCTTCGCCTCAAACCGTCGAGTGAGGCGTTCGCCGCGGCTTGAACTGATTGATAGAATAGCTGGCGCGGGAGGGATTGCCATGAGCACCATCGACGAATTGCTGCGCCAGCACGTC
>JAJZRD010000013.1 GCA_021845945.1 Chloroflexota bacterium
GAAAGGCGCGGCGCCATCTGCTACGATGCCCCTGTCCACTTGGGGACTTTGCCTCCGCTGTCCAGGTTCTCAATCTAATTCGCTTCGGACTACTCCCTTGAGTGAAGATAAGGCCATCATCCTGGGGCATCCCAGCTACGTGTGGAGACGGGGACAGGACCGGCGCCTGGAGCTCATCCGCGAGCACCTTCCCCTGGAAAGCCGGCGCATCCTGGACGTCGGGTGCGGCCTCGGCATGTACGTGGATAAGTTTCGGCGGTTCAGCTCTGAGGTCTACGGTGTCGACATCGACCCGGAGAAGGTGGCGACCGCCCAGACGCGGCTTCCCAACATCTCGCTGGCGCCGGCGGAGGATCTACCCTTCAAGGACCGCAGCTTCGACCTGGTCCTCCTTCACGAGGTGATAGAGCACGTCGTCGACGACCACAGGGCCATCGCCGAGGCCGTGCGCTGCACCGATGTGGGCGGTCACGTGGTCATTTACGCCCCCAACAGACTCTATCCGATGGAGACCCACGGCTTCTACTTCCGTGGGAAGTACCATTTCCGGCTCTTGCCACTGGTGAACTACCTACCAGACTCACTGCGCGACCAGTTCTGCCCGCACGTCAGGGTCTACACGGCTCGAGGCATCCGGAGTCTCTTCGAGGGATTCTCCGTCCGCTTCGTGGTGTTCACCCACATCTACCCGGGGTTCGACAACGTAGCCGCCACCCGTCCCTCCCTCGGGACCTTCTTGCAACGGGCTACAGACCTGTTGGAGAGAACCCCATTTCGAGCGCTAGGCATCTCCCACTTCGTCGTCGCGCAGCGAGTGGATTGAGAGCCGCCGAAGAATGTGGGTGACAGATTGAGTGCTTCTGCGCGTCGCCGGAAGCGGGCAAGCCGCAACAACACCGGCGGGTCGGTCTTCCGAACGGCGATCCTGGTCCTGTTCTCCCTGACTGTTCTCATGCTGGTCACAGGCGGGCTCGCCGTGGCCGCCATCTACAGCTACTACGACAACAAACTACCCCCGCCCGACAGCCTGCAGACCCATCAGATGTTCGGATCCACCAAGATCCTGGATCGCCACGACCGGCTCCTCTACGAGCTGTTCGACCCCCAGGCGGGCAAGAGGACCTTCGTCAAGCTGTCCGAGGTCTCCCCTCAGCTGATCAACGCCACCATTGCCATCGAGGATTCCACCTTCTACGACAACCCGGGCATCAGCGTTCGGGGTACCCTCCGCGCCGCGTGGGCGATCCTCCGCGGCGAAGAGATCCAGGGCGGCAGCACCATCACCCAGCAGCTGATCAAGCGGGTCTACCTGACCCCTGAGGTGAGCATCGACCGTAAGATCCAGGAATGGATCCTCGCCTACCGGGTCAATCAGCAGTACACCAAGGACCAGATCCTACAGCTGTATCTCAACGAGATCTACTACGGCAACGTGGCCTACGGCATCGAGGCCGCCGCCGAGTCCTACTTCGGCAAGTCCGCCAAGGAGCTGGACCTGGCGGAATCCAGCATGCTGGCCGGAATACCCCAGTCCCCCGCCCTGCTCTCACCTCTGGTGGACCCTGCCGCCGCCAAGCGCCGCCAGCGCATGGTGCTGGACGCCATGGTCAGGCAGGAAGATATCACCGAGGCTCAGGCCGACGAGGCCTTCAAGAAGCCCCTCGAGTACCAGCCGATGAAGTACGGCATCGAGGCACCCCACTTCGTCATGTACGTGCGCGACCTGTTGGAGCGAAAGTACGGCCCCCAGGTGGTCTATTCTCAGGGGTTGACGGTGAGGACCACCCTCGATCTGGACATGCAGCACACCGCCGAGCAGATCGCCCGGCGACAGGTGGAGAAGCTGTCCAAGGACAACATCCACAACGCCGCCCTCGTGGCCATGAAGCCCGACACGGGTGAGATCCTGGCGATGCTGGGCAGTGTGGATTACTTCAACCGTGGCATCAGCGGCCAGGTGAACATCGCTACCTCCGAGCGGCAGCCCGGGTCCACCTTCAAGCCGATCACCTACTCCGGCGCCTTCATGAAGGGATGGTCTCCCGGTACCGTCATTCTGGACAACTACACCGTCTTCAAGGATCGAATGGGTCGCTCCTATACGCCGCAGAACGTGGACAAGAAGTGGCACGGGCCCGTGACCGTTCGCACCGCCCTGTCCAACTCAATGAACGTCCCGGCGGTGAAGACGCTGGAGTTCGTGGGGGTGAGGAACGCCATCAACCTGGCCCATCAGATGGGGATCACCTCTCTCGATCCCGAGGGTCCCTACGATCTCAGCCTCACCCTCGGTGGCGGCGAGGTCAAGCTGCTGGATCTGGTCTACGCCTACAGCGTCTTCGCCAACAACGGGACGATGTACGGCCAGCCGGTGTCCAAGGAGATTCAGAGGCCGGGCTACAGGACCCTGGAGCCTGTTGCGATCCTCAAGGTGGAGGATAGCTCGGGCAAGGTGCTGGAGGAGTACAACGGCCCCCAGCGGGCCGAGGTGCTGAAGCCCCAGATCTCCTACCTGATAACCAGCATTCTCTCCGACAACAATGCCCGCACCCCTCTCTTCGGGCCCAACGGCCCGCTGAAGCTCAGCCGTCCGGCAGCGGGCAAGACCGGGACCACCGAGAACAACCGCGATCTTTGGACCGTTGGCTACACTCCCGACCTGGTGACCGGCGTCTGGGTGGGCAACAGCGACAACCAGGAGATAGCGCCGGTGCTCTCCAGCCTGACCGCCGCCCCCATCTGGCACGACTTCATGGAGCAGGCCCTGAAGGAGACACCGGCCAGGAACTTCGAGCAGCCGGGCGGGCTGGAGAGGGTGGAGATCTGTCCCACCGACGGGCTGAAGCCCAACAAGTACTGCCCCACCAAGATCACCGATCTCTTCGTCAAAGGCACGGCACCTACGAAGGAGTGCGACATCCACCGGTTGGTTGTGGTGGACAAGACCACCGGTAAGCTGGCGACGCCCTCGACCCCGCCCGAGAATCGAGAGGAGAAGGTGGTGGAGGTGTATCCGGCTGAGTGGGCCTCCTGGGCCAAGGACGCTGGGAAGCCGGAGGCGCCCCAGGCTCCCTCCGATCAGGGTCCGGAGCAGGCACCCCAGCCGGTGGCCAGCCGGGATGACAACAGCACCCTGGTGCTGGATAGGCCCACCACGGGTGCGGCCGTCCGAGGCCTGGTGGAGATCCGAGGAAGTGCCTCTGGCAAGGCTTTTGCTTCCTTCCGGGTGGAGTACGGCGAGGGCCTTAACCCAACCTCCTGGAAGGCGATTGGTGGAGTGCACACTGCTCCCGTGGAGAATGGCGTGCTGGAGAGATGGGATACCCGGTCTCTGAACGGCCTGTACAAGCTGCGCATAACCCTCGCGGCGCGACCGCCTGTCCTGCCGACTACGGCACCCAATCCAGTCGCCCCGCGGGGCACGCCACAACCTTCGCCAACCCCCGTCCCGCCGCCGGTGACGCCGGCTCCGAAGGTGATAGAGGTGCCGGTGATCGTGGACAATCAGGCTCCCACCGTCGCCATCACCTTCCCGCAGAACGACGCTACTTTCAACAAGGCTCAAATGCCGAAGATCAGCTTCAGCGCCGGCGTCTCGGACAACCACCGAATCGCCAAGACCGACTTCTACGTGGATAACCAGCTGGTCGGGAGCAGCAGCGCCTCCCCCGCGACCCTGGAGTGGCCCACTGCACCGGGGCAGCACGTCCTGCGGGTGGTCACCCGGGATGCGGCCGGCAACGAGACCACGAGCGGCGACGTGAAGTTCAAGGTGCAATGAGAATCCTGGTAACGAACGACGACGGTATCGACTCCGAGGGATTGATCGCCCTGAGGAGCGCCCTTTCGGTTGTCGGCGAGACGGTGGTCATCGCCCCCGATCACAACTGGAGTGCCGCCGGCCACACCAAGACCATGCACAAGCCGCTGCGGGTAACCCGAGTCACCATGCGGGATGGTGGTGAAGGATACGCCTGCGACGGCACCCCATCGGACTGCGTGGCGATGGGTATGCTGGGCCTCGCCGGCGAGCGCCCTTCCCTCGTGGTCTCGGGCATCAACAAGGGCGCGAATCTCGGCGGAGACATCACCTACTCCGGCACCGTCGCGGCGGCCATGGAGAGCGTGGTCAACGGGGTGCCGGGCATCGCCGTCTCTCTGGCCTCCTATCAAGAGTGGGATTTCGAGATCGCGGCGCAGTTTGCCGCTCGCCTGGCGTCTCAGGCCCTGGAGAAAGGCATCGCGCCCGACGTCCTCCTCAACGTCAACGTACCGAGCGTGGCGAGAGAGCAGATTCGCGGGATACTCGTCACCCGCCTGGGTAAGAGGATCTATCGCGACAAGCTGATCGAACGCCAGGACCCCTTCGGCCGCAGCTACTACTGGATCGGTGGCGACGAGCCCACGGGCCAGGCCGATGAGGGCACCGACATCTGGGCCCTGGCCAACGACTACGTATCGGTCACACCGATCCAAATGGACCTCACCAATTACGCCCTGATCGACCAGTTGAAGGGCTGGAGCCTCTCCCTGTAGTATACTTTCCCCGCATCGTTCCAGCGCGAAGATGCGCCACCAACCAGCAGCGGGAGCATGACGCCAATGCCAGAGATGGACGAGGAAGAACTCTACGACTACGAGATCAAGAGCGATCGCCCTTTCAAAGAGGACGAGGAGTTCTTCAAGATCAGCCAGGAACGCATCGAGGAGATCGCGGAGATCGCCGGAGTTCCCCCGGAGAGGGTGAGGAGGATCTGCACCTATCCGTGGCCCGACGCCAAGATCCACCAGCGATGGCTGGACGAAACCAACGCCCAGGAGATCGCCCACTGGGTGAGCCACGTCGACAAGCTCGAGGCTGCCGAGGGCAATCGGTGATCTTCGTCCCTGAAGGGCCGGGCCAACAGGCCTCCAGCGGGTGCCCCTCAACTCAGCCGGACTTGCGCCTCGGCCTCCAACTTAGTAAAGTGGCCCTGCAGCAGGCCTGCCTGGGCGGGCCTGGCTTTCTATGCGCTCGATAGCCCACAGCCACAGATACGACGGTCCCCCTGTGGCTAGCCCCCGGCCGGGGACGGAATACCCTAGGAAAAGGAGGTGTGAATGAGCTCCGTCGTCAAGAAGCGCAGGAAGAAGATCACGAAGCATAAGCTGAAGAAGCGACTGAAGAGAGAGCGCTTCAAGAAGAATCGCTAGCGATTGACCGCTATCTTCATATTTGGCGGGCCTGTCGATGGATAAGGAAGACTGTATTCAGCTACTCCTTTCCACCCTGCAGAAGCCTCAATGGAAGAGTGGCACATCGATCACCGATTGGGATCTGAAGAACGTCCTCTGGAGGTCCGGCCTCCTGGTAGGACCGGATCAGCTTTCGGCGCTGCTGGCTGACGTGAAGAGGCGCGGACTGATCGTCGCCCGGGAAAGGCGCGAGAATAACAGACTCGTTTCCCTTTGGGGTGTGAGGATAACGCCCGCGGGCGAGGAGTGGCTCGGCCGGCGAGCCGCGGCTCGTCCAGCTGCCGCAATGCAGTCCCGGCCGCCCGAGGAAGGAGCGGCCGGGACTGCATTGGTTAGTGGCGAGGCCGAAGGCAGCCAGAACCTTGCCGAGCCCATGGAAGCAAGCCTCCGATAGAGCGAGCTTGACATGCGTCGGCACCAGCCACAAAATGGCCGCGCATCTCAAGCTTGCTCGATGGGGGCGAAGGAATGGCAAAGGCGCTCACCGGCGTTCGGGTCCTCGATCTCACCGGAGCACTCTCCGGCCCCTACTGCACATTGATCCTCGCGGACCTTGGCGCCGAGGTTATCAAGATCGAACCCCCCGAGGGGGACATCTTCCGCAACATCGGACCCTACTACCAGGGCGAGTGGAGCGGCTACTTCGTGGCCGTGAACCGCAACAAGCGCGGCATCGTCCTGAACCTGAAGACCCAGGCGGGCCGCGAAGCCTTTTACGATCTGGTGCGCATCTCCGACGTGGTGCTGGACAACTACCGGCCCGGCGTGCTACAGAGGCTGCGCATCGACTATCCGATCCTCAGCGAGATCAACCCTCGGGTCATCACCTGCTCCGTCACCGGCTTCGGCTCCACCGGCTCCTACAAGCATCGGGCGGCCTTCGATCTGTGCGTCCAGGCCGCGGGTGGCATCCTGAGCCTCACCGGCCAGGAGGATGGCGATTTGGCCAAGGTGGGCGCCCCCATCGGCGACCTCGCGGCGGGCCAGTTCGCGGCCATCGGCATCCTGGCCGCCCTGGCAGAGCGCAGCGTGAGCGGCCGCGGCCAGCAGGTGGACGTATCCATGTTCGACTGCCAGGTCTCACTCCTGGCCTACTGGGTCCCCTGGTACTTCCTCAGCGGGGTCGTCCCCAAGCCCCTGGGCACGGGACACCTGGGCATCACCCCCCACGGCGCCTACCGCACCAAGGACGGCCAGATCGCCATGGTGATCGGCTCGCAGAAGTTCTGGGCGCAGCTGTGTCAGATCCTCGGTGTTCCCGACATGGCCACGGAACCTCGCTTCGAGAACGCCAAGAAGCGGCGAGAGAACCGCCACGAGCTGAAGCAGATCGTGGAGGAGATCCTCTCGAGGCGCACCACCGCCGAGTGGATGGCCAGGATGGAGGAGGTGGGCATCCCCGCGGCCCCCGTGAACACCCTGGACAAAGCCTTTGCCGAGCCCATCATCAAGGAACGAAACATGGTGGTGGCGGTGAAGCAGCCGCGAGCCGGCGAGGTGCACATGGCGGGCAATCCCGTCAAGATGTCCCGCACCCCCGGCGAGGAGTTCACCTCGACGCCCGCCCTCGGCGAGCACACTCGCGAGGTCCTCACTTCCCTCCTCGGCTACTCGGCGGAACGCGTCCAGCAGCTGCTCGACGCGGGTGCCGCCTCCCAGATGGTGGCTGCTGAGGAAGAGTAACCCCGTAGTAGTTGCTTGTCTCTATCTTCTACTAACAGGTGCAGTCTACCTCTGAATCTCGCACTGACACCCTATGTACACTTGCCTGTCTTCTGATATAATGCGCCCAGCGTAATCCTCTTCTACCGGGAACACCTCGCGATTTCACCAGACCTTACCTGAAATTCCGCAACAGCAAATCGCCCCCGCTGCGTGCCGGGGATGACCCTGCCACAGCCTTGCCCTTTCCCCGGCGCGGACGGGCGCAGCGGACCCTACAACTCCCAGGGAGGTATCTGTCTGTGCGACGCCCTAGACTGCGCGAATCGACTCTGACTCACCTGGTGACGGCCGTGGGGGTCCTCCTGATCGGCGTAGCCCTCGCCTCCGGTCCCCTTGGACGGTCCCCTCACGAGGACTCGTCCAACTCCCTGGTCGCCGCTTCCGTCGACCAGACTGGATCCCAGTCCTCGGACCCCGCGGCCGTCCGCCCGGCAAGCGCGGAAGAGAGCGTACGCTCCAGGGGCGGCCGAACCACGGACCCGTCGGCCCTCGTAGCCGGACCGACGGCAGCCCCAACCAATCCACCGCGGCCCACCGTCACGCCGCAGCCCACCGTCACGCCGCAGCCCGCGCCCGCCCCGACGGTGCCGCCCCTGCCCGCGCCCCTCGCATCGGCCCTATCCAAGGTGACCCCAAAGTTGCGAGTCGGCATCCAGGCAGGCCACTGGAAGGCCGCCGAGCAGGCAGCGGAGCTGGCCAGCCTCAGGGGCTCCACGGGAGCCGAGGGGAGCGGCTGGCGGGAGGTGGACATCAACCTGGACATAGCGCGCCGGGTAGCTGCCCTGCTGGAGCAGCAGAACCTCATCGTCGATCTCATCCCCTCCACCGTACCCAGCCAGTACAAGGCAGACGCCTTCGTGGCCCTTCACGGCGACGCCAACTCCAACACCAACCTGTCTGGCTACAAACTTGCCCGCTCCAGCCGCAGCAGCATACTGGCCAAGGACGATGCTCTGCTCAACGCCATCTCCGGCGAGTACGCCGCCGCCACGGGGCTCCCGAACCATCCAGGGACCATCACCGTCAACATGACCGCCTACTACGCCTTCGCCAATCGAGGCATCGACCACTCCATCGCTCCCACGACGCCGGGGGTGATCCTGGAGATGGGCTTCCTGACCACAGCCAAGGATCGCACCCTGCTGATGGGGCGGCCGGACCTGGTGGCGGGGGGCATCGCCCGGGGGATACTGAAGTACCTGGGGATCAACTAGGAGAAGGGGCGGGCGATCACAAGGATCGCCCCTACAGACCCACCGCCAAAGCCGGCAGCTGTGAGAAGCTGAAGAACAGGTTCGGCAAGATGCCCATCTGCAGGGTGAAGAAGAGAGCCACCGCCAGCACAGCGGCCATGGAGAGGGTGGGCCTCTGCAGCACCACCTTCTCGGCCGGCTCAGACATGTACATCGCCACCACGACCTTCAGGTAGTAGTAGAAGGCGATGACGCTGGTGACGACCCCCACGATGGCCAGCCAGAGGTAGCCACCCTGGACCGCAGCGCTGAACACATACAGCTTGGCCAGGAAGCCAGCCGTGAATGGAGCCCCGCCCAGGGAGAGCATGAATACCGCCATGGCCGCCGCCAACCAGGGACTGCGCCTAGCCAGACCGGAATAGTCACCCAGGGAGAGCTTCTCCTCCCGACCCTCGCTCACGGCGACCAGGACCGCGAAGGCCCCGAAGTTCATGACCGTGTAGGCCAGCAGATAGAAGAGCACCGCGTTGCTGGCCAGGGTGCCCCCGGCCACCAGGGCCATCAGCACGTAGCCGGCGTGGGAGATGGCCGAGTACCCCAGGAGCCGCTTGAGGTTGGTCTGGACCACGGCCGCCACGTTGGCCACTATCACCGTGATGGCCGCCAGAACCGCCAGAATGGCCGCCCACTCATTCTGGAGGGCAGGGAAGGCCGTCGCCAGCATCCTGAGAAGCGCGGCGAACGCGATCGCCTTCGTCCCCACCGCCATGTAGGCCGTCACCGGCGTCGGCGCGCCCTCGTAGACGTCCGGAACCCACATGTGGAAGGGCACCAGGGAGAGCTTGAAGCCGAAGCCCACCAGCACCAGCCCGAAGCCTAGCAACAGCGTCGGATCGATCTCCCTGTGCCCCTGCAACGCTTTGGCTATCCCGGCATAGTCCAGGGAGCCCGTGGCCCCGTAGATGAGGGCCGTGCCGTAGATCAGCAGCCCGAAGGCGAAGGAGCCGAGGAGGAAGTACTTCAGCGCGGCCTCCTCCGAGGTCAGCCGCGTCCTGGCAAAGCCGGCGAGAACGTACAGGGAGAGGGACAGCAGCTCCAGTCCGATGATGAGTGTGATCAGGTTGGCGGCACCGGCCATCACCACCATGCCGGTGGCACCGAACATCAGCAGGCCGTAGTACTCGGCGTGGGCCAGACCGCTCCGATCTACGTAGCTGGCCGAGAGCAGCACGGCGAGGGCCGTCACCCCCAGGGAGAGAAGCCCAAAGAAGACGTAGAAGTTGTCCACCGCCAGCATCTGGCTGAAGGCCGATCGGTTGGCACCCCAGGAGACCACCGTCGTGCCGGCGGCGACCGCCAGCCCCACCAGACAGAGCGCGGCGAGGAGACCGCCCTGCTCCTTCTTAACCAGCAGCCCCAGCAGCAACACCGCCATCGCCGCCACGCTCAGCACCAGAACAGGGGCGAGAGCGACCAGATCTATGCCCAGGGCCGAGACATCCAGTTGCAAAGTTGCCTCCCGCTACCCACCCGACTGCGTCGGGCAGGTATCAAGAAATATCTGATAGTTCTGGGGACACCCCAGGCCCCGCCAGGCGCTGCGCCCTGGACCCGCCGATCGCGAGGATCACTACTTCGAGATCCCCACCACGACGCTGGGCGAGGGGGCACCTCTTGCTTGCTCCACCTGGGTCACCAGCCCGCCCACCGACGCCTCCATCTTGTCGAGCAGGGTGGTCGGGAACAGGCCGATCCACAAGATCATCACGACCAGGGGCAGCAGCGTCACAATCTCGCGACCGCTGAGATCGCCCATGCCGCTGCCGGCACCGCCGTCGGCACCGTGCAACGTCCGCTGGTACATCCAAACGAGGTAGATGGCCGCCAGCACGACTCCGCTGGAAGCGACCACCGCGACGGCCGGCGCGGCCTGGAAGGCCCCTAACAGGATCAGGAACTCCCCGACGAAGCCGTTCAACCCGGGCAGCCCCACCGAGGAGAACATCACCAGGGTGAAGAGGGCCGCCAGGACGGGCCACCGGGAGGCGAGACCGCCGAGGCTGCTGATCTTCGTCGTGCGGGTCCGCTCGGCCACCATGGCGCACAACACGAACAGCCCGCCGGTGCTCAGGCTGTGGTTGACCATCTGCAGGGTAGCCCCGGAGATGCCCTGAGCGTTCAGGGAGAAGATCCCTATCACTATGAAAGCCATGTGGGCCACACTGGAGAACGCCACCAGCCGCACCACGTCCTTCTGGACCACGGCCACCAGGCCACCGTAGACGACCCCGATGACCCCAAGGACCATGAAGACCGGAGCCGCCGCCACCATCTGCTGCGGGAACAGGGTGAGGCCGAACCGCAGGAAGCCGTAGGCCCCCACCTTCACCAGCATGGTCGCCAGCACCAGCACTGCCGTGGGCGCCTGGGTGTAGGCATCGGGCAGCCAGGCGTGGAGCGGGAACACGGGCACCTTAATGGCGAAGGCGAAGGCGAAGGCCAGGAACAGCCACATGGCGAGCTGAGCCGGCACCCGCAGCGTCGCCAGCTGGGCAAGGTCGAAGCTGTACTGCCCCGTCTGTCCGTGATAGAGGACCGCCAGGCCAACGATTGCGACCAGCATCAGGAGGCTGCCGACGGCGGTGTAGAGGAAGAACTTGAGGGCCGCGTACACCCGTCTCTCGCCGCCACAGACCCCGATGATCAGGTACATCGGTATCAGCATCGCTTCCCAGAAGAGGAAGAAGAGCACCAGGTCCAGCGCCACGAAGGCACCGATCATGCCCGCCTCGAGCAGCAGCAGGAAAACGGCGTACTCCTTCGCTCGGGACCCCATCTCCCGCCAGGAGGCGAGCAGGGCCACCGGCGTCAGCAGGGCGGTCAAGACCACCAGCAGGACGCTGATCCCGTCCACCCCCAGGTGATAGCCGATCCCCAGACTGGGGAACCAGGGAGCCTGCTCCACAAACTGCAGCCCCGCGGTGCCGGCCTGGAAGCCAACCAGCATGGTCGCCGCCACGGCCAGGTTCGCCAGGGATACCACCAGAGCCCAACCCTTGACCTGGCCCGTCTGCCGGCGGCTCAGGAAGGGCACCACCAGAGCGCCGAGGACCGGAAGGAGGATAAGGGTGCTCAGGATGGGGAAGGCGGTCTGGGTCATCGGTTGCCTCCCACCTGAAGAAGATAGAACACCACCACGGTGGCTCCCGCGAGGATCGCCAGGGCGTAGTCCCGCACGAACCCCGTCTGTACCACCCGCAGGCCAAGGGCTCCCCTCTCGACCGTGCGGGTGGCCGCCCGAACGATCCCATCGGTAATGAAGCCGTCCACGGCGCCCGACAGCAGCTCGCCGAACCATCTCCCCGTCCTCACGAAGAGAAGGGAGTACAGCTCGTCGACGTAGTACTTGTTCAACAGTAACCGGTAGAGGTTGGGATACCAGCCACCCACCGTCTTGGCGGCCTGGGGGTACGCCACGTACATTAGGTAGGCGACGAAGATGCCCAGCAGCCCCAGCGCCACCGACACCACCATCAAGGGCTCCTGCAGCTCCGCGGCGCCGGCCACCATGGGCACCGGATGGGCGTACCGATCGAACACCGGCTCCAGCCAGCGGTCGACGGCGCCGGGCCCGCCGATGAACTGGATGTAGCCACCGACGGCAGCGAGCACCGTCAGGATCAACACCGGCACCGTCATGGATACGCCCGGCTTGTGCATGTGGTGGGCGACCTGGTGGTCCAGGTGGCTCTGCCCGTGGAATGCCATGAAGAAGGCCCTGAAGACGTAGAAGCCGGTCAGAAGCACGGTCACCAGGGCCAGAACGCCCAACAGCGCGTTGCCCCGCTCGCTGGCGAAGGCGGCGTAGAGGATCTCGTCCTTGCTGAAGAAACCCGATAGCAGAGGGAAGCCGGCCAGGGCCAGGCCGCCCACCAGGAAGCCCAGGTACATGCCGGGGACGGCCTTCCAGAGCCCGCCCATGCGGCGCAGATCCTCCTCTCCGGCGAGGGCGTGGATGACGCCGCCGGCAGCCATGAAGAGGAGGGCCTTGAAGAAGGCGTGGGTCATCAGATGGAACATGCCGGCCGCGTAGGCCCCGACCCCCACCGCCAGGAACATGTAGCCGAGCTGGCTGATGGTGGAGTAGGCCAGCACCCGCTTGATGTTGGGCTGCACCAGCCCGATGGTGGCGGCGAACAGGGCGCTGACCGCGCCGACAGCCGCCACGACCAGCATCGCCGTCGGGGCGAGCTGGTAGAGGGGATGGGCTCGAGCGATCAGGTAGACGCCGGCGGTAACCATCGTCGCGGCGTGGATCAGGGCGCTAACCGGGGTCGGGCCCGCCATGGCGTCGGGGAGCCAGACGTGCAGCGGCAGCTGCGCCGACTTGGCAGCCGCTCCCACCAACAGCAGCAGCACTATGGCGGTGACCATCGGCCCGTCGTAGGCCAGCTTCTGGGCGGCCTGGGAGAAGACTCCGTCGTAGTCGAGCCTGCCGAAGGTGAGGAAGAGCAGGAAAACTGCGAAGAGCAGGCCGATGTCGCCGATGCTGTTGGTGACGAAGGCCTTGGTGCCGGCCGATGCGTTCTCGGGCTTCTGGAACCAGAAGGCGATCAACGCGTAAGAGCTGAAGCCGACGCCGCCCCACCCGACGACCAGCAGCAGGAAGTTGCCGGCCAGCACCAGCATCAGCATCGCCAGGACGAAGAGGTTCATCAAAGCGAAGAAGCGACCATACCCGTCGTCCCCGTGCATGTACCCGGTGGCGTAGACGTGGATCAGGAAGCCGACCCCGGTCACGATCAGCACCATCATGATGGAGAGCGGATCGAGCAGCAGGCCGAAGGACACCGACAGCTTGCCCGCCACGATCCAGCTCCAGAGGGGAAGCTCCACCGCTCGGGACTCGGCCGGCAGGGCCAGCATTTCGAAGAAGGCGCCGAGACCCACCAGGAAGGAGAGCCCGACGGCCAAGCTCCCGACGTAGCCACAGGAGCGCTGGCTCAGGACTCGCCCCACGATCGCACTATAGAGAAAGCCCAACAGGGGAAACAGCAGGATCAGCCACGCGTAGCTTAACAAGAGGATCTCACCCCTTCAGCGAACTGACCTCGTCGACGTCGACGTTGGCCCTGATCCGGAAGATGGAGGAGATAATGGCCAGACCGACCACCACCTCCGCGGCCGCCATCGTCATGACGAAGAAGGCCAACACCTGCCCCCCCACCGTTCCGAAGCGGTAGGCATAGGTCACGAAGGCCAGGTTGGCCGCGTTCAGCATCATCTCGATCGACATGAACATCACCAGGGGGTTCTTGCGAACCAGCACCCCCAGGACGCCGATCGTGAACAGGACCGCGCTGAGTATCAGGTAATAGTTGGACGGAGCTAGCATCGAATTACACCCTACGCTTGCCCAGCACCAGGGCAGCCACCATCGCGACGAGCAGCAGCAGCGACGTCAGCTCGAAGGGCAGCAGGTACCGGGTGAACAGCTCGCCTCCGATGGACACCAGGTTGCCGCCGCCGGCCGCCTGCGCCCGCGGCGCCGTCGTCGAGGGCCCCTGGGAGATCATCAAGGAAACCCCCACCAGGAAGGCCATCGCCAGGAGCACGGCGACGGGCAGCCGGTTAAGGATGAGGTTGGGACCTTCCTCTCGGGTTGGGGTCAGCATGGTGATCACGAACAGGAACAGCACCATGATGGCGCCCGCGTACACCGTGATCTGCACCACCGCGAGAAACTCGGCCGACAGGCTCAGGTAGAGCATGGCCACACAGAACAGCACGGCCACCATGAAGAGTGCGCTGTGGACCGTGTTGCGGCTCACGATCACCCCGACCGCGAACAACACCGCCAGAACGGCCAGCGAGGCAAAGTAGGCGATTTCCATCACTTCAGCTCTTCCTGTTTGAAGGGTAGGCTCCTCACACCCTGGGGCGCCTCGCCGTGGCCCTCGGAAGTCGGGACGATCAACCGCTCCTTGGTGAAGATGAAGTCCTCCCGGTCGTCATCGACCAGCTCGTATTCCTGCCCCAGGACGATCGCCTGCGTTGGGCAGGCCTCCTCGCAGTAGCCGCAGAAGATGCAGCGGAGCAAGTTGATCTCGTACCGCCTCGCGTACCGCTCCCCCGGCGAGTGGCGATCCGCGTCGCTGTTCTCGGCCGGCTCGACGTAGATCGCGCCGGCCGGACAGGCCGCCGCGCAGAGAGAGCAGCCGATGCAGCGCTCCAGCCCGTTGGCGTAGCGGTGCAGATCGTGGCGCCACCGCAGACGCCGGACGTCCGGCCGCTTCTCTTCGGGATACTGGAAGGTGGTCTTGGGCCTGAACAGGTAGCTGAAGGTTATGCTCAGCCCTTTCCCGATGCTCAGCAGATCTTTGACATCCTGTATTACGCCGCCACTACTCGCCATGCAGATCGCACCCGCATTTCCAAGGATACTGACCGCGTTGCTCCCCCGGTAGGGCGGGGGTTTATCCCCCGCCGCCCGGCGTTGTCACCAGACCGGCGGCGGCGGGGTACAAGACCCCGCCCTACGGCTTACCCAGGGCACCCACATGGGGGTGCCCCCATGCCAATGCCGAGGATGTCCGCTGAACGTGCACTAGGCCATCATGGTGACGACGATCGCCGTGACCACCACGTTCAGCAGGCTGATCGGCAAGATCACCTGCCATCCCAAACGCATCAACCGATCGTAGCGCAGCCGCGGCAGCGTGGCTCTCAGCCAGACGTAGCCGAACAGCAGGGTCGCTACCTTGATCAAGAACCACCAGACGCCATCGGCGATCGGCCCGTGATATCCACCCAGGAACAGGGTGGTCGCGACGGAGCTGATGGTCACCATGTTCACGTACTCCGCCAGGTAGAACATGGCGAACTTCAGCCCGGAGTACTCGGTCATATAGCCCTGAACCAGCTCCTGCTCCGCCTCGGGCAGATCGAAGGGCGGCCGGTTGTTCTCCGCTATCGCCGATATGGAGTAGAGGATGAAAGCCAGGGGCTGGATCAGGACCAGGGGGACCGCCGCCTGGAACCCGACGATGTCGGAGATCCGCAGCGACCCCACCGTTACCACCACGCTCAGGATCGAGAGCCCCATGCCCAGCTCGTAGCTGATCATCTGGGCCGAGGAACGCACCGACCCCAGGTAGGAGTACTTGCTGTTGGAGGACCAGCCGGCCAGCACGATCCCGTACACCCCCAGCGACGAAACCGCCAGGATCACCAGGATCCCCACGCTCACGTCGGCCAGCTGCAGGTCGACCGGGAACCCGAAGATGTTGACCCGAGGGCCCACCGGAATGACCGCGAAGGTCATCATGGAGGCCATCACCGCGATCACCGGTGCCAGCCAGAAGACGAACCTGTCGGCCCCGTCGGGCACGGCGTCTTCCTTGAACATCGCCTTCACGGCGTCCGCGATCGGCTGGAGCATCCCCCAGGGCCCCACCCGGTTCGGGCCGATCCGCGCCTGCATCCAGGCCAGCACCTTGCGCTCCGTCAGCGTCATGTAGGCAGCAGCCACGATCAGCCCGAAGAAGATTATTACCGATTTGACCAGCGCGATGAGGATGACCAGGATCTGCTCCATCCGACGCTTAGTACTCCCAAATAAAGATCACGTGGTCTGTCATGCTGAGCGAAGCGAAGCATCTCTATGCGCGATGGAGGAGATCCTTCGCTACGCTCAGGATGACACCCGTCCTGCCCGCAGCATCATGGCCCTCAGGCTTCGGTTTCTTCGACCTGGGCTCCCGTCTTGAGGGGCTTGTACCAGAGGGGACGCTCGTGCCCGTTGCGCGACGTTTCCACTTCCTCAGCCCCCGGATAGTCCCACCGCTTGCCCTGAGCCCCCAGCCGACGCCAGCTCAGCCCCTCGTAGAGGGGGACCGCCGCGGCGATCTCGTCGAAAACTTCCTCTGCCCGGCCGTAGCTCCAGCCGGGGTCGAGACCTCGCCCCAGCTCCGCCAGGATCTGCCAGCCGGATCGGGCCTCGCCCGGGGCGGAGACCGCGGCCTGCAGCCGCTGTACCCGGCGCTCCAGGTTCGTGAAGCTGCCCTCTTTTTCGGCAAAGGCGGCCGCCGGCAGCACCACGTGAGCCATCTGAGCCGTCGGGGTCATGAAGAGATCCTGCACCACCAGCAGCCCCAGGTGGGACAGGGCCTCCTTCACCCGATCGCCGCCCTCCTGGCCAACGGGGTCGAGCCCCACCAGGTACAGGGCGCTCAGCCGGCCCTCGGCCGCCGCATCCATCATCTGCAGCCCGGTCAGCCCCACCTCGGCCGGTGGGCGAACCCCCCAAACTTTTTCCAGCCGGTCCAGACTCTCAGTCGAGAGGGATTCCTGACCCGGCAGCCGCTTGGGCATAAGGCCCATGTCGATGGCGCCCTGGGAGTTGCTCTCCGTCCCCAGGGGGTAGAGCCCGCCCCCCTGCTCCAGCAGGCAGCCCGTGACCGCGGCCAGCCGCCCGCAGGCCTCCTGGAGACCGGCTGGGGCGCCCGGCAGCGGACGGGGGAACAGGATGGCCACCCTGGTCGTGGAAACCAGCAGCTGGGCGACCGCCCTCAACTCGTCTGCAGAGATGCCGGCGATCTCCTGAACCTTCTCTACGGTGTAGGGAGCCACGGCCCGAGCCACCTCGTCGTACCGGCCACCCAACCGCTCCTCGGCAGCCTCGCCCGCCAGGTTGTCGGCCAGGATCATCCGCAGGATCCCGTTGACCACCGCGGCCTCGGCCCCCTCGGGCACCTGAAGATCCGCGTGGCTCAGCCTGGCCAGGTCGGTCTCCTTCGACCCGATGTTGACTAGCCGGGCACCCTTTCGCCGGACCGCCTTCTTGAGCCGCAGGTCCAGCACCGGCTGTCGCTCTATCGGATCGACGCCCGCCAGCAGGATCACCCGAGCCGCCTCCAGCCCCGCGATGGTTCCGCTGGCCGCATCCACCCCGGCCTCCGGCGCGCTGTATGCGCCATGCAGGCCGTAATCCAGGTTGTTGCTTCCCAGGACACCCCGGAACAGCTTCTGGAAGAGGTACAGCTCCTCGTTGGTGGCCGTGGCCGCAATCATCCCGCCAAGGCTCTGGCCGCCGCTCGCCAGCTTGATCTGGCGCAGCCGCCGCACCACCGCCTCCAGGGCCTCTTCCCAGGTCGCCGGCACCAGATTCCCGCCCTTCCGAACGAAGGGGGTGACCAGCCGCCCCGGATCGTTGAGGAACTGGTAGGTGAAGCGGCCCCTGTCGCACAGCCAGCCGTCGTCCAGGTCGGTGTTCTCGCGGGAGGTCAGCCGCAGCACCACGTCGTCGCGGGACTCCAGCTGGACGTTGCACCCAACGCTACACTGAGCGCAGAGGCTGGGGGTCTCCTTCAGCTCCCAGGATCGGGCCTTGAAGCGGAACCTGGCGCTGGTCAGAGCCCCCACAGGGCACAGCTCGATGGTATTGCCCGAGAAAGGCGAGTCGAAGATCCGGCCCGGCATCACACCGACGAAGCTGCGGGATCCCCTGTTTATCAGGGTGAGGGTCTCATCCCCCGCGACCTCCCGCTGGAAGCGAACGCAGCGGGTGCACATGATGCATCGCTCGCGATCCAGGACGATCAGCGAGCTCAGCCGGATCGGCTTCTCGAAGTGCCGCTTCTCCTCGTCGAAGCGAGACCTGTCGGAGGCGTACCTGTAGGTCGTGTCCTGCAGCGGGCACTCGCCCCCCTTGTCGCAGACCGGGCAGTCGAGGGGGTGGTTGGTCAGGAGGAACTCCAGGACTCCCTTGCGAGCCTTCTCCACCGCCGGGGTATCGGTCTTCACCACCATCCCGTCGGTGACCGGCGTGGTGCAGGCCGTCTGCAGCCGAGGGACCTTCTCTATCTCCACCAGACACATGCGGCAGGCGCCCACCGGGTGCATCTTCTCGTGGTAGCAGAAGACAGGGATCTCTATGCCCACCTGCTTGGCCGCATCGGTGAGCAGGGTACCCTTCGGCACCATCGCCTCGCGACCGTCGATCGTTACCTTTACCAGATCAGCCAAGGCTCGCCACCTCACTGCCCACCATGCAGCGCCCCTGCCGGATGTGGTACTCGAACTCCTCACGGAACAGCTTGATCCCGCTTCTCACCGGGTTCGTCGCCGCGTCGCCCAGGCCACACAAGGCCTTGCCGCCGGCGATGTTGTCACAGATGTCCAGCAGGAGATCGACGTCGCCCTCGCGGCCCCGGCCCTGTACGATCCTGTGGAGGATCTCGTTCAGCCAGCGAACCCCTTCCCGGCAGGGCGTGCACTTGCCACAGGATTCGTGCTCGTAGAACTCCACCATCCTGGCCACGGCGTGGGGCATGCAGACCGTCTCGTCCATCACGATCACGGCGGCCGAGCCCAGCATGGAGCCTGCCTGAGCCACCGAGTCGAACTCCAGCTTCAGGTCCAGCATGTCGGGCCCCAACATCGGCGCCGAGGTGCCGCCCGGGATAAAGGCCTTGATCGCCCTCCCGCCGGCGACTCCCCCACCATGCTCGTAGATCAGCTCCCGGGCCGTGGTCCCCAGCGGCAGCTCGTAGTTGCCCGGCCTGTTGACCCGGCCGCTCAGACAGTAGATCTTGGTCCCCGTGTTCCGCGGCGGTATCCCGATGGAGGCGTACCACTCGGCGCCGTTCTTCAGTATGTGGGGGACGTTGGACAGGGTCTCGACGTTGTTGATTACCGTCGGCTTGCCGTAGAGGCCCACCACCGCTGGGAAGGGCGGCCTCGACCGGGGCATAGGCCGGTTACCCTCCAGCGACTCCAGCAGCGCCGTCTCTTCTCCGCAGATGTAGGCCCCAGCGCCGCGGGAGAGCACCAGATCCAGGGAGAAGCCGCTCCCCAGGATGTTGTTCCCCAGGTATCCCCTCTCGTAGGCCTGGGCGATGGCTCGCTCGATCCGCTGGGCACCGAAAGCCAGCTCGCCCCTTATGTAAATGAAGGCCTTGGAGGCGTCGAAGGCGTAGCAGGCGATGACGATCCCCTCGATCAGCTGGTGGGGATCGTTCTCCACCAACTGCCGGTCCTTGAAGGTGCCTGGCTCGCTCTCGTCGCAGTTGCAGGTCAGGTACCTCTGCAGCCCGGGGTCTTTGGGCACGAAGCTCCACTTCATCCCTGCGGGAAAACCGGCGCCGCCGCGCCCCCGAAGGCCCGAGGCCTTCACGATCTCGATGACCTCGGCCGGGGTGTGCTCGAAGGCCTTCCTCAAGCCTTCGTAGCCTCCTCGGGACTCGTACACTTCGATGTCCCAGGAGTTCGGGATCCCCATATTGCGGAACAGGATCTTTTCGGTCACCGCTGTACGTCCTTGCAGTGCTGAGTGCTTCGCCTCTCCCCTTGGGAGAGGCCGCCCGAAGGGCGGGTGAGGGCTCTTTGTCTAGCTCCGAACGAGCCCTCACCCTGACCCTCTCCCAAAGGGAGAGGGAACCTCCCCGTCACCCCGTCTCCCCGTCTCTCTGGGCCTTCGCCCTCAGCTCCGCGAGGAGCCGGTCCACGTCCTCGTGGGTCAGCCTCTCGTAGTAGTCCTCGTTCACCATCATCACCGGGGCGTTGCCGCAGGCCGCCAGGCATTCTACCGTCCTGAGGGTGAACACCCCATCGGGAGTCGTCTCGTCGGGCGCTATCCCCAGCTTCTCCTGGATGTACTCCAGCAGCCGGTCGCTGTTCCGCAGGTAGCAGGACAGGTTGTTGCACACCCCGAGGACGTAGCTACCCACCGGATGGTCGTAGAACATGTCGTAGAAGGTAACCAGCTGGTAGAGACCGTTGGAGTCCAGGTCCAGCTCGGCCGCAACCTCTTCCACCACCTCCGGCGACAGCCATCCCAGCTGGTACTGAGCGGCCCTGAGCGCCGCCATGGAAGCCGACCGCCGCTCGGGATACCTCTGCACGGCAGCCCGGATCTCCGCCTTGGTTTGTTCGGAAAGGAGCCCTGCCACTATCTGTCCACATCTCCCATAATCGGATCGATGGCGGCGATCATGTTCACCAGGTCGGCAATGTAGCCGCCCCTGGACATGACCGAAAGACACTGCAAGTTGGTGAAGGAGGGCGTCCTCGCGTGGACGCGGTAGGGCTTCCCGCTGCCGTCCGAAAGGATGTAGAAGCCCAGCTCACCTCGCGGCGACTCGATGGCCGAGTAGATCTCGCCGGCAGGCACCCGGTAGCCCTCGGTGGCCAGCTTGAAGTGGTGGATCAGGGCCTCCATGTTGTCGGAGATCAGCTGCTTTGGAGGGAGGGCGTGCTTGAAGTCCTCCACCACGTAGGGCCCCTCGGGGATGCGGTTCAGCGCCTGCTGCACGATCTTCAGGCTCTCCCGCATCTCGTCCATCCTGACCAGGTAGCGGGCGTAGCAGTCGCTCTCCGTGCGGGTGATCACGTCGAAATCGTAGCTCTCGTACCCGCTGTAGGGCGTCTCCCTCCGGAGGTCGCGAGCCATGCCCGCGGCCCGAAGGATCGGCCCCGTGACCCCCAGCTCGACGCACTGCTCGGCGGTCAGCTTCCCCACCCCCACCATGCGGTCCAACCATATGGGGTTGCGGGTCAGCAGGCCGTGGTACTCCGCCAGCTTGGCGGGGAAGTAGTCGATGAACTTCTGCACCGCCTCCTCGAACCCGGGGGGCAGATCCTTCGCCAGGCCGCCGGGGCGAATGTAGCTGGTCATCATCCGCTGGCCGGAGATCATCTCGAAGATGTCCAGGATCATCTCCCGATCTCGGAAGGCGTACATGATAGGGCTGGAGGCGCCCAGGTCCAGGCCGTTGGAGCCGAAACCCATCAGGTGGCTCTGAATACGAGTCAACTCCGCCAGCAGCACCCGAACCACCTGGGCCCTCGGCGGGGCCTCGATGCCCAGCAACTTCTCCACAGCGAGGGAGAAGGCCAGGTTGTTCCCCAGGGGGTTCAGATAGTCCATCCGGTCGGTCAGGGTCACGCACTGCTGGTACTTCTTGTTCTCGTAGCTCTTCTCGAAGCCCGAGTGCAGGTAGCCAATGACCGGGGTGCACTCCCTGATCACCTCTCCATCCAGGGCCAGCACCAGGCGCAGCACACCGTGGGTGGCCGGATGCTGGGGCCCCACGTTGAGGAGCATCACTTCATCTTCGGGCAGCAGCTGAGGCTCGTTCGCCATCCTAGTTTCGACTCGCTTCTGAAGACTCGGCCGCCCGCTGCCGGCGGAGCCGATCGGTGTTGTGGGTGAACTCTACCTCTTCACCGCCCAGGGGCACGTCCTTCCGCAGCGGGTAGAAGGTGGCATCCTCCGGCATCAGTATTCGGGTCAGGTTGGGATGGCCTTCGAACCGAATGCCGTACATGTCGAAGGTCTCCCGCTCGTGCCAGTTCGCCGTGGGGAACAGCTCCACCACCGACGGGACGACGGGGTCGCTCTCCTCCAGCGGCACCTTCGCCGCGATGCGACTCCGTAGCGTCGGGGAGTAGAAGTGGTAGACCACCGCGAAGCGGGACTCCAGCCCCATCCCCAGGTAGTCCACGCCCCAGACGCCCGACAGGTGGACGAACTTCCCTTCGCCGTCCCGCAGCAGCCGGCATGCCTCGCGAATGGAGCCCCTATCCACCACCAGGACCGGCGTCCCGGCACGATCCGCGTCGGTGCCCAGCAGCCCATCGCCTATCGCCGCGGCAACCGCCTGGATTATCCCCTCAGAGTCGACCATTGATGTCTCCCTCGTGCAGGATCTTCATCTTCAGGGTTTGCAGGGCTTCCAGCAGCATCTCCGGCCGTGGCGGGCACCCGGGAATGTAGAGGTCCACCGGTATGATCTTGTCGACCCCCTGCAGTATGGCGTAGTTGTTGAACACCCCGCCGCTGGAGGAGCAATCGCCCATGGCGATCACCCACTTGGGGTCGGGCATCTGGTCGTACAGGTGCCGCAGCACAGGGGCCATCTTCATCGACACCCTGCCGGACACGATCAGCAGGTCGGATTGACGCGGGGTGGCCCGGAAGGCCTCAGAGCCAAACCGGGAGATGTCGTATCGCCCCATGCTGGCGGACATCATCTCTATAGCGCAGCAAGCCAGGCCGGAGGTCAGAGGGTAGATGGCGCCCTGCCGGCCCCAGTTGGCCAGCTTGGTCACTATCACCTGAAGCCCGCCCGGCAGCTTCTCCTCTACTCCCAATCGAAGGCCCCTTTCTTCCACACGTAGAAGTAACCCACCAGCAGCACCAGGACGAAGGTCAGCACCTCCAGGAGGCCGAACAGCTTCAGCTGGCGCATGACGACGGCGAACGGGTAGAGGAAGACGATTTCGATGTCGAAGAGGATGAACAGCATAGCCACCAGGGTGAAGTGGACGTGGAACCGCATCCTGGCCGGCATGAGAGGTCGAATGCCGCTCTCGTAGGGCATGGTCTTGGCTGGGGTTGGACGGTAGGGTCCCAGCAACCGGGTGAGAGCGAGAATGACCAGAGTGAAGACGGCAAGGGTCCAGAACAGTACGGCTATGGGAAGATACTGCGCAGGCATTGCACCACCATCGTCAGTGGCCAGAAGCTGGTGCTTCGGCTGCACCTCCAGGCGCGCCAGCGCACCCGGGCCACGCGGTCGTGAATTATAGCACCATGTTGGAAATTGTGCATGTGGTTCCGAATGCCAGATTCCCGCCTCCTGACGGCGAACGTTCCACGGTTTCAGCCCTTGCCCGAACGCCGGCCGACCCCTACAATCACCTTGCCCGTCACCGCGGGTTGTAGAGACGCGACATGTCGCGTCTCTACGGGCGGGAGGACGACGAGCCACCAGCAGCATGCAGACGCTCTTCACCCCGCGCGTCTCTACACGCGGGAGGCCGACGACGCAGTGGGAGGAGACCGGACGGTGTCCTGGGATCTCGACAGCTCGGAACCGCTGATAGCCCCGGAGCGGGTGCTGGCCTACTACGGCGAGCTGCTGGGCAGCGGCGGCGATGCCCTGGCCCTGCCGGAACTGCTGGTGGCCACCTTTCAGCAGAGGGCGCTGGATCGGATGGTGGCCCAGATCGGGGTCGAGGCCCCAACCCGCTGGCCCACCCCCACCTTCTGGCCCCTGGCCAGGGGCACCTTCAGGGAGCGGCGCCTCGCCGTCGCACGGCTCCCCATCGGGGCACCGGCCGCCGCCGCTGCCCTGGAGCTGATGATCGCCGCGGGGGTCGGGACGGTGCTGCTGGTGGGCTCGGCCGGCAGCCTACAGCCCCACCTTCCCGTGGGCTCCCTGGCGGTGCCAACCGAGGCCCTGAGGCACGAGGGGACCTCCCACCACTACCTGCCGGCAGGGGAGGCTGCCCCGGCATCGACCGATCTGGTGGACGCCCTGGTCTCCGCCGCGCTGGAGCGAACCGGAGCGACACCAGCCCAGGGTCCCACCTGGAGCACCGACGCCCCCTACAGAGAGTGCCGCGACACCGTGGCTCGCTTGAGATCCCTGGGCGTCCTCGCCGTCGAGATGGAGGCCGCCGCCCTCTTCGCCGTCGCCCGCCACCGGAAAGCCCGGATAGCCCTCATCGCAGCCATCTCCGACGAGCTGTGGGACTCCTGGCGCCCGGGCTTCCACACCCTCAGCTACACACGCGCGCTTCTGAGGGCGGCCGACATCACGCTGGAAGCGATCTCCCACCTGTAGAGACGCGACATGTCGCGTCTCTACGTCCCCACAGGTCCGCTTCTTGCATCTCCCCCTGGGGATCGATCCCGAGGTCCGACGGGGACGACCCGCGCGGCAAGGAGTGAGCAAGAGGGATCGATCCTCAGACCTATCCACACGAGGGAATTCATGTCGGCCTTCCGACGGAGCCGAGAGGATATCGTTCGCCTGGGCGCAGGGGACGACATGAGAAGCTACGCTAATGCCCTGACCGGCCATGGCCCTCAGCACGAGACCGTCATCGAAGTCGATCGTGACGACGACCTCACCTCCATCCGGAGCAAACTGGAAAGCACCAGGCTGCCGCGGGTGGTGTTGGTTCTCCCCTCCAACATCAAGTCGCTGCGCGATGGCCTGGAGTTCCGGGTCCTCCGCCGCCTCCAACGCGAGCTGGGGCTGGATCTGATCATCGTCAGCGACGACCTTACCCGCCGCGGTTTCGCCCAGGAGAATGGCTTCCGCCACGTCTACAGCTCCATGAGGGGCTACTACAGCAGTAGGATACCCACTCCAGACCGGTCGGAGAACATCTCCTTCACCGACCCTGAGGAGTTCACCCCCGCCCTGGGTATCAGCCGGTGGGGCCTCCTCATGGGGGCGATGCTGGCGACCATCCTGGTGACCATGGCCTACCTGGCCATACCGGTAGCTCGGGTCACGGTCTACCCCGAGACCCAGGCGATGAATCGCGACGTAGAGGTGCTGGTGGAGATCGGAGGCCCCCGCTTCGACACCACGGCCCAGCGGATCTCGGGCCAACTGGTGCAGACCAGGGTCCAGGTGAACGCTTCCATCAACGTGAAGGACGTGGCTCCGCCGCCTGCGCAGCCCGGCAGCAGCTCTTCCGGCTTCCAGGCCGGCACTCAGGTCACCCTCGCGGTTCGTGACGCCTTGCGGCAGCAAATGCTGAAACAGGCCTCCGGCCAGGCCGGCGACCAACTGAGGAGCCAGCTGAAGGGCGACGAGTCGATGCCCGAGCAGAGCATCAACACTCAGATCGTGAGCGAGCGGTACGATCACAACATCGGAGACACGTCGGACACCCTGGGGGGCACGATGGAGATCGTGACCAGCGGTCTGGCCTATAACAACGACGACTTCAACCAAGTGGTCCTGGCCCTCTGGGGGCAGGATGTCCCCCGGGACTTCAAGCAGGTGGGCGATCCAAAGATGGACCCGCCGGCGGTCGTCAACGCCGAGGGCCAGCATATGACGATGCGGGTCCACGCCGCGGGCCTCCTACGGCGAGACGTGGATACCGGCGCGGTCGCGGCCGCGGTGCGAGGCAGAAAGGCGTCCGACGCCCAGAAGATCCTCAACTCCATGGGCGGGTTCGCCCGGCCGGCGGACATCGCCCTCTGGCCGGGGTGGGCCAATCAGGCCTTCAGGGTGCAGGTTAAAGCCCTCGCCGAGGCGCCCTCCACATAGCAGCAGAAGAGCAGCGCCCAGGCGGGAGACAACCCCTAAGTGCGTCGTTCCTGCGGAACGATGCACCAAGTGGTCCATCCGGCAGGTCCCGGACAGATCGTAGCCAGACCGCTGCGGACTGTGGCGCAAACGTGATATGATGGCGGCGGCAAGCGTCCCCACCCCGCTTTCTACCCAATCTGCATCAGGTGTCGACTCTTGGGCAAGGCAGATCTGCACATCCACAGCAGCGTCAGCGATGGCATGGCGTCTGTCCCCGAGATCATGAGCTACGTCCAGGAGAACACCGACCTGGACCTGGTAGCTATAGCCGACCACGATCAGGTCGCCGGAGCCCTGGAGGCGGTGCAGTGGGTCCGGGCTCACCCGGCCTGCCGCTTTCAGGTGGTGGTGGCCACCGAGATAACCGCGGCCCTGGGTCGCCATCTCCTGGCCTACTTCTTCCGGCCTCCCTACCCCACCGAACCCTTCCCCCGGGGAAAGAGCTACCGGCACACCATCGCCCTGGTCCACGAGATGGGGGGCCTGGTCGGCATCCCCCACCCCACCGTCATGTGGACCCCCAGCGGGGGCTACCGCCACATCCTCTGGCTGCTGGGGCAGCGGGTGCAGATCGACGGCATCGAGGTGTGCAACGCCGCCATCGGGGCCCGTGGCAACACCGAGAAGATCCGCCACTTCAATCGGCGGGATTTCCACCTGGGGGAGTTGGGCGGTAGCGACGCCCACCATCTCGCCCAAATCGGGTCCGCCTTCACCTACTTCCGGGGGCGGACCGCGATGGAGCTCGAGCGATCCCTCACCCACCGAAAGACCAGGGCCCGCTTCGGCGAGTCGGGGACGGTCACCGTCCAGGAACACCTGCGCCAGGTCTTCAGGAGTTGGGTCGAGAAGCCAACCCGCGGATTGCGGGCAACCCTGGCCAATCGGTAGCCTCCCCCTTCCCGCCCCGGCCCTGTAGTCTCATCCGCCACCCCGGCGGGCACTCCTCTTGCCGTTGCCTCCCATCATCGCACCGCTGTAGCCGCATCGCCGCTACTCGCGAGCCGCCGATCGTGGACGACCTGTCCCTCACCGAGGTGATCACCCCGATTCTGCGCCAGAGGGTCCGCTCCCTCATCGGCGTCCCGCTACTGGCGCAGGACCGTGTGATCGGCGTGGTCCACGTGGGGACGGCCAAGCCCCGAAAGTTCATGGAGGACGACCTGCGGTTGCTGCAGCTGGTGGCCGACCGGGCGGCCTCGGCCATCGATCGGGCCCGGGCGGAAGAAGAGCGCGCTCGCCTCCTCGAGCGAGAGCGCGAGGCTGCCGCCGAAGCCGAGGAGCAGCGGGCCCGCTTCCACCGGACCCGATGGGCTCAGGAGGAACGGATAGCCGGGCTGGGGCTGGGTCTCTACATCAGCCGAGGTCTGGTGGAGGCCCACGTTGCGGGATCCAACCCGTTCCGCGACGCCATCTCGGCGGCGACGAGGGCCGCCCCCGCCCCCGCGGCCGGGCGGGCTGCGCGCCGGCCGCCATCAGCCCGGGGATCCACACGATCCCCAGCGACCGGAGGTTGTCGATGCGGGGGATGAGGCTGGCCTGCACCGACCTCTGCCCTACGCAGGCCAGCACTGGGACCCGCCGTCGACCCGCAGCAGCTGGCCAGTCACGAAGGAGGCTTCCTCCGACAGCAGGAAGGCCACCGCCCTGGCGATCTCGGGGGGCTGCCCGTACCGAACCAGGGTCCCGCCTTCAGCCATCATCTCCTGGTCCAGGGGGCGGCTCGCCATGAACCGCTGGGTCAGGATCGGGCCCGGCGCCACCACGTTCACGGCCACGTCGTGGGGCCGCAGCTGCATCGCCAGGCAGCGGGAGTACTCGGCCACCGCCGCCTTAGCGGTAGCGTAGATCGCCCCCACCGTGGTCCCGCCCAGGCCTGCGATGCTGCCGATGTTCACGATGCGGCCGGAGCGCCGCGCTATCATCTCCGGCGCCACCTCGCGGCAGACCAGGATGCAGGTCATCAGGTTGCGGTCGAGAAGCGACCGGATATCCTCCAGGGAGACGGAAAGGGCGTCGTTCCCTTCTGGCCGCCCGCCCATGGGGCCGGCGGTTCCCTGAGCGCCGATGTCACCACCGGCACAGTTGACCAGGAGATCGATCCGCCCGAAGCGGGCCCTGATCTCGCCGGCCAGCCGCTTCACCGTCGCCTCGTCGGTGAGGTCACCGTGGACCGGCAGCAGCTCCACGCCGTGCTCCGTAGCGATGGCTCGGGCAACCGCCTCCAGCGAGTACGCCTCATCGAAGGAGGGGCTGGAAGCCGGTTTAGTACCATGGATCGCCACCGATGCGCCGAGGCTCGCCAGGTGGGTCGCGATCGCCCGACCGATGCCCCGCGATGACCCCGTGACCCAGGCCACCTTGCCGCTAAGCTGTCTGCTGCCCTTCTCCATACCCTAACACCTCCCAACTGGTTGGGGGCGATTGTAATGCAAAAGGGCCGGCGCGGACAGGCCCCCAAGCCTTCACCTTGTTCTGGTCGTAGGCCAAGCGTAAAATGGCGGCCATCCAATCCTATCCGTAGCTGCTGCTCACGTTGTCGGGTGAGCGGCCGGAGGCAGAAGTGGCAGAAGACAACGGTGTTCTGAGGCGCGGGAGCGCCAAGCCAGAAGAGGATCTGACCCTTCGGCAAATCCTGCAGATCGACGTTCCTGATGACCGTGTCGAACGGACCAAGAAGCTGGTGAACGTCGATGCAGCCGGGGTCAGCGACGAGGTGTTCACCTGGCTCGTCAAACAACAGATCCAGTACGCCAATATCCAGTACGCACGGTTCCTTGCGGGAGCCAAGTTCACCGAACAGGATGTGGATGACGTCATCACCAACGCCATCGACATTCACGCCCACGGCGGCTCCGATCCCATGGAGAGACTGCTGCTGGAAGACGACATGGCCATGGACTACACGGACCTCGGTCTGCGAGCGATGGTGGTCAAGACCTGGTACAGTCCATCGGCTTCCCGCAACGCTCTCGTCCAGAAGATCGCCAATCGCTACGCCGAGGAGAGGGGGCTGCGCCCCGTTCAGTGCTTCGGTGGAATCACCCTCAACTACTCTGTGGGGGGCTTCAACCCCGAGGCAGTCAAGAAGTGCCTCGCCTTCCCCGGCATGAAGTACGTCTGGATGCCGATGGTGGATTCCTACCACCACCGCAGGGTGGTGTACGACGATTGGTCGGGCTACGGACTGAACTTCCTGGACGAAGACAGACAAGTTGTCCCCCAGATGCGGGAGATCCTGCGGATCATCGCCGACAACGACTTGACCCTGGGGACCGGCCACTACCCCTACGAGGACAGTGCGATCCTGTTGGACGAGGCTGTTCGTTTGGGCGTCAAGCGGATGGAAATCATCCATCCCGCCCACATGCACTCGAAGCACACTATCGCCCAAATGAAGCAGCAGGCCGCCCGAGGGGCGAAGGTTATGCTGTCAGGGCTGGGCACTCTGGCCTTCCCGCTCCACGAGAGCGGCCCTCTATATGCGGCGCGCATAGTCAAGGAGGTGGGTCCGGCGAACGTCGTCTACGGGGCCGACCTGGGGCAACTCCAGAACTTCCCCTTCGACGTGGCCATCCGCTGGATGGTCAAGGTCCTCTTCGCTTACGGCTGCACCAGGGAGGAGTTGTACCAGGTCTTCCAGGTCACGCCGGCAAGACATCTGGGGCTGGAAGATCCCCCACCGCTCGGGACGCCTGCCCACCCCGGATGGCCACGCCACGATGAAACCCCGAGCTACCGAGGCTACCCGCAGGCTGACTCCTCGGCCCGTGCACGGTCCCACAATCGCTACCGACCGTCGGAGATCCACCCCGACGGTAACGGCCACGCCTGAACTGTATCCGGTCAAGCAGACAGCTACGTTTCAACCAGCACAGGGTGGCTTGCCCTGTGAATCGTGAGTCCTGAGAGGAGAGAAAAGTGAAACGATTATCGGCAGTCCTATTGATCGCGTCACTGGCGACGCTGCTGGTGGTGGGTTGCTCCCAAGCGGCCCCCGCGGCTACTCAAGCGCCGGCGACCACCGCCCCGGCAGCGGCCGCACCCACGAAGGCCGCAGCGCCGGCACCCACCGTCGCACCCACGAAGAAAGTGGACTTCCCCCAGAAGGGCAAGGCCATAACGCTGATCGTCGCATGGCCGGCCGGCGGGGGTGTGGACATCGGCGCGAGGTTGCTCGCCCCGTTGTTGGAGAAGGAGTTGGGAGTCCCCGTTCAAATCGTCAACAAGCCTGGCGCCAGCGGTCAGGTAGGGGAGACGGAGCTGATCAGGGCCAAACCGGACGGCCACACTATCGGCAACACCCTGGTGCCCGGGACCATCACGGTCTACCTGGACCCGGAGAGGAAGTCCCCCTATAGTCGCAAGGACTTCCAGCCACTGGCTCTCCACGTCTCCGAGCCCGGGGTCATTGCCGTCAAGGGCGACAGCCCCTTCAAGACGGCCAAGGAACTGATCGAGGCTGCCAAGGCCAGCCCGAACAAGCTGAAAATGTCCTCCTCCGGCATCATGAGCCCGGCCCACATGGGCATCCTGCAGCTGCAGAAGGTGACCGGCGCCCAGTTCGGCATCGTGCAGTTCGACGGAGCCGCCCCTGCCAAGACAGCCCTCCTAGGCGGACACGTAGATGCCAACGTAGGCTGGGGCGCCGACTACCAGGCGCAGGTAAAGAGCGGTGACATTCGCCTCCTGGGGATCATGGACAAGGAGCGAAGCAAGTTCTACCCGGACGTGCCTACCCTCCAGGAGCAGGGCTACAGCGTCCTCTGGGCATCCGCTCGCGGTTACAGCCTACCTGCCGGAACCCCCAAAGAGGTCGTCGACATCCTGAGCAATGCGTTTAACAAGGCCATCAACAGCGAGGAGCACAAGCAGAAGGCCGCGGAGGCAGCCCTCCCGCTGCGCTACATGGATCCGGCCCAGTATGCCGCCTATTGGGAGGAGACGGAAGCCGCCGTCAAGCCACTGATGGAGATAGCCAAGTAGCAGGAAGCACGAAACGAGGTGGGGACGGTCCACCTCGTCTCCAGTACAAGGCAATCTGACGACCGAGGGAGCCCCTACAAGAGTAGGGGCTCCCTCGGTCCGTCCAGGCTTCGGACCTCCGATGCTCCAGGAGTCGCCCGAGACGGGTGTCTCGCTTGTGCCATGGTGCCACTCCCCCGGGCCATTTGAACGCGCCAGGCTCCTCGTGTCTCGGGCGCCCCTTCCAGATGTACCACATAGCTGCTACCTTGCGCCGTAGCGCTACCCTTCGTCGAGTCATCAGCTGTCAGCACTCAGCACCCGTCCCTCGTGCCCACCGCCTTCTGCCCGGAGGTTCCCATGCTCGCCAAGGCCCTCACCTGCGCCGTCGTCGGCCTCAATGGGCAGCTGGTCGAGGTCGAGGTCGACATCGCCTCCTACGGCATGCCCAACTTCACCCTCGTCGGTCTCCCGGACGCCGCCGTCCAGGAGGCCCGAGAGCGGGTCCGCGCCGCCATCAAGAACTCCGGCCTCTCAATCCCACCAGAGAAGATCCGTCCTGCCGTGGTGGATGCTTTGGCCCTCATCGTTGTGGATCAGGCCGAGCCGCAAGTGAGTGATGAATGAGGGCACTGACACGAAACGTGGGCGGGAAGAATGCGCCCCGGTGACGCGGCGCCATCACCGGGGCGCATCCCCCTGGAAGGGCGATGCCTACTGCCCGAAGATCTGGACGTAGGCCCAGTGTGCCCAGTCCACACCCCGAGACTTGTGGCAACTGTAGGTGCAGGAGTTGGCCATCGTCTCACCGAAGTGCAGCGTCTTGATGGGTGCAATGGCCTCGAAGGTGTGGGTAGAGACCGAGCCCGAGGCTATGACCTTGGGCAGGTGGCACGAGGCGCAGCTAGCTACCTCAGCCCGATGGCCGGAATGGGCGACGGGATTGGAGGTCTTGTCCTGGTGGCACTTGGCGCACAGCTCGTTGCCCTGGGCCCGCAGGTCAGCCTTGCGCTCCGTGAGCGATCCCTTGTGCGGATCGTGGCAGGTCACGCAGTTCACATCCCACTGGGCGTGTCCGCTCTTGCTCCAGTCCAGATACTGCTGGCGGTGCCTGTTTGAGTTCGTTTGGTCTGGGAATACCGAGGCAGTGTCCGTCTTAGGAATGGGGTTGAACTTGGCCAAGAGGGTGCTCGGCTTGCCGTACTCGAAGTCTGCAGGATAGGCGGTGAGCCCGCTCGTGTCCCTGCCTCGGATGTGACACTTGCCGCAGTTCTCCGAGCTCTTGTCCACGGGCATCCTAACTGTCGTCGGGTTCTGGGCGTGACTCCCGCCTGGGCCGTGGCAGGCCTCGCAACCGATGTTCAGCTCCGCCCACTGGCGCTTCTGGGTATCCATTCCGGTGGCATGGCAGGCGCCGCATTCGTTGATCCAGTCCAACGCCTCCAGGTTGCCGTTCTTGGCTTTCCGCAAGGTGAAGGAGTTCTTGGGCTTGTTGTACTCGAACTCGCCCGTCACGATTTGGCCTTTGATGTCGCGGTAGGCGTACCGCTCTTCCTTGTACCAGCCACCGATGGCGAAGACCCAGTCGTATTGATCGGGCTGAGGCGCTCCCGCCACGGTAAGATCGGCTTTGGCGTTGCTCAGGTCCCCCTTGGAGATGGGCCTCACCATGTGAGCATGCAGCGTGTTCTGCCAGGAATCGTACAGTCCGGCATGGCAGCCCTGGCAGGTCTGGGAACCTACATACGCGCCCGGGTCGACCACGGCTGGGGTACCCAGGTAGGCCCCTCCTTCCGAAGAACGACCCGAGGCGATGCTGCCGGTCGAGATCATCAGGCCGGCCAGGGCGACCAGCACTATCACGACTACGATTCCCCTTCTAGTGGGGGTACTCATACTTCTCCTCCCTCCCGATCCATTCTCTCAGCCTTTGAGTGCTCTGCCCGCAGCGTCGATGCTTGCTCAGGCTATGGACGCTCGGCCGCCCCGATGTAGAGTCCCTCAGCGGAAGGGTCATCGGAGAGCAACAGCACCACCCGCATCCTGGGCAGCAGGAGATGAAACTGTCGAGCAGTCTTCATGCCGCTCCTGCCGCAGATGCTGATATCCAGGAGCACCACATCGGGCTCCAGTCTTAGCGCCGCCTGCGCTGCTGCTTCCGTGTCGGCCGCGGCAGCCGCTACGAAGCACCCCTCGAGGGTTGTCGGCTCTTGAAGGATGGTATCGCGGAAACCGGCGCTGGCCTCGGCACCGAGGACCCGGAGTGGGCGCATGGCTAGACCCTCTCGCGACGGAATCGACCGCCTGCGAAGCGAGCACACAGACCCACGTCATTCTCGGCGCAGCCGACAGTTCTTGTCTGCCACGCCGAGTGGGGTTATCGCTGTCACCGTTTTGGTGACAACGCCGTTCGAGAGGAGTTGGCATCACAGCGGGGACTGGCCTGATAGTTGGGCACCGGAAGGGGGAAGGAAACGCACAGTTGTGGGAAGCCCTATTCAGGCGGAATGAGTAGACCCCGCTCCAGGGCGTAGCGCACAAGATCGGACCGACGGTGGAGGTCCAGCTTCTCCATCACCCGGCGCCGGTAGGTCTCCACCGTGTTGACGCTGATCGATAGCATCTGCCCGATCTCCTGGGCCGTGTGTCCCTCGGCGGTGAGCTGAAGCACCTGGCGCTCCCGCTCTGTCAGTGCGCCGAAGCTGTCTCTCTCTTGGCCGCTGTGAACTCGCTCCAGATAACCGCTCACCAGGAGGCGCGCAGCTTCAGGCCTGAGGTATGGCTCGCCGAGGGCCACCTTTCGAACTGCGTCCACCAGCTCAGTGTGAGCCGCAGTTTTCAAGACGTAGCCGAGGCCCCCGGCGGCCAGCACGTGGAGGAGGTATCTCTCCTGAGCATGAACGGTGAGGACCAGCACTTTGCAGCCCACCCCTCGGGCGCCGAGGCGACGGGTTGCTTCGAGTCCCCCTAGCTTCGGCATTGCCAGGTCCATGACGATCACATCGGGCCGTAGCTTCTCGGCCAACTGCACCGCCTCGAGCCCATCGCTGGCCTCGCCCACCACCTCCATATCGGGCTGGGCACTCAAGAGGTCGCGCACCCCAAATCGAAGTACCGGATGATCGTCTGCCAGCAGCACGCGGATTCTCTTCATCGCTCTCCGCCCTCCGCGGCAACCGGAACCTCGACCCGCACGCGCGTCCCCTGGCTTAACTCCGAATGGAGTTGCAGCGTGCCGCCCAGCAGGGCAGCGCGCTCCTGCATGCCGAACAGCCCCATGCCTCGCTCCTTCGCGGCCATGGCCGCCTCCACACTGAAACCGTGGCCATCGTCCTCAACAGACAGGGTCAGGACACCATTCTGGCGTTCCAGGCTGACCGCTACCTGCTTTGCTCCCGCATGTCTGGCGACATTGGTAAGGGATTCCTGGGCGATGCGGTATAGCGCCATCTCCGTAGTCGGGGTGAGCCGGTGAATCGGCCCCGTCACCCTGAGCCTGGCCTCAACTCCCCATCTGGCGCTGAAGTCGTCCACGTACCAGCGGAGAGCTTCGGCCAGACCCAGGTCATCCAGCTCCGGCGGCCTCAACTCCAGGGCAAGCCGGCGTACCCCCTCCACGGCCCGGCTCGAGAGGGATACCAGCTCCGACTGCGCCTTTCCGACCTCCTCCAGGGACCTCGCCTGGCCCAGCAGTGTGAGCCGAACCAGTATTGAACTGAGAAGCTGAGCGGTCTCGTCGTGCAGTTCCCGGGCGATGCGCTTACGCTCCTCTTCCTGAGCCAGCAACGCCTGGCTGGCGAACCGCCCGCGTTCCAGGCGAACCTGAAGATCGAACAGCCGCAGCACTCGCACGATGAAGTAGGTGATGCCCAGGGCGGCCACAGCACGGAAGAGCTGCGGGGGCAGTCCAACCACACTTCGGAATGTCTCGTAATTGAGGAACGATGCCGGGAAGGGGTCGGCCTGGGGGACTACCAGCCCCGCGACGAGGGCATTCGCGCCGAAGATGTAGGCGGCCCACCGGCAATCGGCCGCGACGCGGGGCATCCCCAGGCTGCGGAGGGCCGGCGCCTGGCGCGCCAGGGCCAGGGCAGACAGGAGCGACGCGGGTAGGTAGAGGAGGTACCGGGCCCAAACGCTGGCCCAGGTCGAGGAATGGGTATACGGGGCAGAACCCCCGAACGGACCCACCACCACGCCCACCCACAGTAGGAACAGCGTTGGCGGGACCCCCAGGCAAATGCGCCAGCGCCCACCCGCTTCTGCCAGGAGAGCCGTGCCGAACCAGGCAAGCGCCAGGCTCGAGGCCACCAGCAGGCTCACCCGTATCGCGGAGATCGGGATCTGCCCCGGCAGAGGATCCTCGTAGAAGCGGGCTACCATCACCATGTCCAGCCACTCAACGCCGGAGTGGAGAAAACCGAAGGCCGCCAGGGGCCAGAGGTTCCTGGCCAGTGGCAGCTTGCTCCCAGGATGGGACTCCAGCACGATGGCCAGCCCCATGGCAAAGAAGGCTAGACCGTAGATGAACAGAATGAGCGTCAGATGCCCGCCCTGAGGATCCACCTGGCGGTGCCTCCTTATCCGAAGCGCAATAGGTGGGGAGGCCGCTAGAGAGAGTGCGCAGGGTGCGCATATACCCGAGCGATCCCGCCTTAAGACCACCGACCTGCAGGTTGCCCACCAGCGAGGGTGAAGGATAGGGCAACGGATGAGAGACCCGAGGGACCGATGGGCCGACGCGGCAAGGCCCGGCAGTATTATACATTGGGGGGCAAACTCAGGGCTGAGACCCAACCTGGTCATTTCGCCTCGGTGCCCAGGCCCTCAGCCTGCATGCACCTGGATGCCAGCAATCCCTTGCATTGTTTCGGCAACAGTCCACCAGATGTGGTGAACGCGGCTCCGCAGACAGCGAAGATCCCGCAGCCACCAAGCCATTCTCCACATGAGACGGTACAGCCTCAGCCTCCTCGAGCTTTGGGAGATGAACGGCCTTTGGATGAAGGTGCTGCCTCGAGCACCTCGGCGACCAGCTCCGCGATCTTCGACCGCGCCTCGGCGAGAGCCTGCTCGCCCAGGACTGTGGCCCGGTAGTACTTGCGGATCTTCCCAGCCACCAACCTCTCCTCTCGCGCCAGATAGCCGGACCTCTCCAGGTCGTGCAGTATCGGGTACAGGGTACCCGGGGATAGATCGTAGCCGTG
>JAJZRD010000214.1 GCA_021845945.1 Chloroflexota bacterium
GCCGCGCGGCAGATCTGGGAGTCAGATGCCGAGGCTGGGGCTGAAGCCCAGCACGAAAACCACCACGAAGTAAACGGCGTTCAGCGCTAGGCCCAGGGGAACTCCCAGCTTGGCCCATTCGCTGCTGGTGATCCCGAGCTTGCCCGCCGAGATGATGTTGGGGATGTTCCCCGGGATCAGCATCCCACCCGATATCAGCAAGCCCATCAGCGCCGCATTGATCTGGGTCTGGGCCATGGCGGGGGCGATCTCGGCAGCCGTGAGGGTGGCGTTATCGAGGATCGCCGACACCATGTTGAGCCAGAACAGTAGCTGGGGCGGCAGCTGGATGAAGTACTTGTTGATGATCACCTCCATGCCGGCACCCAGCAGGAAGAGGGCTGCCACGAAGGCGTATACCTTGACGGCCCTCACGACGACCTCTTTGAGACCGCCCTCCTCGGCTTCGATCTCCACCTTCGTCGACTGTTTGGCTGCTCTCTTACCCACAAAGAAGACCCCAAAGAGACCGCACGCCACCACGCCGGGCACGACCAGCACACCCAGTTGATCGAACAGATACCAGAAGTTGGCGTGGTAGGGAGGTCCGGCCAGCTTGACGACGGCAATGGTGGAGAGAGGCTCTCCCAGAGGGGTGAGCACCGCCCCGAGGCCGATGGAGAAGCAGGCGATGATCACCAGGTTTATCTTGTCCTTCCGCTCCAGGGGCATCAGGTTGGTGAACTCCACCAACAGCAGGGAGGCGATGATGGCCGTGATGACGCTGGACAGCAACCCCAGCGCCACGATGATGGTGAATACGACCGCGCTCAGGGGAACCCTCTTCAGGACGCGGTACATGGCGTTCCCGAGAGCGCCCTTGCCATAGAAGAAGATCAAGCCGGCAAAGAGAACCGCCGGCACAATCCCTTTCATGACCGGCTCTTCTGCCGCCGTCTTTACCAGCTCGATCTCCCACTTGCTGGTAACCGTGACGGCCAGAGCGCCCATGACGAAGAGAAACGCCTCCAGGTTCTCCTCGACCAGCTTGACTTTGAAGGGCGCTACCAGGACGACCAGGAAAACTGCGAACAAGGCCAGGTCGACTGGGGTTGGCTGCATCCGTTAACCACCTCTCACATCTTCACTATTCCGCGCTCGCGGATCTGGAGTTGGGATCAGCAGCAGTCGGCGCCGCCCCATCAGCTAAGGGGTTGGGAAGCAGGCCCCGGCCGGCAGGGAGATGCCGGCTGAAGCCAGATCGGCAGGAGGGCAGGGGACCATCTCCAGGCCAAACAGGCGGGCGAAATGCCGCACCAGCGGGGGCCGGACCTCGGAGGGCCGCACGGGGCGCCCCAGCAGCCTGGCCATGGAGGTGACCCCTTTGTCCGTTATCCCGCAGGGGTTGATCAGTCCAAAGTGAGAAAGGTTGGGATCCACGTTCAAGGCAAAGCCGTGGGTGGTTATCCCCCCGGAGATGGCGACGCCTATGGCCGCCACCTTCTCCTCCCCCACCCACACTCCAACGTGTCGTGGATCCTGCCCGGCCTCGATCCCAAACTCCCGGAGCAGGTCGATAATCACCCTCTCCAGGGTGTGGACGTACTGGGAGGCACCCAGGCCAAGTTGGCGCAGCGCCAGGATGGGGTAGCCCACCAGCTGCCCGGGGCCGTGGTAGGTCACGTCGCCCCCCCGAGTGCTTTGATGCACCGCCACTCCCTCGCGGCTCAGCAGTCCATCCGGAGCAAGGATGTTCGTCCGGCTAGCCCTGCGACCGAGGGTCAGAACGGGAGGGTGTTCCAGGGCGACCAGGACGTCGGGAAGCGCACCCACCCCCCGAGCCGCTGCGATGGCCCGCTGCAAGCGAAACGCCTCGCCGTACTCGACGAGGCCCAGTTCAAGAAGATAACAACGGTTGTGCAAGATGGCGACTCACCGTCGAGCCGTTTTGAATTAGCTCCCCAACACGCTAACGCGGCCCGTCGAACGGACAGGCGCAGGGGGTAACGGCTAGGATTGTACTACCCGACTTCCTTTTGTCAACCGCCGAACCCCGATGTATACTTTCAAAACTGCGCTGAAGGCTTAACCCTGGAGAAGCTGCCATGCTGTTGGACGTCGAGGTCGAGCAGGCGCTCGGCATCGTCCTCGGTTCCGTCTCGCCCCTGGCGAGGGAAATCCGCCCCCTATTGGATTGCCTCGGCTCGGTGTTGGCCGAAGAGGTCCCGGCCGACATGGACATCCCACCCTTCGACAACTCCGCCATGGACGGGTACGCCGTCATGGCCGCCGACACCGCGGGCGCCACCCCAGAGAAGCCGGTTTCCCTGCGGGTCATCGCCGATCTGCCTGCCGGATACCCGCCCCACGCCCTGGTGCGGTCTGGAGAAGCCGTGCGGATCATGACGGGCGCGCCGATGCCCTCGGGCACCGACGCCGTGGTCAGGACCGAGGAGGTGGAGCGGGGCGACTGGACCGTCCTGATATCGAAGCCGGTCCCCAGTGGAAACGACTTGCGACGGGCCGGCGAAGACGTCAGGAAAGGGGAGGTGATCCTGCGCCAGGGCATCCCCCTGAGGCCCGCGGAGATCGGCATGCTGGCGACCCTCGGCCGAACCCGGGCCCAGGTGGTACGCACCCCCAGGGTGGCGGTTCTCGCCACCGGTGACGAGCTGGTCGCTCCCGACGAGCCGGTGACCCCCGGCAAGATCCGCAACAGCAACCTGTACAGCATCTCGGCGCAGGTGAAGGCGTGCGGCGGGGAGCCGCTGCCGTTGGGCGTCGCTCGGGATACGGCAGCCGAACTGGAGGCCAGGATCCGCCAGGGGATCATCGGCGCCGACATGCTCCTCACCTCGGGCGGCGTCTCGGTCGGCGACTACGACGTGGTGAAGACGGTGCTGGCCCGCATGGGGGAGATCCTTTTTTGGCGGGTGAAGATGCGCCCCGGCTCCCCGGTTACCTTCGGCCGGATCGCGGGGAAGCCGATGTTCGGGCTGCCCGGCAACCCCTCGGCCTCCATGGTGGCCTTCGAGCAGTTCGTTCGGCCGGCCATCCTCAAGATGTCGGGACGCACCCGGCTGAGGCGGCGCCAGGTGGAGGCTACCCTGGAGGAGGGCGTAAAGAACCGGGTGGGGGTCCGGAACTTCGTGCGAGCGATCGCCACCGAGGAGAAGGGGGAGTGGCGAGTGCGGCCGGCCGGATCCCAGGGATCGGGCATCCTGCGCACCATGGTGCAGGCCAACTCCATCCTGGTGATACCGGAGACCGTGGCCAGACTCCAACCGGGCGACCGCGCCACGGTGCAGATGCTGGACCTTCCCGAAGCAGACTAGCGAGGACCGGGTAGTGGGGACTGAGGACTGAGCGATCGAGGCATCTATCCCGTCGTGAGTCCTCGGTCCTGAGGACTGAGTCTTGTGAGGCCTCAATGACCGAACTAACACACTTCGATGCCGACGGGCGAGCCCGCATGGTGGACGTGACCGGAAAGGGCGAGACGGTGCGGGAGGCCACCGCGCGAGGCACCGTCCGCATGAAACCCTCTACCCTGGGGTTGATCGAGCAGGGACGGGTGGCCAAGGGAGACGTCCTGTCCGTCGCCCAGGTGGCCGGCATCATGGCTGCCAAGCGCACCCCCGACCTGATCCCGATGTGCCACCCCCTGCCCATCAGCGGCGTGGAGATGCAGTTCCGGCTGAACCGGGAGGAGTCGTCGGTGGAGATCGCCGCCACCGTGCGGCTGACGGGGAGGACCGGAGTCGAGATGGAGGCGCTCACCGCCGTCTCAGTGGCCGCCCTCACCGTCTACGACATGTGCAAGGCCGTCGACCGGGAGATGGTCATCGACCGGATCCGCCTGGTCCGCAAGTCCGGCGGCAAGAGCGGCGAGTTCCGCCGCGAGTAGTAAGGGGTACCAATGGGCAAGCACAGCTACGCCATACTGACGGTCAGCGACAAGGGCTCGCGGGGGGAAAGGGAGGATCGGGGTGGCCCGGTCATCCGGCAGGTCGTCGCCGAGTTGGGCGGCGAGGTTGCGGCCTACGAGATCGTGCCCGACGAGAAGGCTCGCATCCAGGAGAAGATAGTCGGCTGGGCAGATCAACTGGGCGTCGACGTGGTGCTGATCACCGGCGGCACCGGCCTCGCCCCCAGAGACGTGACCCCTACGTCGACCCTGGAGGTCATCGACTACGAAGTGCCGGGGATCCCCGAAGCCATGCGCGCCGAGAGCCTGAAGAAGACCCCGAACGCCATGCTCTCGAGGATGGTAGCGGGGGTTCGGGGCCGGACCCTGGTGGTGAACCTCCCCGGCAGCCCGCGGGCCGTCCAGGAGTGCCTGGAGGTCATCAAGGCCGCCCTCCCCCACGCCGTGGACACCCTCCGGGGAGAGGTAGGCGACCACGCCCGACCGTGAGCCAGGGCCCCCTATTTGGTTATGTAGCGTCTTACCGTATCCACCAGCTGGTTGACGTCGAAAGGCTTCGGCATAAAGCCATCCGCCTTGGCTTCTGTGAGGTCGGGGTTCGGCGCAGCGCTGAACAGCAAGACGGGTATGCTGGAGGTGGCAGGGTCATCCTTTATCCGGCGAGACACCTCGCGTCCGTCCAGTCCAGGCATCATCACGTCCACCATCGCCAGGTCGGGATGCTCCTCCCTCGCTAACCGGAGCGCCTCCGGACCGTCGGGGGCCTGGATCACCTGGTAGCCCTCCAACTCCAGCGCGAACGCCACCAGCTCGGTGATGGCCTCCTCGTCGTCCGCCACGAGGATCTTCTTGTCGGTACCGTTGCCAGTCATTGGGCACGCCTCCCCCGCCAGTGGCCGATGCCCGTCAACACCGCCTCGGCGCTTCCGAAGGTGTTGGCCACGTGGAGCCCTCCCTCCGATATGGTGAACTCTCGAATGGAGGGGTCAAAGTCACTCTCTCTCACCTTGAGGATCGAGATCAGTCGATGGAGCTCCGACCGCAGCTCCACGTATTGCAGCGTCACGATGTTGTCCAGGGCAGCCCCGACCTGATCGTAGAAGGAGCCGTCCAATCCGATCCCCACGAGCCGGGGCAGCTCGTGAGTCAGGATCGTGGTCACGTTCCTGCTGCTCACGGCGGCCCCCAGAGCGGTGACGAAGGGCTGGGAGCGGCCGGTGCCGGCTAGCGCCGCCATCACCCCGTCCATCCCATCGATCACCAGCCTTCGGGCGCCGACGCTATCCACCAACTCCAGGATCTGCCAGGCCACCCTGTCCGGGATCAGCTCCAGGGAGGGCACCCAATGCAGCTGCACGCTTCCCTCCTGGATCATCCTCCCGAGGCCGAGCCCCAGGGCATCGGCTTTAGCGACGAGGCGCGAGGGCGCTTCGTCCAGCCCCAGGTAGACCCCTCGCTCCCCCCGGTTTCCCCCTTCGGCCAGGAAGCCCAGCCCCAGGGTAGTCTTGCCGGCGCCGGGGACTCCGGCGACCAGGGTAACGGACCCCGAAGGGATCCCGCCATGCAGCATCTGATCCAAGCCCGGCGACCCCGTCGGTACCCGAGTCCATTGGCCCGGGGGCTCGCTTATCCCCTCTGAGCTCAAGGCGGCTTCCAGTCGTGGATACACCGTCACCCCATCGTGAGTTATGGTGAGGGCATGCCGCCCGGCGAGATGCTCCGAGCCCCGCAGCTTCATGACCTCCAGGTGCCTTTGCGCCCCCAGATTGCCGGGCTCCAGCGTCAAGGTGAGGATACCCTCGGCTACGGCGAACTCCGGGTCCGTGGCCTCCCACTCGACCCAGGGCCCCAGCACCAGGGTCGTGGCTCCCAGGGACCGGAGCTGGGCGTTGAGGTCGAACACGAACCGCCGGAAGTCCAGGGGAGTGGGCGCTGCCGCCTTCAAGGTGGAGATGCCGTCCAGCACCACCAGCGAGGCTTTGTGCTCCAGGGACAGCATGCGAACCTCGTCCAGCACCGCCGGGAGGCCACCCTCCTCCAGCTTACTGTAGACGCTGATGTAGTAGACCCGGTGCGCCACCATGGCCGGATCGAAGAAGCTGAAACCCCTGGCGTGGCCCACCAACCGCTCAGCGGTCTCCGACAGTGCTACCAGGTAGAGCACCCGCCCCCCTTGCCTGGTGTGATGGTAGCTGATTTGCTGGGCCAGGGTCGTCTTACCCGTTCCAGGCAAGCCGCCAACGACGTGCAGCGCCCTGGGCCTGAGCCCGCCGTGGAGCACACGGTCCAGCCCGCTGACCCCCGTGGATATCGGCTCCATCGGTCCCTCCTCCTATCGTAGCAGTCAGCAATCAGCCGTCAGCTCTTGCCCTGCCGCTTCATCCCATATCGCCCTATCTATGTCGAGCCCAACCCCTCCAGGCCCGAACGCAGCAAAGTCCGCAGCAGCTTCTCCAGCAAATCTTGAACCAGCCGTTCCGGCCGGTCCGACTCGGTAGTGTACGAATGATTGCGGAAATAGTTGGCGAGCGGGAGGGGCGTGAAGGAAGGGATGTGGGGCGAGGGGTGTAGAGGCGCCCTAAGGCAGATTGCTCCCGTCTTTGGAGAAACGGGCCGA
>JAJZRD010000215.1 GCA_021845945.1 Chloroflexota bacterium
CTCACCAGGGTTCACCGGGGCATCGCCACTAGGAGTGGTAGAACGCTCCACCGTCCCCTCCTGAGCCACCGGCTCAGTGGAGGCCTGGTACTGGGCCACTAAGGTTGGCGATCCCCCCTGCTGAGATATCGGGGCCGCATTCTCTCGACCTCTTCCTCCGCCATCGGTCCTGGGCCATCGCCCCTCCCCGGCCTCAGCAGCAACTGCCTCGGACGGGTTGCTGGAGACAGCTGAAGCACCCTGGCCGGAAGTGTCCACCGCCGGTAGAGAGCGATCCCGCTGCCCCGCGGACTCAACTGGAAGTGAAGGACTCGAAGTTGTCGTCGCGCCGGAGGCCAACCGCGTGGTCGCCACTCCATCGGCCTGCACGGCAGCTACCGTGGAGACTGTCGTAGGATCCTCGTCGCCCTGGACCTTGCCTGCCACAGGCACCACCTCCGCGGCCGGTGCCACCATGGGTGGCGACACCATCATAGCCACTGCAGCGCCAACCGACTGATCCGCCGGCTGCTCCGATGATGGCTTATCCGGCCCGTCGGCGTCGGAGTCGATGGATGCGCCGTGACTATCCGACTCCTCTGTGGCCGTTCCGCCATCCGCGGCCTGCCGTCGATCGGAGGCCGCCTCAAGAACGGAGTTGAAGCTGGGTCCCGAGCCTTTCCCGGAGGTTGCAGGATTGCCGGGGAACCCCGTCCCCGCTGCGACCTCAGGAGAACCGGTCGTTGCTACCTCCAAAATGGCTCACCTCCTTTCTACCGTCTACCGTCGTTCACAGCCATCCGCATGATGGCCAAGCGACCTGACATCAACTGACTGACGGCGTTGAAGTTGACCGTGGTCTCGGCCAGACTCGCCATCTCTGCGTCCACGTCCACCCCGTTGCCGTCGGTACGGAATACCACCGGCTGCTGCATGCTGAGGGCTTGCTCCATGGCCGCGGGGGTCGCGATGTGGCCAGGCTGTGTCACCGCCAACTGTAGCTCTCCCTCCTTTCTGATCTCCCGATCCAGCACCTGCTCGAATGGGACATCCATGGCTCGGTATCTGGGTGTGTCAACGTTGGCCAGATTGTTGGCGATCAGCTGTTGCCGCTTGACCAGCCCGGAGAGGCCTTCCTGAAGCAGCCTGCTGGTGCCGTCAAGCAATGGTCCTTCTGCCACCGTTACCTCCCTCGGTGGTCGCATTCACCACCGTCACCTGGTTTCGGTGCTGGAGCGACAGCACCCGCTCCACATACTTCTTGGTCTCCTGGTAAGGGGGTATTCCCCCGTACTTCTCCACTGCGGCAGGACCGGCGTTGTAGGCGGCCAGCGCCAGGGGCACGGAGCCGAAGCGGTCCAGCATCGAACGCAGGAACTTGGTCCCGCCCGCCACGTTGGAGGTGGGGTCGAATGGATCCTTCACCCCCACCGACCTGGCGGTCCCATCCATCAGCTGCATCAATCCCTTGGCCCCGGCCCGGGAAACCGCTCGGGGGTTGAAGCCCGATTCCGCCTCAACCACCGCCTTCACCAGCTGCTCGTCCACTCCCTCGCGACGGGCAGCTGCTCGAATCACCTGGTCGAAGTCCATGGGAGAGGACTTTCCTGCGGCCGCAGTTCCGGCCGGAAGCCTGCCCTGCCATGCCGTCGGGCGCCCGCGCACCGGGGCGGACGTCACTCCAGGCCAAGCCCTTCCGCTTGGCCACACGGCAGCGCCGCCCCTGGGTCTACCCACTGTCCCCACCGGTGTCGGCAGAACGCCTCCGGAACTTCTACCGGCCATATTGCTCTGCGAACCCTTCCTGCTCTCGCTGCCGTCGAACGTGTCGAGTGGTCGCCACTTCTTCGGCATCCTTCAGCTCTTTGCGGGCTTCCTCACGGGCGAAGGCCAGCAGCAGCGTCTCTCGCAGCCTCTCCAGGGCCTTCTTCTCCCGAGAGGCCTGCAATACGGCTTCTCGCTCTTCGGCCACCCGCCGGGAGAGCTTGTCCACCAGCACCTCCTGGCTTTCCAGCCGTCGCTCCAGCACCGCCAGGTAGCTGGATTCCAGGTTCAGCTTCTCCATGTCGAGAGGTCCCTTCTCGTGGTGCCTGGCCGACTGCCGGGCCTGATCCTCGATCTCCCGCCCGATCGCCTCCAGGCGAACGGTCTCCGCCTCCATGACCCGCTGCGATTCAGCCAGCTGCACCTGGAGCATCTGCTCCCGGTGGCGTCGCAAGCTCAGGAGCGGCTCCAAGCGGAAGGCAAAGCCTCGCATCCCTTACTCCAATGAAGACCGGCCCAACGGCGACAGCCTCCTCACGGGACGATGAAGGCCCCAGAGGCCGCCAGGTTGCCTGCGATCGCCTCCAGCGACGCAAGTGTCCCGTCGAAGATCGACGGCTCCTCGGGTCGCTGGCGGAGAAAAGCCTCGATCTGGGGCATGGCGTCGATCGCCGCATCGATCCTGCGATTGCTGCCCCGCACGTAAGCCCCTATGTTGATCAGGTCTTTGGCTTCCTGGTAGGTGGCCATCGCCTCCCTGAACAGTCCGGCACGCCGTTGGTGCTCCACCGACACGACCGAAGACATCAGCCGGCTGGTGCTGTTGAGCACGTCGATGGCGGGATACCGGTTGGCGGCCACCAACTCCCGGGACAACACGATGTGCCCGTCCAGGATGCTCCGCACGGTGTCGGTGATCGGCTCGGTCAGGTCATCGGCCTCGACCAACACCGTGTAGAAGGCCGTGATGGTCCCTCGATCGGAGGTGCCCGTTCGCTCCATCAATCTTGGGAGAAGCGCGAACACCGAAGGCGTGTAGCCCCGAACGGTGGGGGGCTCTCCCGCCGCCAGCCCGATCTCCCTCTGCGCCATGGCAAACCTGGTCACCGAGTCCATCAGCATCGCCACCTGCAGCCCCTGGTCGCGGAAGTACTCGGCGATCACCGTCGCAACCCAGGCTCCCTTGACTCGCATCAACGCGGACTGGTCGGAGGTAGACACCACTACCACCGAGCGCGCCAAACCCTCCGGGCCCAGATCGCGCTCTATGAAGTCCTGGACCTCGCGGCCGCGCTCCCCGATCAGTGCGATCACGTTGACGTCTGCCCTGGAGCTTCGAGCTATCATTCCCAGCAAGGTGCTCTTGCCGACGCCGCTGCCGGCGAAGATGCCCACGCGCTGCCCTTTGCCGCAGGTTAGGACGCCATCAATGGCCTTCACTCCGGTGGGTAGCGGCTCGACAATCCTGGACCGGGCCATCACGTCGGGCGAGTTGTTGACCAGGGGATAGAACAGCATCGAGTCCACCGGCCCCTTGTGATCCAACGGGCGGCCCAGGCCGTCCACCACCCTGCCCAGTAGCTCCTTCCCCACCTGCACTGTGAAGACCCGGCCCCGGGGGACTACCTCGCTCCCCGGGCGGACGCCACCCAGGTCGGCCAGCGGCATCAGCAATAGCCGTCCGTTCCGAAAGCCGATCACCTCCGCGGAGACCGGCATCTGCCCCTTCTCCGGATAGATGAAGCAGATCTCGCCGATCCGCGAAGTGAGGCCCTCGACCTCCACCGTCAAGCCCACCACCTGGACCACGCGGCCCCGGCAGGAAACGGGATCGATCTGCTGCAGCAGGCGCCGATAGCGATCCAGCAAACGACCTTCTTGGACGGCAACGACGCTCACTGGCCCACCTCGAACGCCGAGACGATCTCGGCCATCTGTGCCTCTATCCGGCTATCCACCATGCCGCTCTTGGTTTCGACGATGCAGCCGCCCCGCTCCATCCGGTCGTCGCTGACGATCTCCCAGTTGGCTCCGAAGGCAACGGCCCCCTTCAACTCGGCCCACTTCTCCCGAACCAGGTCGGCATCCTCCGAGTGGACGACGATGCGCACCGAGTCGGTGGCACCCACCTTCTCCAGAGCCGCCTCCACCACGCTGAGGACTATCGAAGGGTCGCAAGCTACCTCCCTGCGGATCACCTTGGAGGCGACCTCCAGGGCCAGGGTTGCCAGCTCCTGCTCCGCGGAACGGATCATCGACTCCCTGTCCACGACAGCCTGCTTCGCCAGCGCCGCCAACCGCTCCAGGTAGCCCTTGCACTGTTCCTCCGCAGCCTTGAGCCCCTCGGCTTTCCCGTCGGCGTATCCCCGGGCCAGGGCCTCGCGCGTCATCGCAGCGGCCCTCGCCTCGGCGTCCAACAGGATCTTGTCGGCTTGGGCAGCGGCAGCTACCTCCAGGTCCACGGCCTCTTCCACGGCCTGCCCCGGGTCCAGAGTCAACTCCTCGACCCCCTCGCCGTCGAAGTGGGCGGGGACGAAGCCCCGCCGCCGCTTCCCCGTCACCACCACGGGCTGATCGTCGTAGTCGGCCCTCTTGATGATCTTAGGCAACGACCTCGTCCTCCGCCCCACCTCGGGCGATCACGATCTCTTCGGCATCGTCCAGCCGACGCACCACCGCCACGATGCGCTGCTGGGCGTCTTCCACCGTCCGCAGCCTGACAGGGCCACCGACGTCCATGTCCTCGCGCAGCATCTGAGCGGCGCGGGTGGACATGTTCTTGAAGATCGTCGACTTGACCTCTTCGCTGGCACCTCGCAGCGCCAGAGCGAGGTCCTTGGTGTCCACCTCGCGCAGAACCCGCTGAATGGAGCGGTCATCCAGCTTGACGATGTCCTCGAAGACGAACATCTGCTTTCGGACCTCCTCCGCCAGCGCCGGGTCCGACTCTTCCAGCGATTGCATGATGATCTTCTCGGTCGCCCTGTTCACCTGCGTCAACACCTTGACCAAGAACTCCACGCCACCCACGGAGGAGTAGTCCTGGTTCAACACCGAGGAGAGCCTCTTCTTCAACGTGCCCTCAACCTGGTCGATGGCCTCGGGGGTGGTCCGCTCCATGGTAGCTATCCGCAGCGCCACTTGCGCCTGCAGCTCTCGGTCGAGCCGAGCCAGAATGGAGGCCGCCAGCACCGGATGCAGGTGCGAGACCACCAGGGCAATGGTCTGGGGGCGTTCGTCCTGAATGAACCCCACCAGCTGGCCCGGGTCGGCCATACGAACGAAGTCGAAAGGCTCGTTTCTCCAGCCCGAGGCCAGCCTGCCGACGATCTCGTTGGCTTTCTGCTGGCCCAGCGCATGGGTGAGGACCTCCTTGGCGTACTCGACACCGCCGCTGGAGATGTATCCCTGTGCTTGGGCCAGCTCGATGCACTCACCCAGCACCTCGGTCCTGACCTCGTGGGCGATCCGCTCCATACTGAAGATCTCGACCGTCACCCGATCGATGTCGGTGTCCTTCAGATTCTTCAGCACTTCAGCGGATAGATCCGAACCCAACGCGATCAGGAGCGCCGCTGCCTTCTGCCGTCCACTCAGTTTTCTCGTACCCGGATTGGCCATTTATCCCTTTTCGTCCAGCCAGGATTTGACGATCTGAGCCACCAGCTTGGGCTCATTCTGAGCTAGTTGACTAACGTCGCGCAGCACCTGCGCCGGCCTGGGATCCTCTTCCTTCGGCATGGCCTTGAGCGCGGCTAGAGCCTGCTGCTGGGCTTCTCCCTCGGTCAGCTGAGGCAGGTTGTTCTTGCCCTTCACCTTCCCCTTGACCTTGGCGGGTGCGTTGGGATCCCTGGTGAGCCCCTTGATGAGGGCACGCACCAGCAACAGGACCACCAGCAGCGAGAACACCACCATCGCGCCCTTGGCAACTCCGGTGTACAGATCCCGCTTCGCAGCCTCCTCACCGGCTTTTTCCTGAGCCGCCGAGGTCGACTGATCGAAGGGCAGACTCGCGACTACCACACTGTCCCCCCTGTTGGCATCCAGACCAGCAGCAGCGGTCACAACCTTGGTGATCGTGGAGGTCAGAGCATCGTCCAGCTGGCCGTCCAGCAGCACCGACACCGATAGCTTCTTAACGCTTCCGGGTGCCTTGACGGTGTGCTCCACCAGCTTGGAGATCTCGTAGTTGTTGGTGACGTCCCGACGCTCGTACTTCGGATCGCTCACAGAGCCGGCGGTGGTAGTCGGGGTCGCCAGGGCTTGAGGAGTCACCTGGGGAGTCGCGGTGGTCGCGGGTGTCGCGTTGGGGCTAACCGGCCCCGCCGGAGTGCGGCCATCGATGGGGTAGGAGGGGGTAGAGAAGCCCCCATCGCCCAGGGCCGTTGCCGAGCGCTCGACCAGCTCGTGCGTGCTGCGGACCTGCGCCGGCTTGCCCGACGGAGAATAGGTCTCGCTGCTCGACTCGAACTGATCCCAGTCCAGGGCCGCGCTCACACGAACCACAGCCTTACGGGGGCCAAGCACCTGCTCCAGCATCGCCTGGATGTCCTGCTGAACAGACCGCTCGTAGCCCTTCTGGGCATCGCGCTGCGTGCTGGTAGCCCCGGCGGAGAGCAACGACTTGTCGTCTTGCCCCGACAGCATGACGCCGTTGCCGTCCAACACCGTGACGTTCTCCGGCTTCAGCCCTTCGACACTCCTGGAGACCAGATTGACAACCCCTCAGATCGG
>JAJZRD010000216.1 GCA_021845945.1 Chloroflexota bacterium
GAACTTCGAGGAGGGGCTGGCGGAGACGGTGCGCTGGTACGTGGAGAACGAGGCCTGGTGGCGGCCTCTCAAGTCGGGGGAGTACTGGGAGTACTACCAGAAGAACTACAAGCCGTTGTAGGAGCCACCGATGCTCCTCCGGGGCGGCGTCGCGAAGGAAAACGTTTCGCCGTGGCTCAGGCCCCTGTAGGGAGGGGCCCTGTGCCCCTCCGCCCGGCGGACGATGGCAGGGACGGGCGGCAGGGCAGAGCGCCCTGCCCTACGCTGTTGTCCGATCAGCCAGCTCCTGCGGCGGACCGCACTACGTAATCACCACTTGGGACTCAGGACTCTTCACTCAGTCCTCAGTCCTCTCAACCGCCTGGACACCGGCAGCGCCACCCAAAGGGCCAGTATCGCCCCCACGTCGAGCCCCGCGATCACGTCGCTCAGCCAGTGCTGCCCACCATAGACGCGGGCGAAGCCCAACAGCAGGGCCAGCAGCATGAACCCCAGGGAGGCCAGGCGCGCCCTCCGTCCCCCCCTCTCCCACAACAGCAGCGCCAGGAAGACGCAGAAGAAGCCGCTGCGCATGGCGTGGCCGCTGGGGAAGGAGCCATTCAGGTTAATAGACACCAGGGGATAGTGGGCCGGACGCCAGAACTCGGGCGGGACCGTTGGCTGGCTCACGACCAGCTTGGAAGCCACCTCCAGGGGGACCCCTATCAGGAAGGCGAGGGGCGCCAGGGACCAGAGGCCGAGCCCCCGGCTCCAGAGGAGATAGGCACCGATCAGCCCGTAGAGGACCGACAGCTCTCCGGAGGCCAGGATGGAGACGGCCGCGGCCCAACCATCCAGGACGGGGTCTATCATCCCCAGCTTGGCTGCCGAGGCGGCGTAGTCCACGCCGGCCATCCACCGAGCGTGCACCAGCAGCGTCAAGAGGGCGAAAAGGATCAGGCCTGCGATGCTGACCAGGGTCCATGGCTCCAGAGGCAGGTGGCTGGAGGGGACTACCTCGCGATCTTCGGTTCTCATCTAACCTCATAGACCGACATCCCCAGTCTCTCCGGGTGGGAGTAGACCGACATACGAGACCCGCGAGCGTAGCCGACGGCAGTGATCCCCAATTCCTCGGCGAGCCGCACCGACCGACTGGTAGGGGAGTTCACGGACACGGCGATCGGCACCCCCATCTTCGCGGCCTTGGCCATCATCTCCGACGAGAGCCTCCCCGTCGTCAGCAGCAGCTTACCCTCAGGCGATAGCTCTCGGAAGAGGCACTCCCCCCAGATCTTGTCCAGGGTGTTGTGCCGCCCAACGTCCCGGGCCACCACCAGCAGCTGCTCTCCGTCGGAGAGGGCCGACACGTGCGTCCCACCCCGCTCGGCCGGATCCGGAGAGAGGCGCAGCATCGCCTTCATGCAGGTTAACAGGGAAGTAGGATCGATCCTGAGGTCCGACAGCACGGAAGGCAGGGAATCGCCGTCGTCGAAGGTCACACCACCGCCACACCCCGAGGTCAGGATCCGCCTGCCAGTGGACTTACTAGGCCGCAGCAGCCGTACGTCGGCCACCCGCTCCTCATCGCACACCCGCATCAGCGCGATGTCATCCAGGCGATCTATCAGCCCTTCCGAGCGGAGAAAACCGGCCACCAGGAAGTTGAGCTTCTCGGGGGTGCACATCAGCGTGACCAGCTCCACTCGGTCCAGGAAAAGGGTGAGCGCCACCTCTTCACCCAGAACGGCAGGGTTGGTCCGCCACCCGGTCTGCCAGCTCCACAGCTGCGCGACCGGGCCGGGCGAGCTTTCGCCCGGCAGTGGGTCTTCCATCGATTTCAGCCTTTCCACGACCGCTTCTCGCGACAACCGGCACCGCGGTCTCCCTTTCTATAACGTCTACCGATTGGTGCTGTCAAGCATAGTCTGCGGAGCCGGAATGCCGTGCGGGCAAGGACCGGCCCCTCAACCTGCAGCGGGACCGGATGCCCGGAGCCGGAAGGGACGGATTTATCATCGGGCAAACCTCTTGAAACACCGGTGAAGCGCGGTATAGTTTGTGTAGGGGCAGCCGGTTCGGGGACCCAGATGGGACTCAGCAGCCGCGGAGAGGAGAAGCGTGGAACGACGTCGGGCCGGAGGGATCCGGAACAAGAAGCTCAAGAGTGTCGAACATCGTGCCGAGGCGGTCTACCGGGCCACCCTGGCCATCGCCACCGAGCTGTCGCTGGACGCCGCCCTCCAAAAGATCGTGGACGCCGCCAGGGAGCTTGCGAACGCCAGATACGCGGCGCTGGGCGTGGTCGACGAGGAGCGGCGCCGGCTGACCCGCTTCGTCGTGTCCGGCGTAACGGACGAGGAGATTCGGGCCATGGGCCACTGGCCCCGGGGGCTGGGATTGCTGGGTGAGCTGATCCACTTTCCCCACCCTCTGCGGGTAAAGGATATCTCCAAGGATCCCCGCTCCGTCGGTTTTCCTCCCCACCACCCGCCCATGAAGAGCTTCCTGGGGGTGCCTATCCTGCGGGGCGACAGGGTCCTCGGCAACTTCTACATGACGGACAAGGTTGGGGCAGAGGAGTTCACCGAGGAGGACGAGGAGATCCTATCGCTCTTCGCGGCCCACGCCGCCATCGCCATAGAGAACGCCCGTCTCTATACGGAAACCGACATCCGGCTGAGGGAGAAAGTGGTGCAGGTAGAGCGGGCTGAGCGGCGCTCCCGCTTCCTATCCGAGCTCGGTGCCCTGCTCCTTCGGCTGCCCCCCAGTGAGGATCCCCCACTGGAGCCGATCGCCGAACGGGCCACCGAGCCGCTGGGCGACGTGGCCGCCCTGTACCTGGTGGAGCCCAACAGGCCCGAGACGGTGGTGGCCAGCGCCCTCTTCCATCGGGCCCCTCTCCGGCGGCAGGCTGCTGCCGAGGTGCTGGAGCGGTCCTGGGAGGCCCTTCGAGAGCAGGTGCTGGTTTCCGGCAGATCGGTCCTGCTGGAGGAGGCCACCGGCGAGGAGATTGCCTCGGCCTTCGATCCCCAGCTCCTGGTGCGGGGCCGTTTCTCGGCGGCCCTGGCGGTCCCCATAGCAACCCGACGGACCACCTACGGGCTCCTGGTCTCTCTGGCCAGCCGGCCCTTGACCTTCTCCGAGGAGGATCTCCGCTTCGCTGCGCTGATCGCCGACCGGTTGGGGGCTGCCCTGGACGGCGCCCTGTCGTACCGCCGAGAGCTGGAGACCAGGGCGAAGGTGGAGGAGCTGGCGGAGCTGGCGCAGCATCGGGCCTCCGAGCTGGAGACGGTGCTGAACACCATGGCCGAGGCGGTCTACGTCGTCGACAGCCAGACCAGGTTGACTCGTCGCAATAAGGCCTACGACCAGCTTGTGGGACTCCGAGAGGGAGCGCCGCCCATCACCTCCCTGCAACGCCATTTCCAGTTGCTGAACCCACGAACGGAGAACGGCGAGCCCCTACCCTTCGAGGAGCTTCCGGCAATCCACGCCCTGCGGGGGGAAGCCTTCACCAGTCGGGTGATGCTGATCACCCCCATCGGGGACACCCAGGATCGCTACCTCAGCATCTCCAGCGCCCCTATCCGGGATGCGGCCGGCCAGATCGTCGCGGCCGTCAACGTAGCCCGGGACGTGACCGAGACCAAAGAGGTGGACCGGCTCAAGGATGAGTTCATCTCCGTGGCCTCCCACGAGCTGAAGAGTCCTCTCACCGTGGTCAAGGGCTACGCCCAGATCCTTCTGCAGAGGCTTCGGCCCCTCCCCGAGCGAGCGGCCGAGGCAGATATGGCGAAGCACATCCTCGACCAGTCCAACCGCATGACGGCCTTGGCGGACCGGCTGCTGGACGTATCCCGAATCCAGTTCGGCCGCCTGACACTGGAGAAGCAGCAGGTGGAGCTGGCTGCGCTGGTGAGAGAGATATCGGAGCAGATGCAGGTGGCCATTGGAGATCACCACCTCCGTGTCTCCACCGCCGAGGCAGTCCCAGCCTGCGTCGACCCCAGCCGGGTCGAGCAGGTGATAACCAATCTCATATCCAACGCTGCCAAGTACTCTCCCGAGGGAACCGACATCGACGTGGCCCTGGAGCGCCACGACGGTCGGGCCTTGATCTCCGTGCGCGACCGGGGATACGGCATACCCCGGGATCGGCAGCCCTACGTCTTCGGTCGCTTCTACAGAGCCATCACGGGCGAGAGGAAGACCGGGGTGGGACTCGGGCTGTACGTGAGCAAGGGGATCGTGGAGGCCCACGGCGGCCGCATATGGTTCGACAGCGAGGAGGGGAAGGGCAGCACCTTCTACGTGGAGCTACCCGTCGAAACGTAGGGCAGGGCGCTCTGCCCTGCCGCCGGACCTACCGCTGCCCAAGGCGGCTGGGCACAGGGCCCAGCCCTACATTCTCCACTCGGCCCCTACTGCGGCAGGTTGTAGTCCTGCCCCAGGATCACCTTGATGTCTGACCTCGCACCGGCTTTGGTGGCCGCCGGGGGAGTCGAGTTGTAGACCACCGCCTGCGCCCCCACCTTCAAGGCCTGAGCCAGCAGCTTCGCGGTCCCCTTCTCGTCCCCCATGACCAGTATCTGGGTGCTCTTGTAGTCGGCTCGCTCTGCGGTGGAGATCTTGACCACGTCGAAGCCCTGATCCATCAGGTAGTCGCCCGTCTTGGTCGCCAGGGCGGACCTGGTGGTGCCGTTGGCCACCTCGATCTTCGCCCCCTCCTGCTTGATCACCGGGTCGGCCAGCAACAGGGCGATGGCCTTCCGAATCTCCGGCTTGTTGGGCATCAGCAGGTCGGCGCCCCCCTCGCCCACAAAGGGCGGCGCCAGCTTCTCGTCGACCACCAGGGTGCCCACGTTGTTGTCTCGGATGTCCTTGGACATGGCCGCCAGCCGAAGGATCTCCTGGGCCGGCATGTCGGTCTCCACCATATCCTTGAAGTTGTTCATGAGGGTGGGCAACTTCGGGATGACGTCCAGCTGCAGCGCGCGATCCTTGATGGCCATCAGCACCATCTGCTGCCGGTGGGCCCTGCCGAAGTCGTTCTCGCTGTGCCGGGATCGGGCGTACTGCAGCGCCACCTTGCCGCTCATGTGCTGCATGCCCGCCGGTATGTAGACCCTCATGAACCCGTAGTCCTCGGTCGGGTACTCGTTGTCGACGATGGCCCGTTCCACGTTGATGTTGATACCCCCCAGGGTATCCACGATCTTCTCGAAACCCCTGAAGTTGATCCGAGCGTAGTAATCGATCTTGAGGCCGAAGTTCGCCTCCACCGTCTTCTTGGCCAGCCCCGGTCCGCCACCGGGATACTTGTAAGCGTCCCCCAGGAAGTTGGCAACGTTGATCCTGTTGTCGGCGTATCCCGGGATCTGCACCCACATGTCCCGCGGCAGCGATATCATGGCTGTCCGCTTGTTCGCCTGGTCTATGCTGACCACGATCATCGAGTCGCTGCGGGTGGGAACGCCCCGCTCGTCGTCCCGTTGGTCCAGTCCCAGGAGGAGAATGTTCAAGTGCCGTTTATCCCCGGGATCCGCGACGCCGGGAGCTCCCCGTTCCGAGCCGCTCGGAGCCGTGTTCGGGCCGAGGGACACCCCACCGAACTTTGGCAGGATATCCGGGTAGCCCTGATCCGCGGCAGCGAAGAGAAAGAGATATGCAAAAACGAAACTCCCTGCGACGAAGACGAGGAAGGACGCGGCTATCAGGCCCAGCACCAGCTTACTGAGCCCTTTGCCACCCCCTCGCCGTTCGCGGGAGGTGTTCGCGGTCACCTCCAAGGTTGCCCTCCACTACGAATAAAAACCTTCAGCCATCGACGTCCGGCTATCAGCGTCACTCTAGGACGCGGGGAAACGGCTTCCCCGCGATCGACCCTGCTTCCGGCAGCCGCCAGGCCAGGCGCCGGCAACCGTCGGTCAGGCACTGATAGCTGAAGGCTGATGGCTGAATACTTGCCCCAGGAGCCCATTCTAGCACAACCATTCTCTAGCTTGCAGCGGGCCCGTCCGAGCTTTGCGCCGGCCGGGAGCGACGTCTGCACGCGCGATCGCTCGAGCCCGAATGCACCTATACAACTCTCGGACGGCCCAATGGTAACGGTCTTCCCGCGGCCTTTGCGGTGCCCCTCGGCGTGGGTTGGAACCCTTTGCGCCCCTGCAACGTCTACTACACACGAGAGCATCGCTCTCGATGAACCAGGGCTGTCCGTTGCCCGTCCAGAAGGCACCACAGAAGAGGAATACTGCCTGCCAAGGAGGCCAAGCACCATGCGCATCACACTGCTAGAAGCGTGCCAGGTGGCCCTGGCCCTGTCCGGGCGGTACTGTATCCAGGATTGCGCAAACTTCGTTGGAAGGTCTCAGGCGGCGAGGAGGGCGGCTTCGAGCCGACGCGCCCAGTGTTCGGTGGATTGATCGGCCAGGTGGCGATGGCTGATAACCAGT
>JAJZRD010000217.1 GCA_021845945.1 Chloroflexota bacterium
GAGAAGCTGCGGGACCAGTTGGGCCGTCTGAGGGCGCGGTTGGCCCTGGCGGCGACCCTGGAACAGATGGGCCAGGGGAGGTCCTCGGAGGAGAAGCTGTCGGGAGCCCTCGGCCAGACCCTGGAGCTGCCGGAGCGCCGGCAGGAGCGAACGCTGGCCCTTCAGCGGGCGGCCGCGATCCTCCTGTGCCGGCGACGGCGGAAGGAAGGGCTGGAGAGGGCACAGCAGGCCCTCGAGGCGGCGGTGGCCACATCGCACCAGCCCCTGATCGACCAGAGCAGGCTCATGGTAGCCGCGGGAGAGATGGTCGGCCTGCGGACCGTGGCGGCCCTGGCCCGCATCCGTCGTCTGAACGACGACTTCAACCGGAGCGACGACCGCAGGTGGCTGTCGGCGGGACACCGGCTGCTGGCCCAGGGCTACGGCCAACTGGGGCTGCGCCGGCGGGCGCGCTCGCACCTCCGAAGCTCGCTGGCTCTCGCCGCGGAGCAGTCCTACGCAGGCATGCCCATGGGGCTCCCCTCACGGCGGGAGAGGCTCCTGCTTCTGGCTGTGAGGGGGGGCGTAGCTCACGAGACGGCAGGGGCACTGCTGGGGGTGGACGCGGCCGATGCCCGGAAGTGGCTGGCCCCCCTCCTGCGGCAGAAGGACCCGCAGCTGAGGTCGCGGGCTGAGCAGGCGTTGAAAGGGGTGGAGGCGGGTCTGGGGAAGGTGCCGCCGCCCCGGTTGGCTTGGCCGGGCAGCTCTCCCGAAGGCGCCGAGGCCTTTCCGAAGGTGGCGCTCCACTCCCTGGGGGACTTCCTCGGCTCGACCGGCGGACAGCCCGTGGAGTGGCCTTCCGTGGATGCTCGGACGCTGGCGGCCTACCTGTTGGTGCGACGGACGGCGGCCGTTCCTCGGGACAGGGTCCTGCAGGAGGCATGGCCCGACGAGGATCCGGCCATCGCCAACGTGCGGCTGCACGAAGCCCTCTACCGGGTGCGGGAGGCCCTGGGTCCCGGGTATCCCGCGGTGGACCCGTCGCTGGATGGCGAGGGGGTGTACCGCTGGGATGGGATGGGCTGCTCCATCGACGCAGAGCAGTTCCGGGATGCGCTGAGGAGGGTGCGGCTGCTGCTGGAGCGCGAGAACCCTCCGGTACTGTCCGCCCAGGTGGTCTCGCTGCTGGAGGAGGCGGTGCGACTGTACCAGGGCGAGTTCCTGGCCGGCTTCGCCTTCGGGTGGTGCGAGGCCCCCAGGGAGGATCTGCGGAAGCTTCTCCTGTGGACCACCCGCCTGCTGGTCGACCATTACATGGCGCTTCACCGCTGGCGGGACGCCATTCGCCACGGGCTCAAGTCGCTGAAGAGCGATCCTCTCCAGGAGGACGTTGTGCGGGATCTGATGGTGTGCTACTTCCGGGTGGGCCAGCGGGGCGCCGTGGATCACCGGTACCGGGAGCTCAAGAGACTGTTGGCCCGGGAGAGGGGCGTCTGGCCCTCCGAGGAGACCCGCGGGCTGCGCTTGAAGCTGCTGGGCAACGGCGCCGGTTGGGCCCGGGGTGAGTCGATGCCGCCCTCGGTCCTGGTGGTGGGGAAGTAGAGACGCGACATGTCGCGTCTCTACCCCTATCCCTACACAGCCACCATCCCGTCGGGGGCTGCCGCCTCCACCCGGGCATCGATGGGAACGTAGGGCACCCCGCGGGCCCCCGTGTACTCGGCCCGAGGCCTGATCAGCCGGTTGTTCTCGTACTGCTCCAGGATGTGAGCGCTCCACCCCGACACGCGGCTGACGGCGAAGACCGGCGTGAACAGATCGGTGGGGATCCCGAGGCCGTAGTACACCGACGCCGAGTAGAAGTCGACGTTGGCGTTGATCCCTTTCTCCGCGATCATGAACTCCTCGATCTTGCGGGACATCTCGTACCAGCGGGTCTCGCCAGTCTCCTGAGCCATGGCCGCGGACATCTTCCGCAGTTCGAAGGCTCTGGGGTCCTCGGTCCGGTACACCCGATGTCCGAAGCCGGGGACCTTCTTCCCCTGGGCCAGCAGCCCTGCCACGTAGTCCACCGCCCTATCGGGATCGCCTATGCGGCGGAACATCTGCATCACCTGCTCGTTGGCACCGCCGTGCAGCGGTCCCGCCAGGGTGCCGATGGCGGCGGTCACCGAGGAGTAAAGGTCGGAGAGGGTCGCCGCGGCCACCCTACCGGCGAAGGTGGAGGCGTTCAGCTCGTGGTCGGCGTGGAGCACCAGGCATCTGTCCAGGATCTTCGCCTTCCGCTCGGAAGGGATCTCGCCGCTGAGCATGTAGAGGAAATTGGGCGCCAGGCCGAGATCCCGCCGCGGCGGGATGGGGTCTAGCTTCTGGCGAGCTCGGTGGTGGGCAGCCACGATCGCGGGCAGGCGCGAAGTGAGCAAGATGGCCCGGCTGAGGTCCACGTCGTGGTGGTGCTCGGTGCCCCCTGGATCGTACATGGAGAGGGCCGAGACGGCTGTGCGGAGCACCATCATCGGCTCCGCCGTCTCCGGGAAGTCGGCGATCATCCGCAGGATCCCGTGGGGGAGGTCCCTGCAACAAGAAAGCTTGTCTTCCAGTTCACGCAGTTGGTTGCGAGTTGGCAGTTGGCCGTACCAGAGCAGGTAGGCCGTCTCCTCAAAGCTGGAGTTGGCAGCGAGCTCGTGGATGTCTATGCCGCGATAGCACAGTCTGCCGCCGATGCCGTCCACCTCGCAGATGGACGAGGTGCCGGCGACGACATCTTCAAGGCCGCCTTTGCTCGTCGACATTTCTACACTCCTTGCAGTTGATACCGCAAGCCGAGTGCTTCGGTGCACCTCCTCCAGCTTCATCGCGGGGAAACCCTTGCGGGTAGGCCAATCTTATACTACTTTCGTTCTAAATGCAAGAAAGTCGATCTACTACTTCCTCATTTGCAACATGCGCACCATCCTACTGCCAGGCCGCATTCTCCCCTTCCCCACGAGAGAGGCCGCCCTATTCCGCGGACCGGTGCGGCGAGCTCCCCCCTGGCATGGAACTGGCTTCAGAGCGGCTGAGTCGTGGGCTTCCTGGCTCGGGGGTAACCCGTGCCGAGAAATGCCCTTCGTTGACGGCCTGGAAGCCAGGAAGGGAGATCAGGATGGACGTGGATGCGGCGGCCTTCGTGCTGGATCGGGTGGACCTGGCCCGCGAAGCTCTCACCGAGGCCCAACAGATCGTAGGGAAGTTCTCTCAACCGGAGGACGAGGAAATCGCGCGCATGCTGCAGGAGATGCTGGAGAAGGCCGAGCGGCTGGACGCCAGGGTGCGCGGCGCCTCCTACCCGGCGTAACGTCGGGCCACTGCAGATATCCAAACCCCCGGACCGAAGAGCTGCAGGGAAGGCGATGCCAGGGGACGGCATCTCCCCGGGCGTCGCCTTCGGCCCACGGCTGGGCCTTTGTGCCGGGTCCGCGCCGTCAGGAAGCCTTCTTGATCTTCTCCTGGGCCTTCCCCTTCATCTGCTGGCCCTTCCCCTTGGTCTCCTGAACCTTGCCCTTGGCCCGCTGCTCCTCGCTGCCGGTGACCTCGCCCATCTTCTGGCGGGCCTTGCCCATCATCTCGTGGGACTTGCCCTTGGCCTGCTCCTGCTTTCCGCTCGCCATCTGATCCTACCTCTCAGGTTGCATCTTCCTCGAGGCCCAAAACCGACGAGGGCCAGTGGAGGAGCAAAGCATGGCAAGTTCGGTGCCGGCGGGCAGCCTATCTACGCCGCTTCGGCCGCCTCGCCGCTCTCGGCGGGGAAGCCCGCCGCCCGCCAGCCGTTGAAGCCGCCTGCTATCACGCCGACCCTGGTGTACCCCGCCTGAATCATGTTCAGCGCCGCCCGGGCGCTGGACCCCTCACCGGGTCAGGTTCAATAGAGAAGGACGTCCCTGTCCCGGGGCAGCTGGAAGTACTCTTCGGGCGGCCCGGAGACGGGGATGTCCAGGGCACCGGGAATGTGGGCCTCGCGATACTCATCGCTACTGCGGACGTCCACGAAGATCGCGGTACCTCGGTCGAGGCTCTTCTTCGCCTCCTCCAGGGGAGTGCGGTGCACCTGGTCGGTGCTCCTAGGCGCAGCCATGGACGAACCCCCTTCAGAATGCTGGCCGTACCTCTCTGGTCCGGTCCGCGCGGAGGGGGCAATCGCCGTGCCAGTGGGCGAGGGCGTCGCACGAGGTGGCTGTCGCGGCGCTCCTATGGGCGCGAACGGGTTCAGCCCTGGGAAGGGCCTCCCACGGTTTCGAGCTCGGTCACCTCGCCGGGAATCGTGGCCCGGACCGGGAGCGGGCGGCCTTGAAAGAGATGGCCTCTTCTGGTATAGTAACTCCAGCGAAGGTTCCCCCGTCGGGGATGGCTCCGCACCTTTAATCCGGTCCTGTGAGGCCGGAAAGGAGTTGGCGATGGCGCGACCGCTGGAAGTTCCTCTTGCCCGATCCCTATCGGGACGAGGGGGATTTTTTTTGCCTTGTGTGGGAGGGAGCCGTGGCTAACAAGACTATCATGACGGCCGATGACGTTCGTCGTGCCCTCACCCGGATCGCCCACGAGATTGTGGAGTGGAATCAAGGTACCGACCGGCTGGTGCTGGTGGGGCTGCGAACCCGAGGCGTCCCCCTAGCCCAGCGCGTCGCCGCCCGAATCGCGGAGTTCGAGGGGGTGCAGGTGCCCCTAGGCCAGCTGGACATCACCCTCTACCGCGACGACGTGATGACCCGTGGCCCCCTGCCCATGGGCCCGACGGCCATTCCGGTGGACATTACGGAGAAGCGGATCGTCCTGGTGGACGACGTTCTCTACACCGGCCGCACCATCAGGGCCGCCATGGATGCCCTGATCGACCACGGCCGCCCCGAGGTGATCCGCCTGATGGTGCTGATCGACCGCGGCCATCGGGAGCTGCCCATTCGGGCCGACTTCGTGGGCAAGAACCTCCCCACCTCTCGGGACGAGGACGTCCACGTCCATCTGGTCGAGGCGGATGGGGTGGACGAGGTGCTGTTGACTCGGTAGGAAAGGAGGCCAGCGATGGCAGAGACCGTTCTGGACGGCCGTACCAAAAGTGATGTCGCCCCCGGGCGTCCGGCTGCTGGACCCGAGGTGGAGCCCTTCCGGCGGCGCCACGTGCTCGACCTGGACGACTTCTCTCCAGGGGAGATCCGCCGGGTCCTGGACACCGCGGACATCATGAAGGAGATCCTCCTCCGCCCCATCAAGAAGGTTCCGACCCTGCGGGGCAAGACGGTGGTCACCCTCTTCTACGAGGCCAGCACCCGGACCCGCGTCTCTTTCGAGGTGGCGGCCAAGAATCTGGGCGCCGACACCGTCAGCGTAGCGGCCAGTGCCAGCAGCGTGACCAAGGGCGAGTCGCTGGTCGACACCCTCTGCACCCTCCAGGCCCTGGGTGCCGATGCGGTGGTGATCCGCCATTCCTACTCGGGGGCCCCCTATCTGGCGGCCAGGGTCATCAGGGGATCGGTGATCAACGCCGGGGACGGCTGGCACGCTCATCCCACCCAGGGGTTGCTGGACGCCTACACCGTCCGCAGCAAGCTGGGCGACCTGGCGGGGCGGCGGGTGGTGATCCTGGGCGACATCCTCCACAGTCGGGTCGCTCGATCGGCCATCTGGTCGATGACGAAGCTGGGGGCCGAGGTCACCGTCTGCGGGCCGGCGACGCTGCTGCCCTCCTGGTGGGTGCAGACCGCGGCCCAGAACGACGGGGCTGTGATGCCGGGGCTGAAGCTGTCCACCGACCTGGACCGGACCATCGAGGGGGCCGACGTGGTGATGGCGCTGCGGCTGCAACTGGAGCGGATGCAGGCGGGATTGCTGCCCAGCACGCGGGAGTACGTCCGGATGTATCAGCTCAACGCGGAGCGGCTGGCACGGGCCAACCCAAACGCCGTGGTGATGCACCCCGGCCCCATGAACGAGGGTATAGAGATCGCCCCCGACGTGGCCCACGGCATCCAGTCGGTGGTGGAGGAGCAGGTGGCCAATGGCGTGGCGATCCGGATGGCGCTGCTGTACCTGCTGATCGGCCCCAACGTCAACCTTCCGGTCGAGGTGGAGAAGCGATGAGCGAGCTGTGGATAATCAACGGTCGGCTGGTCGACCCGAGCCAGGGGGTCGACGGTCCCTCCAACCTGCGGATCGTCGACGGTCGAGTCGAGGATCTGGGCCAGATCGTCCCGCCCGTGGATCTGCCGGCCGAGCGGCTGATCGATGCCCAGGGAAAGATCGTCTGCCCGGGCTTCGTGGACGTTCACGTCCACCTGCGGCAGCCCGGCTACGAAGACAAGGAGACCATCGCCACGGGGACCAGGGCGGCCGCTGCCGGCGGCTTCACGACCGTGGTTGCCATGCCCAACACCAAGCCCACCGTCGACACCAA
>JAJZRD010000218.1 GCA_021845945.1 Chloroflexota bacterium
GTGCTTGTGTCTCGTGGTCAACAGCGAGCCGGCGCCATCGATAGAGGCGGCCAGCCGCAGAGGGATATCCGCCATGTAGGCCATGTAGGCCGCCGGCAGGGCGCTCTGGCGGAAGCTGGTGAAGATGATGGCGCCGTCGAACCGGCGCTCCTTCAGCAGATCTACCATCCGCCGCTCCCGCTCGCTGTCCTGGGGCAGCTGTCCCCAAACGTCCATCCAGGGGCCCTCGTAGACGATGGCGTCGTCCAGGTCAGGGTTGAGCTCCGCCACCTGCGCCCCCACCGGGCTGGCCAGCAGGGTGAGCCTGGCCTCGGGCAGCGTCTCCCGCACCGCGTGGAAGGCGGGCGTGCACAGCAGGACGTCACCCAGGTTGTCCAGCCGCACCAGCAGCAGGTTGCGGGCGCTCATCCAGCGACTATCCACGGCGGTGACCCTCCGGACGCTGCAGGACGTAGGGCAGGGCGCTCTGCCCTGCCGTCAGGCCGATTGATCCCGTGAGGACGATCCGTTGCGCCGCCATCGTGCCGGCAGAACTGAACGTAGGGCGGGGTCTTGTGCCCCGCCGCCTGTCGACCGTGACCCGCGGGCGGCGGGGGATGAACCCCCGCCCTACGCTGGCCAGGCCACCCATGGACCCATCCGTGTCCGGCGACCGCGCTGCCAGGATGTGCCCCACTGCCTCCAGGAAGCTCAGGGCGACGTAGTCCGGCACGCGCTCGGGCCGGTCGGGCTCCCCCTCGGTCCCCACCTCCAGCAGGATCGCCCGAGTCCCCGCCCGCTTGCCCGCCTCGACGTCGTCCAGGATGTCCCCGATCAGCCAGGAGGCCGAGGGGTCGATGCCCAGATCGGAGCAGCCACGCAGCACCATGCCGGGCCGCGGCTTTCGGCAGTCGCAGGCGATGGAGTACCGGGGCACGACACCCTCCGGGTGGTGGGGACAGTAGTACCAGCCGTCGATCCCGGCGCCCCGCTCCTCCAGCAGTCCGCCGAGCCGCCGATGCATCACGGCCAATTGCCCCTCCGTGAAGAGGCCTCTGGCGATGCCGCTCTGGTTGGTCACCACCACCAGGGCGTATCCCGCCCGCTTCAGCAGCCCCAGGCCCTCCGGGACACCCCCAAACAGCTCGATGCCGTCGGGATCGCAGCCGTGGTGATGGTTGCGGATCAGGGTCCCGTCTCGGTCCAGGAAAACCGCCTTCCTCATGGTCACTCTTTCCCGTCGTCCTTCCCGTCGGGCTCGGGTAGGTTCCCCCGGCGCATCATCTCCTCCAGAGCTTTCGCCCGGATGCGCCACTGCTGGCCGATCTTGAAGGCCGGCAGCTTCCCGGCACGACACCACGCGTACACGGTGGCCGGTGTCGTCCTCAGCATCGCCGCCACCTCCTGAACGGTGAGTACCTCCTCAGCCATCAGACCCGGCCTTTCTCGCCTGCGGAACGGCTACAAGCGCAATGCACATACCATCTCTCGAACTACTCCGACCCTCTCTCATCCCTCTCCCCTTCGTCACCGACCGATCCTGTGGGGGTGGGACTCCGTGCCGACCCCACAGGGACCACCCTCTTTCCCCCAAGGGTTGCCCACGCCCCTGGGTGGGCACCACCGCGAAGGAAGACGGCTTCCGGCGGCTGAGCCGAAGTAGGGCGGGGGTTCATCCCCCGCCGCCCGCGGGTCACGGTCGACAGGCGGCAGGGCACAAGACCCCGCCCTACGCCGTTTTCGGCCACCTCAGGCTGCCCTCCGCCGAGTGGAGCGGGCCATCTTGCCCCTCAACAGCTGCGAGGAATGGCGCTCCACCAGCGGGAGGATCACCACCTCACCGCCGACTTCCTGCACCGCCCCCGCCTCGGGAAGCTCGCTCGCCAGGTAATCGCCCCCCTTTACGTGCACCTGGGGGCGGATCTCCCGAATCAGAGCGCTCGGCTCCTCCTCGTCGAAGAGGACCGCGTGGTCCACCGACTCCAGGGCAGCGACAACGGCGAGCCTTTCGTCCTCCGAGTTGCGGGGGCTCTGGCCGCTCAGCCTGCGGAGGCTGTGGTCGGAGTTGACGCCGACGATCAGCAGGTCACCCAGCCGCCGGGCATCCCGCAGGAATGCGATGTGGCCGCTGTGAAGGCCATCGAAGGCGCCGTTGGTGAAGACGACCCGCTTCCCCTCGGCCCGGTACTCCTCCAGCCGCTCGGCCAGACTCCCCAGGGTCTGATCCCCACCCTTGAGGCTGAGCCTCTGCAGCAGCTCCTGCTGCGCCACGGACGCCGTCAGCGCCTTGCCGACGGCGATCCCCGCCGCCTCGACGGCTACCTGGGCCGCCAGCCCGATCTCCAGGCCGGAGGCCAGCCCCAGCGCCAGGGCGGCGGTGAAGGTGTCGCCCGCCCCCACGGGGTCCGCGTTGCGCACCTTCTGGGCGCGGACCTGCGCCGTGGGCCGGTCCCGCTCGAAGAGCAGCGCCCCCTCCGCCCCGAGGGTCACGATCACCCATCGGGTCCCGATCTGCTCCAGGAGCAGCCGCCCGAGTCCCTCGAAGTCGGAGGGCGTTGGCTCCACCAGGGCGGCCTCGTCCCCCAGACTGCAGGCCTTCTGGGCCTCCAGGTGGTTGGGGGTGATCACGCTGACGTTTCGGAAGCTGTGTCGGGAGAGGTCTTTGGAATCGACCACCACCAGCCGCTGGTGGTCGCGGTTCAGGGCGCTCAGCTCGGCGACGAAGGCCGGAGTCACCGCCCCCTTCATGTAGTCGGAGACGATGACCACGTCGCTCCGGCGGAAGAGGAGGCGAAAGGACTCCAGAAACCTTCGCTCCGTGTCGCCCTCCAGGTCGGCGTCGACCTCCTCGTCGAAGCGGGCGACGAACTGGTTGTCGGCCAGGATCCGCAGCTTGGTGGTCGTCGGGCGATCCGGGGCCACGATCAGGTGATCCACGTCCACGCCGCGGCTCGCCAGCTCTCCCCGCAGCAGCTCGGCCTCGTGATCGGCCCCCACCACGGCCAGGAGGGTTGCCCCGGCGCCCAGAGCCCTGACGTTCGCCGCCGTGTTTGCGGCGCCCCCCGGCAGATGCCGGCGACCCCGAGCCTTCACCACCGGGACCGGCCCCTCGGGGGAGAGCCGGGTGGCCGCTCCCAGGTAGTAGCTATCCAGCATGGCATCGCCGACAACCAGCACCTTAAGGCCACAGAAGCGGCGAACAGCCTCTATCCCACTGCTCATCCTTGAGACCCCCCGTGCCGATCCACTGGGCGGTTGAAGAGGCCTCTACCCAACGGAAGGGTCCTATTGCCTTCCCACAGCCCCTCTATCACGCCTGCAGCAGCGACAACTGGTGGTATGACCTGCAGGTTGTGGCCGAAGGCAAGAGATGTGCCAAAATGCTGATAAAACGAATAGCCACGGCAGTAACCGTGGCTATTCACTGCACATCTCTGTTGTATCTAGCTGAACGTTGCTATTCTGGCAAAGAGGGAAGATCTTCCAGGCTATTGAGCCCGAGGTGTTGCAGGAACTCCGAGGTGGAACCGTACAGCGTCGGGCGCCCGACAGACTCCTTCCGCCCCACCTCGGCGATCAAACCCCGATTGAGGAGGGTGGTGACCGCGCTGTCGGAGTTGACCCCTCGAACGGCGTCGATTTCTCCCCGGGTGACGGGCTGCCGGTAGGCCACGATGGACATGGTTTCCAGGGCAGCCCGGGACAGCTTGGTCGGTCGATCGAGCCCCAGAAGAGCCTCGACGTAGGGGGCCGAATCCGGGTCGCTGACCAGCTCCAGCTCGTCGTTGTGGCGCTGCACCCGCAAACCCAGGGGTGGGTTCTCCCGCAGCTGGAGAAGGGTCCCCTCCAGGGAGGAAGGGGTTGCGCCCAGGGCTCGTGCCGCGTCCTCCAGCTTCACAGGGCCGCCCCCCGCGAACAGCACCGCCACCAGGTGGCGCGCCGAACCCATGGAGGAGCCATCCGCGGGCATCGATGTCGAGACGGTGGGCGCCGAGGCGGCCAGGAGCGGCGAAGAGGGCTCCGAGACAGCAGCTTCCGCGCCGGGGATTTCCGATTCGCTGGGAGTGTCCGGTTCGCCAGGGGTCTCCAGGGCGCGGGTTTCCTCAGATGGTTCCAAGTCAGACGATCCCAATACAACCGATTCCCGATCCGAGAATTCCCCAGCCAGGGATCCCTCGGAGGGGTTCAGGGCAGACGATTCCCAGGTGAAGCTCTCAGCCTCGAAAGGGGTCTTTAGTCGAGACCTCCGGATCCGGTGAAGCGGCGCGCCGGCTGCCGCCGGTGTGCTTGATGGTCACATTCAAGGACTTGATCGGAATACCCATCTTGGTCTCCACCTCGGCCCGCACTGCCTGCATGACCTCTTGCGTCTTCCTCGGCAGGTCGACGTCGGAGTCGGCGGTGACCCGCAGCAGCACATCGACGGTCTTCCCGTGGCTGTGGATGGTGGGAGTCACGTCACGGATTTCCGCGACCCCCTCTGCCGCCCTCCTTACCCGCAGAGCGACCGATTCGTTGGTCAGCTCGGCGGTGCCGGTGGCCTCCTGCGTTACCACCACCGAGTTTCGCTTCGAGGGCCTCAGCTCGGCGATCAGCAGCAGGAAGGCTCCAATCGCCACCAGCAGGCCAACCACCGCTCCCAAGAACTGGATCGGGGAGCCCAGGCTGCCCTGTCCGGTGTCCAGGGCCGAGCGGAGGAACTCCATGACCGTCCCGGGCAGGAGGGACATCACGAGAGCGGAGACGATGACCCCGAGAAGGATCAGCGACATGGCGATACGGTTGAAGACGTTCATAGGCACCTCCTGTGCGCGATTATATCATGCCGTTCCAGGGATTCAGCCGGTGCTGCACGGCCAGGAACAACAGCGTGACCGCCGCCAGGCCCAGGCTCGCCAGGGTAACCGCCAGCCCCAGCCGGAAAGAGTCCGGCGCATAGCTGAAGACCACCGTGTGCTGCCCGCCCTCCAGGTACACCGCCCGGAAGAAGTAGTCCGCCCTCTCGATGGGGACCTCCACCCCATCCACCTCGGCCTTCCAGCCGGGATAGAAGGCGTCCAGCAGCATCAGGTAGCCGGGCTGATGGGAGGTCACGTCCACCACCAGCTCTTCGGGACCGTAGGACCTCAGCTGCGCCTCGCTCGACCCGGACGAGCCCGCGGTGGACCGGTAGAGGCTCTTCGCGGTGGGAGAGGGCGCCAGCACGGCCACCTGGTCCACAGCCAGTTGGGGCTGGGCCAGCACGTTGAGAGCTATCTGGTCGCCGCGCACCATGCTGTTGTGAACCATGAAGGCCCTGGGCAACGGGTCCCGGTTGGTGTACAGCTTCATGTCGAAGAAGAGCTGGCGATCCAGCCGGTCGGACAGGACCAGCGGGGCGCTGGTCTGGGTGCGCTCGTCGATCAGGCTGAGGGCCCTAACGCGAACCTTCGCGTCGGGAAGGAGGTTGGTGACGCTGATCTCCTTGATCTGGAGGGGAACCGGGAGGGCGATCTTGGCGTAGTACTCCGTGGACTGCTCCTTGGGGGTCCAGGCCTCCACCAGCCGCGGCTTTCGATGGGCGACGGGCTTCGACTCGGCATCCCTCTCGGGGGTCTCGCCGGTCTCCTCCCCGAGCCGCAACGGCAGCGACAGGGTGATCCCGGATGCGTCGGTCACCGTCAGGAGGGCGGCTACCTCGCCGTCCTTTCGCTCCCGCGCCCCCTCGGTACTGGAGATCACCCCGATGAAATCGGTCGTTACCTGGGGCATCCGGCGCAACCGCTCCCTCTGACCGGGGCCGAGGATCATGCTGACACCTCGATCGTAGTACACGCCGTCTATCTTGGTGTCCTGGATCTTGGCCCCCAGCAGGTAGCGCACGTTCAGCAGATCGACCAGCCGCATGGGGGGTACGAAGTCCAGGTTCGTCCTCAACGGGATGTCGGCCGGTATCCCCTGCACCGGAAGCAGCAGCGACTTCATCTCGCCGTACCGCTTCAGGGGCAGGATGCCCCCGTCGTAGCCGTCCACCGTCTCGATGCCGTACTCGGCCGGGATGTTGGCGGCCAGCACCTCGCTCAGCTTGACGTCCACCATGAACTGGACGAGGGCGTCCGGATAGATCTTCCCCTCGTACTCCTTCTTGTAATCCGGGGTCTCCTTCACCTCGTACTGGTCGGTGGCGAAGGTGAGCAGACGCCCGGGCGCGCCCCTCGTGGCAGCGTCCTCCAGCAGGTAGCCGGTGCTACTCCGATCCGGCCGGTAGGCCTCGTAGGGGATGGGATGCCGGACGGAGGTCGTCTCGCCCGCCACCCACAGCTCTCCGGCCACCACCACCATCAGCAGGCTCAGGGAGACCCAGCCGGTGCGCCGTCCCAGGGCCCCCAGGGCCGCTAGGAGCAGGGTGGCAGCCGCCAGGGCGCCCCACACCAACAGCT
>JAJZRD010000219.1 GCA_021845945.1 Chloroflexota bacterium
CGCTTCCTGGTAGTTGGCCGATATGCGGCCTGTCAGGCCAAGAATCGGCTAAGTGCTGCTGTCGTACTAGCGAGTCTTGAGCCAATCATCGCGCGATATTGCTGCTCGTCTCAGGCTGATTGGGCTATGCAATTCAAATCGATGCCACCGAGCACAGGCACTTCTAGCCCCTTGCGAATCCGGAGAGCAATCCAATCACTGACGACCTCGCGCAGCTCGCGCCGGCACTCCTCAAGAGTTGCTCCAGTTGCCCAAACACCTTGCAGTTCAGGGACCTCGCCATAGTATGGATTGCGATCCTTTATGACTTCGTATCGAGCTCTCTCCATCGCTGTGTCGATGTACCGGGCTAGCATTTTGCATCCTCCTGCGAACACGACGGTCCGATCAATGGGTACGCAGTGCAAGAAAGAAACCGCTTTGGAGCGTTCGGACCGTACCGGGTGACTGCCGTGTCTGTGATGAACTATACCACGTTGGACGGGCAACGAGTTCGGTTTTCTACGCTCCCTACCTGACCCTGTTGCCTTTGGATGCCGACCAGCGCAAGCACGACTTGCGCGAGCTGTTCAACGCACTGCGCTACCCTGTGCGAAGCGGCGCCCCTGTCAGATGCTGCCCAACGATCTGCCGCCCTGGGCCGCGGTCTACCAGCAGACCCAGCGGTGGTTGGCTGCTGGCTCCTTCGAGGCCATCGTCGAACACTACCGCACCATCCCTCCCGCCACCATCGGGCACGTCGTCGCCGAGGGCTTCATGGATACCGCCCTGCGCCCGGTCTTCGGGCGTTACGCCCGAGGGCCCGTTCCGATCGCGGGACCCGGTGGGAGACTCGTACCCAGCCTGTCAGAAGGCCTCCAGATACAGGCCGACGATCTCCTCGACGGAGGGGACCCTGGGGTTGTTGGCCGGACTGCCGCTGGCCAGGGCGTCGGCAGCCATCTTGGGCGCTGCCTCTTCCAGCGCCTTTCGTTCGATCCCGTAGCTCCCCAGGGTCGGGATCTTCAGGGTCCGGCAGAGGGCCCTGACGGCCTCCATTCCCTGCCGGGCGGCGGTGAGATCGTCCACTCCCTCCACCTCCACCCCCAGGGCCTGGGCCACGTCCCGGTAGCGGCGGGGGGCCGCCGCCATGCTGTAGGCCATCACCGTGGGGAGCAGCATGGAGTTGGAGGCGCCGTGCCGCACGCCGAAGACCACCCCCAGCGGTCGCGCCATCCCATGGACCAGGGCAACCGACGCGTTGCAGAAGGCGATGCCCGCCTCCAGCGCCCCGAGGGCCGCGGCCGTTCGAGCCGGTCGGTCGTAGGGATCGGCGAAAGCCCGGGGCAGGGACCACACCAGCCGCCGGAGGGCCGACAGCGCCAGGCTGTCCGACAGGGGGTTCGCCTTCCGGCTGACGTAGGCCTCCATGGCGTGGGTGATGGCGTCCACACCCGGGCAGGCGGTCACCTCCGGTGGTGTGGTGACCGTCAGCGAGGGGTCGACGACGGCTGCGGTGGGGATCATCTTGCGGTCGGTGATCAGCAGCTTCGCGTGGGTCTCCGGGTCGGTGATGACGGTGAAGCGGGTGACCTCGCTGCCGGTGCCGGCCGTCGTCGGAACGGCCACCAGGGGAACGCCGTGCCGCGGAAAGCGGTTCGCCCCGAAGTAGTCCGAGAGGTGGCCCCCGTTGGTCGCCAGCATCGATACCCCTTTGGCGGTATCGATCACGGCGCCGCCGCCGATAGCCACGATGCCATCGGCTCCCGACGCCCTGAAGGCGGCGAGGCCGCCCTCCACCTCCCGAGTGGTGGGCTCGAAGGGGATGCCGTCGAAGGAACCGGCGAAGCGAACGGAAGTCGAGACTGCCTCCAGGGCGCCGGCCACCGGTCCCAGCTTGCCGACGATCGGATCGGTCATCAGCAGAGGGCGCTCGATGCCCGCCTCCTTCAAGACCTCCGGAAGCGTCCCGCGAAGGACCTCCCAACCGAACTTGATGACCGAGGGCGTGCGGAATTCGGCCGTGCCAAAGTAGCTGAGTTGCTGCTCTTCCCCTGCCATCCTATCCTCCCTCTCTCTTCCGGTCGCCCAAGCGGTGGTCCGCCACCACGGCACCCCCCATTCTACGGACCTGAGCGTGGCTCTGTAAACGCGATGCCGAGCCGCCAGGAGACTGAGTCTCTTCCCACGCCCTGGGCTCCCCTGGTATGGTGGTGGCTGTGGGAGGGACACCGAGCCGATGGCCGACCATCCGTGCGCTCCGGGACCTGGAGTTGGCCGTTCCTCGCAGCCCTGGACCCTGGTCCTGGCGCTGTTCCTCGTCACCTCCGTCGTCGAGGCCATAGGCATCAGCCAGGTCTTCGCCTTCATGCCCCTCTACCTCCGGGAGATGGGGCTACCCGAGTCGCAGATCCCCCGCTGGGCCGGCACCATCAGCGCCCTGGTCTTCGTCTTCGGCCTGCCCCTGGTGCCGCTGTGGGGTGTCTGGGCCGACAAGTACAGCCGGAAGGTCGTCATTCTCCGCAGCGCCCTGGTGGAAGCGGTGGTGTTCACCTTCGTAGCCCTGAGCCGCGAGCCCTGGCAGCTGGCGGCGAGCATGCTGCTCTCGGGTTTTACCCTGGGGAACAGCGGGGTGATGTTGGCGGCGCTGCGAGACGTGACGCCCCCGCGGCGGCTGGGCACCGCCATCGCCCTCTTCGGCGCCACCTGGCCGGTGGGCTCGGCCGTGGGGCCCGCCCTGGGCGGGCTGCTGGTGGACGGCCTCCACACCCCCGTCTCCTACGTGTACTTCCTGGCCGCCCTGCTCTCGGCGGCCAGCGCCGCGCTGCTGGCGGTTGGGTTCCACGAGGTGCGACCCGAGAGGACCCCGTCCGGTCCCGTGCTGCAGCTGGCCTACGGCGCTGTCCGAGGCATCTTCACCGAGCCGGCGACTCGGCGGCTCTTCGCCATCTTCGGGGTGGGCCTTCTGGGCACCCAGATGTCCCGCCCCTTCCTCCCGATACTGGTGGGGCAGGTGAGCGGCGCTCAGGAGGGTCTGGCCAGCGATATCGCCCTGGTGGTGGGGACGGCCGCGCTGGTGGGGGGGCTGATCTCCCCCCTGGCGGGCGCCGTGGGGGACCGGGTGGGGTTCCGCCCCGTGCTGGTCCTCGCCCTGGCGGCATCGGGGCTGGCCGTCGCGATGATGCCCCTGGCCCCCGGCGTGCCGTGGCTGGCCGGGATCAACGCCCTGCTGTCGGTCCTCAGCACGGCGGTGAGCGCCATGATCTTCGGCCTGCTGGCCGTGGAGGTTCCGCCCGAGCGGCGCTCCGCGACCCTCAACCTGGTCTATCTGCCCCTGTACCTGGCCGGGATAGTGGGCCCGGCTATCGGCGCAGCGGTGGTGGGCGTCGGGCTCTCTTCGGTCTTCCTGCTGGGAGGCCTGATCTTGATCCTCGCTGCGGTTCTGGCCGCGGCCAAAGCCTAGCCGCCGCTACATTGGCTCTGATACGTGGGGCACGGGGCGCGAGCGAGCACAACGCCCTGCCCTACATCTCGAAATCATCGTGGCGGAGCACTGGCGTCTCCTCGGCCGGCGGCTTCTCGCCGTAGGGGAGTGGCTCGCCCGAGGCTGGATCCACCACCTCGGGAAGGAAGTGGTCCTCGTAGACGTGCATGCCGCAGCGCAGGGTGCATTCCGCGGAGACCCCCGGACCGATCACCTCGCTCAGTCCGTAGCTTTCCAGCGCCATGATCCCCAGCTTGGACTCGATCTCGTCCCTCATCCTCTCTGACCAGGGCTCCGCCCCGAAGAAGCCGACTCGCAGGCGAGATTCCCGGAGCTCTACCCCCATCTCCAGCGCCGTCTCGGCCAGGTAGAGGGCGTAGGATAGAGTGCAGCAGAGCACCGTGCTGCACAGATCCTGGATCAGCAGGATCTGCCGCTTGGTGTGGCAGCTGGAAGCAGGTATCAGGGCTGCGCCGATCCGCTCCGCCCCATGGTGGAACCCCAGGCCCCCCGTGAAGAGCCCGTAGGTGAAGGCTACGTGCACCACGTCGGAGCTGTCTGCCCCTCCGGAGGTCAGCGTTCGGGCCATCGTGTTGGTCCACAGCTCTAGATCGGCCTGGCTGTATAGGGCCATGATCGGCTTGCCGGTGGTGCCACCCGAGACGTGGATCCGCGCGAGCTGCTCCTCCGGCACGGCCAGGAGGCCGAAGGGGTAGTTGTCCCGAAGATCGGCCTTGGTGGTAAAGGGTAGCCTGGTCAGATCGCTCAGCGACCTGATGCCGTCCGGGGTGAGAGCTCGCGTAACGAAGTGCGATAAAATGGTACAGTTTTGTAAACCTATTGGACTGTGTCCTGGAGACGCCGCAGCTGAAGTCTCTGCTCGATGAGACGGAGTACAGTATGAGACCGTCTCGCCCTTCCCCTTGGGACGTGAGGGGCGAGGCAACGCCCGGGTAGGGGGCATGGGAGAGAAAACAAAAAGTGGCAACGAGGCCATCGCCCTGGGTGCCTACCACGCGGGGGTCGCCGTCGCCGCGGCCTACCCCGGCACGCCTTCTCCCTGAGCGAGCAGTTCGATACCCCCGTGCTGCTTCGCACCACAACCAGGATCTCGCACTGCAAGTCCGTGGTGGAATACGACGACAGCATAGTCCCCACCCGGGTCAAGGCCTCCTTCCTCCGACAGCCCGACAAGTTCGTGATGATCCCCGCCCATGCCAAACGGCGCCGCCCGGTGGTGGAGGAGAGGATAGCCAGGCTGGCGGAGTACGCAGAGAGCTTCCCCTACAACCGGATGGAGCTGCGGGACCGCCGGGTCGGTGTCATCACCTCCAGCGTCGCCTACCAGTACGCTCGGGAGGTGATGCCCGAGGCCTCCTTCCTCAAGCTGGGCATGGGCTACCCCCTTCCGGCCCGCATGATTCGGGAGTTTGCCTCGGAGGTGGAGCGGCTGTTGGTGGTGGAGGAGCTGGATCCCTTCCTGGAGGAGATGGTGAAGTCCATGGGCCTCCAGGTGGAGGGCAAGCGGTACTTCCCGCCGGTGGGCGAGTTCTCCCTGGAGCAGGTGGAGGCGGGCTTCCAGAAGGCCGGACTGCTCCCTCTCCCTCTGGGAGAGGGTCGGGGTGAGGGCTGCACCGATACCGGCGTACGTCTGGCGGCAGGGTACGAGCCCCGCTGCGTGGAAAGCTGCCCGAAGAAGGCCCTCTCCCTGTCGCCCCAGTCGACCGTGGTCGGTCGCTCCCGGAAGAAGGCGGCGGAGCACTGCTGAAGGAGTCTTAGCAGGCTCCCGCCGACCCACCACCAGCTCCCGAGCGGCTGTCGGCGCTTCGTCGTCGCGCACTCTGGCATTGGGCGGCGGTTCTCAGTAGGTAGCCGGCCCTACTTTCCGGGCCTGGCGACGATCAGCTTCACGATGTCTCGCCAGAGCTTCTCCACCCGTTCGATGGCCAGGCCGGCCCGCTCCACGTTCTCCACGGTGCACCGGTTGATGTTCGCCCCCATCATCCGCACCACCACGGGGTTGAGAAGGTCCGCGGCCGTCCCCGCCACGCCGCCGGGCCGGACGTGCTCCAGCAGGAGGATCCTCCCCTCGGGCTTGGCCACCCTCCGAAGCTCCTTCAGCCCCTGCACCGGGTCCGGGACCGAGCAGAAGACGAAGGTAGCCACCACCGTGTCGAAGCTGTCGTCGGGGAACTCCAGATGCTGGGCGTCCATCAGACGCAGCTCCACCCGGGCCCCAAGCTTCTCCGCCTGCCGCTGGGCCCGATCCAGCATCTTGGGGCTGAAGTCGATGGCCGTCACCGCGACTCCTTGGGGGTAGTAGGGTATGTTCTTGCCGGTCCCGACCCCCACCTCCAGGACCCGGGGACCCTGGACTTCTGCCCACAGCCGTTTTCGCCACGGGGCGAAGCGGCTCGTCTCCGATAGGGACTCCATCAGATCGTAGAATCGAGCTATCCGATCGTACCGGGATCGCGCCTGGGCGGTCCGACGGTCTTGTTGTTGGGGTGGCTCGGACTGCGCTCCAGCCATGGTGCCTCCTTCTAGCCGGCGCTGAATAGGCCTCGGTCTCCGGGTTTCCCCAACCGGCGTATGGTGCGAACCATCGCCGCTATCCCTACCAGACTCGTGGCGATGCCCACCAGCATAAGCGGCTGGCGATATTCTGCCAAGAACAGGGCCGCTCCGGAAAGGCCGAGCAGCGGCAGGAGGTCCGCCAGGTGGTGGGCGCAGCAGGCCACCATCGAGACCGTGGAGGTGCCGGTGCCGGCCCCGGCTATGGCGGTGGCGGAGCGGGTGGTCTCCCGTGAGCGGGAGCGCTGCCGGACGTAGAGGAAGAGGCCCATCTGGACCCCGAAGGCCACGGTGATGGGCAGCACGAAGTACCAGTCTTCCTGCAGCAGTT
>JAJZRD010000014.1 GCA_021845945.1 Chloroflexota bacterium
GGTCCCGCAGGGTCGGGAGGTGGAGTGCGCGCCTATGCGCAGATCGGGTCGCTGTCCTCCGGTAGCCCGTCGATCACGCGCGCCCAGAACGTGATTAGCGCGGCCAGATTCGACACCGGTCTGTACTGCGTGGAGGTGGACGCCAGCATCGACCTGAGCAAGACGGTGGCTGTTGTCACAACCGTTGGAGGTAGTTCAGACCAGGCGGCCTCGCTTGCGGCCTCGCCTGGGGGGTGCTCCTACGTCGCATCCCCGTACATTACCCACAACGTGCAGGTGACCGCGCGCAACGGTTCGGGGGCGTTGATTGACCCGAGGGGTTTCACGATCGTGGTGCCGTAGCGGGCGACCGCGAAGGAGACCGAGAGGCGGCCGAATAAGGTCGCCTCTCTTCGCGTCTTGCCGCCGCCGGGTGCCACTTCAGCATCCGCGCGTACCCTGCCGTCCTCTGCCCTTTCCCCGTCACCCCCGTGTTGCCTCTTCAACCTCTTGACTCGCAGGCACGACCCTCGTAGAATGTACTAGAACATACGTTCTAATTCTGGGGGAGGTCGAAAGGGGGTGAGCGGATGCGCTGTGCCGCGATCGCCAAGAGCACGGGTCGGCCGTGCGGCTGCAGCGCCTCGGCGGGCAGCCGCTACTGCCGGTACCACGGGGGCAGTGGGGAGACCGGGAGGCCAGGCGACGGGGAGACGCGGAGACGGGGCCACCGGGTGAGGGAAAGCGAGCGGTCCTTCTATGCCGACGTCCTGGAGGAGGGGGCCTTGGAGCTGGAGGTGGCGGCGGCACTGCGTGGGGTGGAGGACGAGATCGCCGTCCTGCGCATGCTGATCCGCAGGGTGGCCCGGGAGGGGGACGTGGAGGCTACTCGCAAGGGGATCGAGACCCTCTGCCGGGCACTGAAGGTCCAGTACGCCCTGGAGGGCCGCTCCGCCGAGGGCCTCGCCGGCTCCCTGGCCCGGGTGCTGGACGAGCTGGGCAACGAACTGGGGATGGCGCTGTAGAGGGGAGGAGGTTCGTGGAGAAGGGGGACGAGGCGTTGAAGGGGGCGATCGGGAGGCTGGCAACGCGTGCCCCGAGGCGAGAAAGAGGGGACGAGGTGAGGTCGCTGGCCTCGCGACTGGACGATCGAGGGTGCGCATACGGTCGGGTGACCAACGCCCGTCTGGAGGAGGTGGCCCGGGGCTACGAGAGGCTCGAGGGCAAGCTGAACGCCATCCTGCTGGCCGCCACCGGCACCTTCCTGAGCAGCCTGGTGGGCATGGTCCTCTATCACCTGCGGGGGGGATGAGGGTGGAAAGGGGCGACGGGCAGGGGGGGACCGGTTGCGGAGGCCGGCGGGAGCGGGCGGTGGGGGGCGACGGGTGGATGGAGGCGGCCGAAGAGGGGGGCCAGCGGGCGCGAGAGGAGATGGTGTCCCTGCTGGCCCTCCGGTACCGCTCGGGGGATCGCACCGCCCTGGGCGAGCTGTACTCCGAGCTGGAGCCCGTAGTCCGGGGCTTCCTCCGGCGCCATCTCTCAGCTCCCCGCCCGCTGCCGCCGGGGCTGGAGGCGTGCGATCTCTACCAGCAGGCCTACGTGGCGCTGGCGGAGGCAGCCCTGGAATGGCAACCGGACCGGCGGGACAACTTCATGCCCTACTTCCTCCGCTCCTTTCCCTGGAGGATCGATCGCTACCTGCGATCCCAGACCCCCTCCCGGCGAACGGCCCGCTTTCAGCTGCGCAGCATGCCCCACGATCTCCTGATGGAGCAGATGGCCGGCGCCCCAGGCATCGATGGGCGGGAGTGGGACGATGCCCTGGTCTGCCAGGAGCTGATGCGAGGGCTGCCGAGGCTGTACGGTCGGGTGGTGAGGCTGCACCTCTACCATGGCCTCCCTTTTGCGAAGGTGGCGGAGGCGCTGGGCATCAGCCGGTCGGCCGCCCACGAGGCGTTTGGCCGGGCTATCTCCCTGTCCCGGTCCCTCTTGGCCGAACCGCCGGTGAACCCCGAGGGGGACCGAACCGAGGCACCCTCCCCCCGCCGAAGCGACGTCGACCCGGCGCTGCTGCGGCGCTGCGTGGAGGCTCTGCACCGGTTGGCTCCGCGCGGTGCGCCCCTGCCGGGTCGGGAGCTTCTGTGCCGCGAGGCCGGCTTGACCTGGCCGGAGTACAGGGAAATAATGGCAGGGTTGCGCGCCCGAGGCTGCCTGGTGGGCAGGAGGCGGGGCAGCGCCGGCAGTCTGGCCTGCGCGACCTCTGTCGAGACCCTGCGGCGGCTCGGAGACGGGGCGGCGGGGAGAAAGGGAGACGGGGAGATTTAACCGAGAACGTAGGGCAGGTGGCGCGAGCGAGCACAGCGCCACGCCTGTGCCCCGCCGCCCCCGACGGCAGCCTCGACACCGTAGGGCGGGGCCCTGTGCCCCACCGCCCGGCGGGCGATGGTGGGCCGGCGGCAGGGCAGAGCGCCCTGCCCTACATCTTGAGACAAAGGCGGTGGCTTGCCACCGCACCCCAAAGGGGAGAGAGATGGATCTGACCTTCACCTTCCTGGGGACTGGGACCTCCCACGGGGTGCCCTGCATCGGCTGCCATTGTCCGGTCTGCAGCTCCGGCGATCCCAAGAATCAGCGCTACCGCTGCTCCGTGCTGCTCCAGTACGATGGGCGGAACGTCCTGATCGACACGGCCACGGAGTCTCGGCTGCAGGCGATCCGGGCGGGGATGGAGCGGCTGGACGCCATCCTCTTCACCCACTCCCACGCCGATCACATCAGCGGTCTGGACGACGTGCGCTCCTTCAGCGAGCGCCAGGGCGCGCCGATCCCCTGCTATGGGAGCCCCGAAACCCTGAAGGAGATCCGCCGCCGCTTCGACTACATCTTCACCCCCACGCAAATGGGCGGAGGGAAGCCCCGCCTGGAGTTGATCCCCCTCCAGGGGCCGGTGAGCCTCTTCGGTCTGGAGATCCTGCCCGTTCCCGTGTACCACGGCAAGCTGCAGGTGCTGGCCTTCCGCTTCGGTCGAGCCGCCTACGTTACCGACACCAACCGCATCCCCGACGGCTCCATGGATCTGCTGCGGGGGCTGGATCTGCTGGTGCTGGATGCCCTCCGGTGGACCCCTCACCCCACCCATTTCACCGTGGATCAGGCGCTGAAGGTCATCCAGGAGCTGCGCCCCGCGAGGAGCTACCTCACCCACCTCACCCACGATCTGGATTACGCCTGCACCAACGCGGCCCTTCCCCAGGGGGTGGAGCTGGCCTACGACGGGCTGGCCCTGCGGCTGCAGGTGTGAAACGGGGTACGGCGGGAGCCTCGCCCTCCCCTTCTTCGCCTCAGGCGGCCAATAGGGTACAATTCCCGCGGCGGAAGGGAGGTGAAACGGATGGCCGTGAAGGATAACGTCACCCCGTCGGGCGTTCCGGACCCTCGCCCGGAGGAGCACAAGCTAAACCTGCAGATCGTCCGCCACGGCAAGATGACGTGGGTAAACGTGGAGCGTCCCACCAGGGACGAGATCGAGTGGCTGCGGCAGAACTATCCCTTCCACCCCCTGCATCTGGACGACTGCCTGAGCAAGATCCAGCGGCCCAAGATCGACGAGCACGAGGACCATCTGTTCATCGTGCTCCACTTCCCCGTCTTCAACAAGATGGCCGGCGTCACCGTGGCCAGCGAGGTGGACATCTTCATAGGTGCCGATTACTTCGTCACCGTCCACGCGGGGGACATCAAGCCGCTGCGCCGGATGTTCCAGGAGTGCTTCAGCAACCAGGCGACCCGGCAGGAGCTGACGGGGAGGAGCACCGGCTACCTGCTCTACCGGGTGGTGGACCGGCTGGTGGACTACTGCTTCCCGATCCTGAACAAGATCGAGTCCAACCTCGAGGCAGTCGAGGACACCATCTTCGAGGAGAACGTGCGGCAGACGGTGCGGGACATCTCGGTGATCCGGCGGGACATCCTCAACTTCCGCCGGATCGTGAAGCCCCAGATCCCGGTGATCGCCAGCCTGGAGCGCAAGAAGACCCCCTTCCTCCAGGAGGACCTGGAGGCGTACTTCGGGGACATCTCGGACCACGTGGCGAAGATCTGGGACATCCTGGAGGACTTCAAGGAGATGGTCGACGGCCTGGCCGCTACCAACGACTCCCTCACCTCCTACCGGCTGAACGAGGTGATGAAGATCCTCACCACCATCTCGGTGATCATGCTGCCCCTGACGTTGGTGTCGGGCATCTACGGGATGAACATCCAGCTACCGATGATGGAGCACCCCCTGGCCTTCCTGATGGTGATCGGCGTCATGGTGGCCATCGCGGTGGGGATGTTGGCATACTTCCGCCGACGGCGGTGGATCTAGAAACGTGTAGGGCGGGTCTCGGACCCACCCCTACGAACTCACTCGCGATCGCAGCGACCCGGCCGACGCCGAGGCGATGTTGGCCTCGGGGTAGCCTTTCGCTCTCCTATCGGTTCTCGACCTTCTGCACCCGCAGGTGCAGGGTGCCCGCCGGAACCTCCACGTCGACGTCGTCACCGATCACCTTGCCGGTCAGAGCCTTCCCGACGGGGGACTGGATCGAGATCTTCCCGTGCTTCGGGTCGATCTCTCCCGGCCCCACCAGGGTGTAGACGATCTCCTCGTCCTCGGTCAGGTCGATGAGTGTCACTTTGCTGCCGAGGTCGGCCACGTGGGCCGGCCCCGTGTCCTCCACCACGTGACCCGTCTGAAGGACGTTCTGCAGCTCCCGAATGCGGGCTTCCACCTCGCCCTGGTGCTGCTTGGCCACGTCGTAGGGGGCGTTCTCGCGGAAGTCCTTGTCGGCGGCTGCCGTGCGCAACTCCATGGCGATCTTGGGCCGCATCTCGGTCTCCAGGTGGCTGAGCTCGGCGGAGAGCTTGTCGTACCCCTCGCGGGTCAGGCGGACGCCCCCGTTGCCCACCGGTTCGAGACTCGGAGCCGGCTGGGACTTGGGTGACTCGGGCTTCTCCTTCGTTTTCTTCTTCTTCAGCTTGATCTCGGTGGCCAGGTTGCTATCTATCCAGCGCTGCTTCCTGGCCTCCGTCAGGAAGGCCCGCACCGCCTCCAACCGCTGGGTGGCGTCGGTCCTGGCCTCGGCCATCAGCTGTACCTGGTAGCGCTCCAGGTCGGGCGGGGTGATGGAGCCCACGGTTCGCTGGGGTCCGAACCAGCGAACGAAGGCGTTCAACTCCTGGGCGTAGCCGCTTCTCTCCTCCTGGCTCAAGCAGGAGAGGTAGCTCGCTACCGCCTGGCTGAGAGCGAGGTTTGACTGAGGCTGAGCGAGACCACTAGAATGCTCTTGGGCGGAGCGAGGCATGATGTCTTTCCTCCGGTAAAACATTGTCAACCGGGAATTATAGCCGAAGGCTCGACGCTTAGCCAACGCAGGGTCGAACGGACTCTCCGCGTATGTTATAGCGCCAGCCGTGAGGGAGATCGTGGCTGACCTGAAACTGCTCCAGGCCGGAGCCAGCGATCTGGGACTCGAGCTGCACCGCGAGCAGCTTGCCGCCTTCTCGCTCTACATGAACGAGTTGCTGCGGTGGAACCAGCGAGCCAATCTGACCGCCATCATCGCGCCCGAGGAGATCCAGACCAAACACTTCCTGGACTCCCTCACCTGCCTCCTGGGGTTTCCCGGCATCGACCCTCCCTCCGAGGGCGGGAACGGCTCCGGGGAGCTGGCGGAGCGGCTGAACAGGGGGATCGACCTCTCCTGCATCGACGTGGGCAGCGGCGCCGGCTTCCCGGGGTTGCCCCTGAAGATCTGCCTGCCTGAGATGCGGCTCACGCTGATCGAATCCATCGGCAAGAAGACCGCCTTCCTATCCCACATGGTGGAGATGCTGAAGCTGGAGAACACCAGGGTGCTCACCACGCGAGCCGAGGACCTGGCCCGCGTTCCGGGGGAACGGGAGAAGTACGACGTCGTGGTAGCGCGGGCCGTGTCGCGGCTGGCGGTGCTGGTGGAGCTGTGCCTCCCCTTCTGCCGGGTGGACGGCAGGGTGATAGCCCCCAAGAAGGGGGACATGGCCGAGGAGATCGAGGAGGGTCGCTACGCGGTTGGACTGCTGGGGGGCAGCTACCGGGAGCCGGTGCCGGTTCGTCTCTCCCTGCTGGAGGAGGGTCGCTCGCTGGTGATCGTGGAGAAGGTCTCCTCCACCCCCCATCAGTATCCTCGCAGGGCCGGCATGCCGACCAAACGGCCCCTTGCGGCGCCCTCTGGACCTCAGGAGTGAAGGGGGAGAGCCAGCTTTCGCTACTGCGCAACGGCCCGCTGCTCGCCCTGGGCCTTGGCCACGCCGTGATCGATCTGTGCGCCAACATCCTGCCCATATTCTACCCGCTGCTGCTCAGCGCCCTCGGCCTCTCCTACGGTAGTGTAGCGGCCTTGACCACCACCCAAACCACCTGCTCCTCCCTGAGCCAGCCCTTCTTCGGCTGGCTGTCCGATCGGTTCGGCAGCCGTTGGATGGCCTCTCTCAGCATCGTGGTGGCGGCGGCAGCCCTGGCCCTGGTGGGTTTTCTCCACAGCTATCCGGCCCTCCTGCTGATCGTGGCGGCGCTCGGGCTGGCCGTCGGTGCCTTCCACCCCCAGGGCGCCAAGACGGCCGCCCTGTTGGGGGGTAAGTGGAGGACCACCGCCCTTTCCGTCTACATGGTGATCGCCAACGTTGGGCTATCGGCCGGTCCGCTCCTGGCGGCCACGATGCTGATACCGGCGGGGTTGCGGGGCACCACCCTGCTGCTGATCCCAGCCCTGCTGGTGGCTTCGCTGCTCTTCGCGACCATGGGGCGAGTGGATAGGGTGCTGGTCAAGAAGGCCACGGAGGTCTCGGTGGACGAGGTCGGACCCATCGCCTGGGGAGGGGTGGTGGCGCTGGTGCTCACCATCGTCGTCCGATCCTGGGTGGAGTACGGTCTACTGTCCTTCGTGCCGCTGCTGTACGCGGCACGAGGCGAGGCGCCGGACCTGGCCGGCAGGATCCTCTTTCTGATGCTGATAATGGAAGGGACCGGGAGTCTCATCGGGGGGTTGCTGGCCGACCACCTGGGGAGGAGGCCGGTCCTCGTCGCCTCCTTCCTGCTCCTGGCCCCCGCGGTGCACTTCTTCGTCGGATCCCCGGGCGCTGATGCGGCGCTCCTGGCCCTGGCCGTGGGTTTCCTGCTGGGCACCCCCCTGACCGTCACCCTGGCGGCCGCCCAGGAGATCGTGCCCTCCCGCATGGGAATGGCCTCGGGCCTCGCTATCAGCGCCGGCATGATCGTCGGTGGGGCCGGCGTCTCCATTCAGGGGCTTCTGGCGGATCGCTTCGGCCTGGAGGCGAGCGCGGGGATCCTGGTGGTGGCGGCCGCCCTGGCGACCGTGGCGGCGGTGGGGGTTTCGAGCCGAAGGCGGTAGCACGGGGCGGGACGCACGCAAGCCACTTACGGGTTGGCCGCGGCCGCGCTGCCCGTCGCGCCCTCCCGGGGGAACATCCTCGGCAGCCGCCGCCGCCAGGCAGCGGGCAGCAGGATGTCCATGGCGTCGTCCACGGTGACTATCCCCTGGAGCCGGTTCTCATCGTCCACCACCGGCACCGCCAGCAGGTTGTACTTGGCGATCACCTTGGCGACCGTCTCCTGGCTGTCGTTCAGTCGCACCGTTATGGGGGAGCGATCCACCAGTTCGGCCAGGGTGCGGTCGGGCGAGGCGATGATCAGCTCCCTCAGGGAGATGGTGCCGATCAGCCTTTCCACCTCGGGCCGGTCGACCACGTAGACGTAGTAGACGTTGTCCACAGCCTGGGCGCGCTCCCTGAACTGCTCCAGGGCCTCTCCGATGGCGAGCGACTCGGGCAGGCTGATGTACTCAGTGGTCATGATGCCGCCGGCCGAATCCTCCGGGTAGGCGAGGAGCTCCCGAACCTCCTGGGACTCCTCTTCCTCCATCAGGGAGAGCAGCTCCGCCGCCTTCTTGGCGGGCATGTCCGCCAGGACGTCGGCGGCCTCGTCGGGTCCCATCTCCTCCAGGATGTCGGCTGCCCTGGAGCTTTCCATCTCCCGCAGGATCTGCACTTGCCGGCGCGACGAGACCTCCTCCAGGGTGTCGGCGGCGGTCTCGTCGTCCATGGCTTCGATCAAGGAGGAGCTTTCCCTCACCGACAGCTGGTCGACGATGTCGGCCAGGTCGGAGGGGTGCAGCCTGGGGATGGTGGTCCTGGGCACCCGGATCTGCAGGCTGGGGGCTGGATCCTGGACGGGCTGGAGCTTCTCCCAGGGGATTAGGTGGTCCTCCGGCCGGATGCCCACCAGGCTGATCGCCCGTTCGATCCCCAGCCGCCGGAGCAGCCCGCGCGTGCTGGGGTCTATGGCCAGGACCCGGTAGTGGCTGTTGGTCTTTCCCAGCTGAATGTCGTTGACCCGCCCCACCTTGTGGCCTTCCACGTCGGTGAGCTGGCGGTCGAGCACCTGCTCCGAGAGCAGCACGTCTCCGAGCTCGGTCTCGTAGAGGACGATGTATCGCTTGGTGACTCCGAGCCGGACGCTGCTTCCCTGGAGATCTTCCACCTGCTCCCACGCCACGGCGAAGCGCTGGTGGTTCATCCCTTCCACTACCAGCGCCTTGACGGCGGGGTAGCTTCCACCCGAGGCGATAAGGTCCCTCAGTCTCCCCAGGATCGTGCCCTTGGCATCGACCACAGGTCGCCCAATGATCTGGCTGAAGAGGAGCATAAAGAAACCACCTCCTTTCCCAGATAAAGAGGTGGCATTCCCCCGGACGGCAGGCGACCTGAAGCGGCCCTCAGCCGTCCCCAGGATCGCGGCCGGCGGGCGCTACATGGAGGTCGCCTCCCCTTCGATGAAGGGAACGGCACCTCGTGCTATTCGGTTGGACCAGCCGGTACGTTCTCCGCTGCTACTGTCAGATTCCATACAGTCCAGAGTTTTTCCTTTGGTTGACCTGGCAGAATGCCGATCCGACCACTATCCCAATAGTAAGGCTGGCAGAAGGCAGTGTCAAGGCGACGAGGAACGTGGTAGGTGATGTGCTGTCCGTCCAAATGCATCCGCGGAAGAGCTCGTCCCCTGGCCGTGAAGCGCGTCTCGACGCGGGCCGTCCCGAGAGAGGAGTGAGGCCCCATTTTGAGGTTCGCCCCCACAGGAGATCTGCGGGCCGCCCACTCACGGCGGAGCTACTCCGGTTCCAGGGGCTCCAGCACCAGCCCGACGCCATCCAGGATCTGGCGCACGCGCTCCCCGGAGAGGGTTCCGATCCTCTCGCCCAGTTGAGCCTTGTCCAACGTGAAGATCTGGGTCACGTTGACCACGCTCTGCTTGGGTAGCTGCGCCTCGCCGGGCCGCAGGAGAACGTTGCCGGGAACGGCGGCTCGCTTCAGGTTGGAGGTCAGAGCGCACACCACCACGGTGCTGATGCGGCTGTGGTTGAAGCTGTTGTTCTGGATGACGACGTGAGGGTGCCGGTAGCCTGGCTCGGATCCCGAGGGTTCCTCCAGATCGATCCAGAAGAGGTCGCCCTGGTCGATCACCATTCGCCTTCCACGATCTTCTTATGCTGGCGCCGCATCCGACGCTGGAGAGCCTGCTCCGCTGGGTCGGGTGCGCCGGCGTATGCAGCGTCGATCCTTTCCCGGATCTGCCGGCTTCTGTGGCTGCGGACGAACTCCTCCAGGGCGAGGGCGAAGAGACGGCTCCGCGACGTGTTCATCTCCCGGGCCAGGGCCTCGGCTTCGGCGAAAAGGGATTCCTCGATCGATACGGCCGTCTTGACGGTGGGCATCGTGTAATGCCCTCCTTCCTACCTGCAGTATAACCAAGTGTCATACCAGCGTCAATCCAGGCCGTCGGCAGCGCGGTTGACATTATGGCCTTGCTGGTATTACCTGTGCGGTAGTACAATGTTGGTAATACACATTCGGTAGGGAGATCGCCATGCCGACCGTGACGAGCAAGGGGCAGGTGACGCTGCCCAAGAGTGTGCGCGATGCCCTCGGCATCGAGCCGGGGACCGAGGTCGATTTCGACGTGGAAGAGGGCCGAGTGGTAATGCGGAAGCGTGTTCCCATGGAAGCCTTCGCCGAGTGGGAGGGGCGACTGCGCGGAAAGCTCGCGGGCGCTTCCGTGGACGAGACGATGGAGATGATGCGCGGCGAGCGTCTCCGCGACGAGGATGATGGATGAGAACCGCGGTGGACACCAACGTCCTGCTGGATCTCCTGGCGGGGGATGATGCCGCAGCCGCAGCCGCCCGGTCCGCCCTCGCCGAGGCCCTCAGCCTCGGGTCGCTGGCTGCATGTCCGGTGGTGTATGCTGAGCTGGCCGCGAGCTTCCCCGACCAGGAGGAGCTTACCCGCTTCATCCACACCTTCCACATCCAGGTGGACGACTTCTCCACCGACGCGCTCTACCAGGCTGCTGCGGCCTGGAGAAGATACGCACGCACTCGCGGGAGGGAGGTCCAATGCTCCCGCTGCGGGCAGAGGACGGAGGTGCTGTGCCCCAACTGCGGCACCCCCCTCTCGTGGCGGCAACACATCCTGCCAGACTTCCTTGTGGGGGGTCACGCCGCCGTGCAGGCCAGCCGATTGCTCACTCGCGATCCCCACCACCACCGGCGCTACTTCCCGACCCTGGCGGTCCTCACACCATAGCAGCCCGCCCCGTCGCGGGGGCACCTGGCAAGGCTGACGGTACTCCGCTCCACCAAGTCAAACATTAGCCTGCCCACTCCACCCTCTGGATGGCGACCTGCCGGACGTTTCGTGGATGGGCCTCCGATGGGAGCGAGGGCTGTGGATATCCTGCGGATCGGCCTCGAAGACGCGCGTTATCCGTCCCAGCTTGAGGGCATGCCGGGGTACGAGCTCCCGACCTCCCTCGATGCCCTCGGCAACCTCGACCTGCTGAGCCGCCGCAAGCTGGCGGTCCTCTGCTCGGTGAAGTGCCCGGGCAGCCTGATCCTCCAGAGCTACGACCTGATGCAGCGGCTGAGACAGGCCGATCTGGCAGTGGTTGGCGGCTTCCACTCCCCCATGGAGCGGGAGTGGCTGGCGGCGCTGGCGGACGAGCTGCTGGTCGCTCACGCCTCCCCGGGGGGCAAGACCGAGCAGTTCTGCCGGGAGCTGCTGGAGTGGGGCAAGCCACTGTACACCCTGGAGGACCGGGCCAACGGCAACCTCTTCGAGATGGGGGCGAGGCCGCTGAGGCTCGCCCCGGGGGTGCCGTTGCCCTGGAGTTGACTTTTCCTTGTCTGGGTATATAGTAGCGGTTGTTCCAGCGCTGTCGGCGTCGCGCTACCCCCACGAGCGGCCCATTTCGCTCGATTCTTCCCTTCGGCATCAACTGAAAAACGGCTATACGCGGCCCTTTCATGCCTTCAGATAGCTGCCCGGTTCCCACGATCCCACACGGCTATCACTTGGAGAGTAAGAGGTAATGAATGTCCGCAGGCAGTTGACCCTCTTTCGAATGTTGGTGGCCATCGATGCCCTGCTGGTGCTGGCGACCTATCTCTGGTTCACCCCGGAGCAGTTGAGCGGGACGCGGGGGCTCCCCCTTCCGGCGATGAGCATCCCCACCTGGCAGTTGGCTCTGGTCAACGCTGGGACAGTGGTGGTTCTCTACGGCCTGCTGGGGAGGATCGGCTTCGCCTTCGCCCTGAAGCTGGATCTGACGGGCATCTACCGCAAGTGGGCCGGCTGGCGCGCCTGGTTCATCGATCCGATGCAGACGGGGCTCGCGGTCGGGGTGGCTATGGTGGCCATCGACCGGCTCTTCGTCTTTTTCGGTCAGGGGGAACCCTTCCGGCACCCTCCCCTCCCCCTCTCGCTCTACGTCACCGCCGTGGCCGGGATCGGCGAGGAGATCCTCTTCCGGGTGTTCCTGCTTGGTTTCTGCGCCCTCCTGCTGGATTTCCTTCTCTGGCGGCCGCTGGGGAGCCGGGCCATACTGTGGATTGCGAACGCGATAGCGGCCCTGGCTTTCGGGGCCGCTCACCTGCCATCGGTGATGGCGCTGATGGGGGCTGCGACCCCCTTCGACCTCTCGGTTCCCACCCTCGTGGAGCTGTTCCTGGTGGACGGGATCCTGGGGCTGGCCGCCGGCAAGTGGTACGTCAAAGAGGGCCTGGTGGCGGCCATCGGCGTTCACTTCTGGGCCGGCATCATGTGGCACGTCATCGGCCCCATGTTCTCCCTGTGAACGGGAAGCATCTGCTCCGGGGGGAATGAGTCCACTTCATCCATGGGGAAGGGGGTTGGTCCCGGCCGTCTCTACTCGTACCGCAGGGCTTCGATGGGGTTGAGGCGGGCCGCGCGGCTGGCCGGGTAGATCCCGAAGAAGACCCCGATGGCGCTGGAGACGCCGAAGGCCAGCAGGATGGCGTCGGCAGACACCACGGTCTGCATCTTCTGGCCCCCGAAGTCCAGGCTCCCCAGTAGACTCGAGAGACCCGACCCCAGCAGGATCCCCACGGCTCCCCCCACCACGCTCACAACCACCGACTCCACCAGGAACTGCACCAGGATGTCCCGGCGCTTGGCCCCCACCGCCTTGCGGATCCCGATCTCCCGGGTCCGCTCCGTCACCGAGACCAGCATGATGTTCATGATGCCGATGCCGCCCACCACCAGGGAGATCCCCGCGACGGAGCCCAGCAGCATGGTCATCACCCCCATGATCTGGTTGGCGGTGGCCAGCATGTCCTCCTGACTCATGATGGTGAAGTCGTCCTGGGCGGCGTGGTGGCGCTGCCGCAGCAGGTCGCCGATATTCTGGACGGCCGCGCTCATCACCTCCGGGTCCTCGCTGACCAACTGCACGTTGATGCTGGAGACGTTGTGGCCGCCCCGGACCGTACGCTGGGCCATCACCCGCGACTGGAGGGTCGTGATCGGGATGAGGATCATGTCGTCCTGGTTGCCCATGGCCTGCGCACCCTTGGATTCCAGCACACCGACCACCCGGAAGCGGAGCCTCCGGTTGCCAAAGCCGAGGCTGACCTGCTGGTCGATCGGGCTCTGATCCGGGAAGAGAGAGCTCGCCACGTTGCTGCCCAGGATCGCCACGGTGGACCTGGCGTCGACCTGCTGTTTCGTGATGAAGGATCCCTCCGCCGTGTGGAAGTTCCGTACGTTTTCGTACTCCGGCGTGATCCCGGTGACGCGGCTGTTGACGTTGTTGCTGCCGGCTATGACCTGGGCAAAGCTGATCATCTCCGGCGCGGCCGCTGCCACCTCGGGTATTGCCCCCGGCTCCCCGATGGCCATGGCGTCCTCGTAGGTGAGGGTGGGGGCCGTGCCGGAGCCCAGCCGGGCACCCCCCTCTCCCCTGGCTGCTCCAGGCATGATGAAGAGCAGGTTGGTGCCCATGGAGCGGATCTGCTGGGTCACCGTGGCCTGCGCCCCTCTGCCCACCGACATGAGGGCGATCACCGCCCCCACCCCGATGATGATCCCCAGCATCGTCAGAGCGGAGCGCATCTTGTTGGCCACCAGGCTGCCCAGGGCGACCCGGAGGCTCTCACTGACGTTCATTCGGTCTCCCCCTCTCCCCGTCCGGTTGGCGGCGTTCGTCCGAGCTGACCACGCCGTCCCGGATGTGGACGATCCGGCGGGTGTAGGCGGCGATGTCGGGCTCGTGGGTCACGAACACCACGCTGATGCCCTTCTCCTGGTTGAGCCCCAGGAAGATCGACATGATCTCCTGACTTGCTTTGGTGTCCAGGTTGCCGGTGGGCTCGTCGGCCAGGATCAAGGAAGGGTTGGTGACGAGGGCACGTGCGATGGCCACCCTCTGCTGCTGGCCGCCCGACATCTCCGTCGGCTTGTGCTGCATTCGATCGGCCAGCCCCACCGCCGCCAGCGCCTCCTCGGCCCGTTGCCGCCGGTGGTTGGCTTTGCAGTAGAGCAGCGGAAGCTCCACCTGCTCGAGGGCAGTGCGGCGGGGGAGCAGGTTGAAGCTCTGGAAGACGAAGCCCACCTTCTGGTTGCGGATCTCGGCCAGCTGGTCGTCGGTGAGGCTGCCGACGTCGACCCCGTCCAGGAGGTAGCTGCCGGTGGTGGGCTGGTCGAGGCAGCCGAGGAGGTTCATAAGGGTGGACTTGCCGGAGCCGGAGGGGCCCATGATGGCCACCAACTCCCCGTCGGCGATCTCCAGATCGACCCCGCGGAGGGCATGGACCTCGACGTCGCCCATTCGATATATCTTCGTCAGCTGGCTGACCTGGATCATGCTGCCACCCTGCAGAGACGCGACATGTCTGGAGACGCGACATGTCGCGTCTCTACATCTATCATCGGACCATCACCCATTATCGGATCATCACCGGGCCGCCTCTGCCGTTGCCGCTCATGGTGCTTCGGATGGTGGTGCTGGGGATCACCACCTCCTCTCCTGCCTCCAGGCCGGAGGTTATCTCGGTGGACTGGTCGTTGGAGGCCCCGGTTTGGACGGTCTTCATCTCGGTCTTCTTGCCGGCGATCACCTCCACCACCTTGGCCCGCCCCTGGATTCGGACGGCTCGGTTCGGAACCAATAGGACGTTGTCCTTCCGGTCCGTCTCGATGCTGAGGGTGGAGCTCATGCCGGTCGGCAGGGTCTGGCCCTGGGGGTCGATGCCGACGGAGAGCAGATAGCTCACCACACCCTGGGTGGTGGTGCCAGCAGGGGCCACGGCGATCACCTTGCCTTGAAGCCGCTTGTCGGGGAGCGCATCGAAGGTGACGGACACGGGCTGGCCGACGGCCAGCTTGGACACGTCGCTCTCGTCCACCGTGGCGTCGATGCGGGCCGACTTGGTGTCCACCAGGGTGATCACAGCGCCGCTCACCTGCTCGCCCACGTTGCCGGTGATGGTGGCGACGACGCCCTCGAAGGGTGCCGTCAACGCGGATTGCTGGAGATCCATCTTCGACTGCTGCAGGGCGATCTCCGACTGCTTCACCTGCTCCTCGGCCGTGATCAGATCGAGTGCCTTGGGGGGGTTAACCTTGAGGCTCAGTTGGATCTGAGCGTTAGCCAGGCCGGCCTTAGCCTGGTCGACGGAGGCCTGGGCGGACTGGAGATCGATGTCTGTGGGCTTCAACTGGTCCAGCTTGCTCTGAGCGCCGGCCAGACTGGCCCTGGCCTGGTCGACGGAGGCCTGGGCGGACTGGAGATCGGCTTCGGTGGGCTTCAACTGGTCCAACTTGCTCTGGGCGCTGGCCAAACTGGCCCTGGCCTGGTCGAAGGTTGCCTGGGCGGACTGGAGATCGGCGGTGGTGGGCCCAGCCATCAGCTTGTTCAGGTCGTCGACCTTCGCCTCGTACGTGGACTTTGCGGCGTCGTAGGCCTGCTGGGCGGCGGACACGCTGGTATAGCCCGTCTCCGACAGCCTGTCGTTCTTAGCCTTCTCCAGGTCGTCCTCGGTGGAGGTGAGCTTGGACTTGGCCGAGTTGACGGCGCTCTGGGCGTTGGCGACGTCGGAGCCGGTGGGGCCAGCCTTGACCACTTCCAACTTGGCCTGCGCGGAGGCCAGATTGGCCCTGGCCTGGTCGACACCGGCCTGTGCTGCGGCCAAGTCGGAGGCGGTGGGCCCCGCCTTCAGGGTTGCCAGCTTGGCCTCGGCTGAGGCGAGCGACGCCTTGGCGGAGTCGTGGCTGCTCTGGGCCGCGGCCAGATCCGCTGCGGAGGGGCCCGCCTTCACCTGCTCCAGCTTGGCCTGAACGGAAGCCAGGTTGGCCTTGGCCTGATCCACGGAACTCCTGGCGGCGGCGATCTCATCGGCGGTGGCCCCGTTCTTCAGATCCTGCAGCTTGGCCTGGTTAACCCGCAGGGACGATTCGTTCTGGGCTACCTTCAGCTGCAGCGCCTGCTGATCCAGCTTGGCCATCTGCTGCCCGGCCTTGACGGCATCCCCGACGGCCACGTTCAACTCCGCCAGCTTCCCGGAGGCTCCGAAGCCCAGCTTTGCCTGTCGGGCGGCTACCACACTGCCGGTGGCGCTCACCGTCGAGACCAGGGAGCCCATCCGGACGGGCGACGTCTGCAGGGCGGGTGCCGTACGAGCGCCGGCTGTGGTACGCTCATAACCAGTATAGCCGGCGAGGACCGAGAGCAGCCCGGCCGCCGCCAGAACGGCGATCTGCTTCCGAGAGAGTCTCCTGGGGCGGGAGCCGAGCCAGCCGAGAGGTTTGCTGAGGGGAATGGCGACCTTCATGGTCTCACTTTCCTCCTGTGGAGCTTGGGAAGGGCCACCGGGCCTTCTTGTACCAGTAGCAACCAGTGTAAGACCGGCCTGTTAAAGAAGGATTGGCCGGTGGTTAAATGAATGCTAAACCCAGCACGCAGCTTGCTTTCATATCCGATAGCCCGTGTGTATAGGAGCCCAAAATGAGTGAACCCACAATACCACACAAGAAGGCGGAGGGTCGAGAGGCCCTGCCGGAAAGCGAGGGCGACTGGCAGCGGACTGCCAGAGACTTCAGCCGTGCGAGGCTGAGGCTGTACGGGGTGCAGACGGTGGTTGGACTGCTCTTCCCCTTCCTTTTCTGGTATCTCGGAGGGGCAGCGGCCCTGGAGGGGAGCTTTGCCTCCTTCCTATCCCAGCGGTGGCTGCTGGTGCTGCTGTTCCTGCTGGCCTACCAGCTGATCGCCGCCCTGCTGTTCCTCCCCTTCTCCTGGTACGGGGGATTTCGCCTTCAGCACCGCTTCGGCCTGTCGCGGCAGAGCCCGTCCGGCTGGTTGGAGGACTGGGGTAAGTCGACCCTCTTGGGGACCCTCTTCTTCCTGGCAGGACTGGAGGCCTTCTACCTGTCGATCTATGCCCTGCCCAACAGCTGGTGGTGGGTCCTGGCCGTCGCCCTCAGCCTGATAGCCCTGCTTCTCACCTTCGTCGCGCCCGTGCTGCTGCTGCCGATCTTCTACAAGGCCTCGCCCCTGGAGGATCGAGAGCTGGCAGGGCGGATCGAGGCCCTGGCCGACCGGGCGGGTGCCCACGTCTCCAAGGTGTGCACCATCGACATGAGCCGGCGGACCGTGGCCGCCAACGCGGCGCTGACCGGGATCGGCCGGACCCGGCGGGTGCTGCTGGGAGACACCATGCTTCAGCAGTTCACCCCCGACGAGGTGGAGACGGTGGTTGCCCACGAACTGGGGCACCACGTCCACGGGGACATCTGGAAGGGGCTGCTGATGGAGGTGGCCGGCATCTGGGTCGGACTTTTCTTCCTCCAATGGGGGGTGAGGCCGGCCTTCCTGCAGGGCGGGCTCGGGGATGTCTCGCTGCTGGCAAACTTTCCCCTGCTGGCCCTGCTGGGGGAGGTGGCGTCCCTGGTCGTGATGCCCGCCGCCAACGCCCTTTCCAGGCACCACGAGGCCCAGGCCGACGCCTTCGCTGCCCGGCTCAGCCGGAACCCGCAGGCCTACTCCTCGGCCCTCTACCGGCTGGCCCGGCAGAACCTGGCGGAGCTGTGGCCTCCTCGCTGGGTGGAGCTGCTGCTGTACACCCACCCGGCCATCGGCAGGCGGATGGCCCGGGTGGCGGAGGCGGGGCGGCAGGGAGACGCGGCGACCGGGTGATTCCCTCTCCCTCTGGGAGAGGGTCAGGGTGAGGGCTCAGCCGACACTGACCAAACAGCCCTCACCCGCCATCAGGGCGGTCTCAGCCAGAGGAAGAGGCGGCTGCGCCAGCCTCTTTCGCACATTGACTATGTTCCTTGCCTCGGCTAGTATCCTGCTGTTGGATAGGTGGAAAAGGTGTCGAGCCAGCAGAGTCGCCTCTCTTCATTTCTCTTCGGCCTGCTTCCCCTGCTGATCGCGGCCGGGGTCATCTTCGTGCTGCTCGTCATCGGGGAGAAGGCCGTGCAGGGCTACGAGATGCGGCAGGAGGCCCGGGCTCTCCAGCGCCGGATAGAGCAGTTGAGGCAGGAGAACCGCGGGCTCAGCCAGGAGCTGGATTACCTGCGCAGCGACGAGTACATCGAGAAGGTGGCGCGGGAAGAGTTGGGACTGGTCCGGCCCGGGGACGTAGCCGTGGCTATCGTGCAGCCCCAGAACAAGAAGGAGCAGCCGCCGGCGCCCATACCCACGCCCCCTCCCACCCCCACGCCCGAGCCGGAGCGGCGCGACGTCCCAAACTGGCAGCGGTGGCTGTCCCTCTTCACGGGGCGGGATTGAGAAGGAGCTGATGGCAGGTCTGGATCCCGAGACCATCGTGGGACGGGTACTGCGATTCGCCGAGGCCAGGGAGTTGATGGAGCCGGGCACTGTGGTGGTGGCGGTGTCGGGCGGCCAGGATTCGGTGTGCCTGCTGGACGTCTTGCGCCGCCTGCGGGCTGAGCTGCGGATCGATCTCCACGTGGCCCACCTGAACCACATGTTCCGAGGGGCCGAAGCCGAGTCCGAGGCCAACTACGTGAGGGATCTGGCTCGCGGCTGGGGACTCCCCGCCACCGTGGCGGCCATCGACGTGCCGGCCTACCGAGCCCGGCACCGGTTGGCCAAACCGGTGGCGGCACGATACGCCCGCTACCAGTTCCTGGCGGCGGTGGCGGGACAGGTTGGGTCCCGGCAGGTCGCTATCGGCCACACCGCCGACGATGCGGTGGAGACCCTGCTGATGAACCTGCTGCGGGGTGCCGGCATCGCGGGACTGCGGGGTATCCTCCCGTCCCGGGAGATGAGCCCGGGGCAGCTGGGCCCACCACTGCAGGGCGGCGATTGGTCCGAGGGTGAGCTGCCGCCTCCCCAGGTGCCCTTGCCGCTGGTGGTGCGGCCGATCCTGGAGCTGTTTCGGGCGGAAACCGAGGGTTACTGTCGGGCTCGGGGGTTGGCCTTCCGGCGGGACCCCTCCAACCTGGACATGGCCTATCGCCGCAACTGGATCCGGGCAGAGCTGCTGCCGGTGCTGGAGCGGCACGCGCCCGGGGCCAGGGACAGGCTGCGGAACGCCGCCGATCTGCTGTCGGACGAGTACTCGGTGGTCGCCCGGGTGGTGGACCGATGCTGGTCGGAGCTGGCCGGGGAGTCGGCGGGTCGGGTGGAGTTCGGTCTGGAGGGCTGGGGCCGGCTGGAGACGGCGCTCCAGAGGCAGCTGCTGCGTCGGGCCATGGAAAGGCTGGCCGGCAGCCTCGAGGGTTTCGGCAGGCTTCACGTGGATGCCGCCGAGGCGCTGATCCGCCGGGGCGCCGTGGGTGGCCGGATCGAGCTGCCCAGGGGTCTCTATCTCGAGAAAGGTTATAATTCCTTCTGGATGGTCGGGCCCTCGGCCCCACCCCCGAGCGGTCTGGCCGCGCCGGCGGAGCCGATCCCCCTGGCGGTGCCGGGCGTGGTGGCGCTGCCCGGAGGCGTGCTGGAGTCGGAGCGGCTGGAGGTGGCGGGCGAGGCGAAAACCGTGAAGGAGTACTGCTCGAGAAGCCGGTGGGAAGCCTGCCTCGATGCCGCCAAGACCGGATCGGTTCTCTGGGTGCGCCGCAGGAGGCGTGGAGACCGCTTCGTTCCCCTGGGGATGGAGCAGGCCAAGAAGCTCCAGGATTTCCTGGTGGACGAGAAGGTGCCCAGGGAGGAGAGGGACCGCATCCCCCTGGTGGCGACCCCGGACCAGATAGCCTGGGTGGTCGGTTACCGCATCGACGATCGCTTCAAGGTTTCCGCGGACACCCGCCAGATCCTGCGGCTACGTTTTCAGCGAACGGAAGCCGACGAATAGCAGGTAGCGTCGGGGCTTGCCCCACGGCGTCGCGAGCGCCGCGCGGGACCGTCGGGCCTTGTGCCCGACGCTACACCAGTACCGGAGAGGGTTCGATGGCGAACGAGGTCAAGCGAGTGTTGATCAGCCGGGAGGAGATCCAGCAGAGGATCCAGGAGCTGGGCCGCCAGCTCAGCCAGGACTACGCGGGGCGAAATCTCCTGTTGCTGGGGGTGCTGAAGGGGGCCGTGGTGTTCCTGGTGGATCTTGCCAGGTCCATCGACCTGCCGCTGCAGATGGATTTCATGGCGGTATCCAGCTATGGCACCAGCACCCAGAGCAGCGGTGTGGTGAGGATCCTGAAGGACCTGGATGCGGCCGTGGATGGCCGCGACATCCTGGTGGTCGAGGACATCATCGACACCGGCCTGACCCTTCGCTACATCCTGGACAACCTGGCCATGAGGAATCCGGCCAGCGTGAAGGTGTGCGCGCTGCTGGTGAAGGAGAAGGTGAGACCCGAGGGCATCAAGGCGGACTACGTCGGATTCCAGATCCCGGACGAGTTCGTCGTGGGTTACGGTCTGGACTACGCGGAGCTGTACCGGAACCTGCCCTTCATCGGCGTCATGGAAGCGACGGCGGACTGAGACTTGGGACGTCTGCGCTATGGTATAATTCACCCAAATCGAAGATTCTAGTCGCAAACTACCGTGGCCGCAGTCGACAGTTGATGATTGTCTGTGGCTGGATCGACTGTTGACTGGGGCGGAGGGGCTGCGTGGATACCAAGTGGCTGCGTAACAGTTTCGTATATCTGATCATCCTTGTGGCTGTGATTGCCCTCTTTATCACCATGTTCCCGCCCTCGGAGCGGGAGCCGGTCAGCGTCCCCATCAGCGACGTGGTGACGGCGGTGCAGCAGGGCAAGGTTCGCTCCATCTCAGTCACCGAGGACAAGTTGACGGTGGACTTCTCCGACCGTCCGAAGGCTGTGGCCCTCAAGGAGCACAACGCCAACATATACCAGGTGCTCCAGGACGGTGGGGATACCAAGGATCAGATCCAGGCGGTGAAGATCGAGGTCAAGAACCCGCCCCAGTTTAGCAACTGGATCGGGCTGCTGGCCAACTTCCTGCCGCTCATCTTCTTTGGGGCTATCTTGCTGCTGATGATGCGGCAGGCCCAGGGGAGCAACAACCAGGCTCTTTCCTTCGGTAAGAGCCGGGCTCGCATGTTTGTGGGCAATAAGCCGACCATCACCTTCGGTGACGTGGCCGGCGTGGAAGAGGCCAAGCAGGAGCTGGCCGAGGTGGTGGAGTTCCTGAAGTACCCGGAGAAGTTCGCTGCTCTGGGGGCTCGGATCCCCAAGGGGGTGCTGCTGGTGGGACCTCCGGGCACGGGCAAGACGCTGCTGTCCAGGGCCGTGGCCGGTGAGGCGGGGGTGCCCTTCTTCAGCATCAGCGGCTCCGAGTTCGTGGAGATGTTCGTGGGTGTCGGCGCATCCCGGGTGCGGGACCTGTTCGACCAGGCAAAGCGAAACGCTCCCTGCATCGTCTTCGTGGACGAGATCGACGCCGTGGGGCGGCAGCGGGGCGCTGGACTGGGCGGGAGCCACGACGAGCGTGAGCAGACTCTCAACCAGATCCTGGTGGAGATGGACGGCTTCGACTCCAACACCAACGTGATCGTGATAGCGGCCACCAACCGGCCCGACGTGCTCGATCCGGCGCTGCTGCGGCCGGGCCGTTTCGACCGGCAGGTGGTGTTGGATCGGCCGGACATAGCCGGCCGGAAGGCGATCCTGGAGGTGCACTCCAAGGGCAAGCCGATGGACAAATCGGTGAACCTGGATGTGCTGGCCAAGCAGACGCCGGGCTTCTCCGGCGCGGACCTGGCCAACCTGGTGAACGAGGCAGCCATCCTGGCGGCCAGGCGCAATCTGAAGCTGATCGGCCTCCATGAGTTCGAGGAGGCGGTGGATCGGGTGATCGCCGGTCCGGAGCGCAAGAGCCGGATCATCAGCGAGAGGGAGAAGGAGATCACGGCCTACCACGAGGCGGGCCATGCCCTGGTGGCGCGCTTCCTGGAGAACGCGGACCCGGTGCACAAGATCTCCATCATCGCCCGAGGCACCATGGGTGGTTACACCCGGGTGTTGCCGAAGGAGGACCGCTACCTGTGGACCAGGTCGCAGTTCGAGGATACCCTCGCCTGGGCTCTGGGCGGGCACGCGGCGGAGAAGCTGGTGTACGGTGAGATGACGACCGGTGCCGAGAACGACATCGAGCGCGCCACCCACATCGCACGCCGGATGATCACCGAGTTCGGCATGAGCGAGCGGCTGGGCCCGATAGCCCTCGGCCACAAGGAAGAGTTGATCTTCCTGGGTCGAGAGATCGGCGAGCAGAAGAACTACAGCGAGAAGATCGCCGAGGCTATCGACGAAGAGCTGCACGGCCTGATCGACAGGGCCTACAACAGGGCCGCGGGGATCCTGGAGCACCATCGAGCGCAGCTCGATCTGGTGGCCCAGACCCTGGTCAAGGAAGAGACCATCGAGGGCGAGGCGTTCGAATCGCTGCTGCGGCAGGCCGCCGAGAACGGACAGGAGAGCGCTCCTCCCCGGTTGGCGGCGGAGGCGGCCGGCTAAGGCGCGCGAGCAAGCAGAGATGAGTGGCGAAGGGGCCCCGTGAAAACGGGGCCCCTTTTGCATTTGGAGGTAGTTACCCCTTTCCCCTGCCCCTTCCCCCACTATGGGGGAAGGGGCCAGTCCCCCCTCCCCCATCATGGGGGAGGGGCCAGGGGAGGGGGTGAAAGGGGCGCCCCATGGCCACCGGCCTCTACTACAGCGAAGCCTGTCTCCACCACGACACCGGCGGGCATCCCGAATCCAGGCAGCGACTGGAGGCCGTGATGGAGCGGCTCAGGTCCTCGGGGGAGCTGGCCGCCCTCGCCTATCAGGAGGCCCCCGCCGCCAGCCTGGAGCCGGTGAAGACGGTCCACGCGTCCGGGTACGTGGACCAGGTGGTCCGGATGGCTCGGGGCGGCGGGGGCTGGCTGGACCCCGATACGGTGGTATCGCCGGGCTCCATCGAAGCGGCGCTCCACGCCGTGGGGGGCACGGTGGAGGCGGCCGTGGCGGTGGCCACGGGCGAGCTGGATAACGCCTTCGTGGCCGTGCGGCCCCCGGGACACCACGCGACCCCCGACCGGGGGATGGGCTTCTGCCTCTTCAACAACGTGGCCATCGCCGCCCGCCATCTCCTGGATCGAGGGTTGGCCGCGCGGATCGCCGTGGTGGACTTCGACGTGCACCACGGCAACGGAACCCAGGAGATCTTCTACGACGACCCGTCGGTGCTCTACTTTTCGACCCATCAGATGCCCCTCTTCCCCGGCACGGGCCATCATGGCGAGACCGGGCGAGGCCCCGGCCGGGGCTACAACGTGAACGTCCCCCTCTCGCCCGGCGTCGGCGACGAGGGCTACGGCCTGGTCTTCGACTCGGTGCTGGCGCCCCTGCTGCGCCGCTACCGGCCCGACCTGTTGCTGGTGTCTGCCGGGTACGATTCCCACTGGCGGGATCCCCTGGCCGGCATGCGGGTGACGGTGCCGGGCTTTTCCAGGCTGGTGGCGCGGCTTCGAGAGCTGGCTCAGGAGCTGTGCGAGGGGAAGGCGACGTACGTGCTGGAGGGAGGCTACGACCTGGCGGCCCTGAGCAGCGCAGTGGAGGCCACGGTGCGGCTGTTGCGGGGCTCGGAGCAGGAGGTGCCGGACCCTTACGGGATGCCCGAAGCGGTCTCGGGAGTGGAGGCCGTGGAGGCGACGGTGGCCGCGGTGCGGAAGCTCCACAACCTGTAGGGGCCGGCTCCTGCCGGCGACCCGGATCGCTGCCGGGAGGCGGCTCCTACAGGTACCTGGCAACCTGGCTCTTGAACCGCTGGCGATGGGGCCGCCGATGTGTTACTATTCCCGAGCTGTCCCCGCGATGGCTATTCTCCTCTTGCCCACCACCGGCCATCCTCTTTGGCTGCTTGATTAATTGGGGGAACGCAGGTTGTATCGCGACCTTAGTGTGTTTACCGGGAACGCTCATCCGGCTCTCGCGGAAGCGGTGTGCAAGTTCCTCGAGCTGCCGCTGGGCAAGGCCGATGTGTTCGAGTTCAGCAACGAGAACATTTTCGTCAAGATCAACCAGGTGGTGCGAGAGCACGACGTTTTCGTCATCCAGCCCTTCTGCGCGCCGGTGAGCCGCAGCGTCATGGAGCTGCTGATCATGCTGGATGCCCTCAAGCGCGCCTCGGCTGGCCGCATTACCGCCGTAATCCCCTACTTCGCCTACGCCCGCACCGATAAGAAGGATCAGCCCAGGGTCCCCATCACTGCCCGGCTGCTGGCCGACATGATCACCGTGGCCGGGGCCAACCGGGTGCTGACCATGGACCTGCACGCGGGCCAGGTACAGGGTTTCTTCAACATACCGGTGGACGAGCTGACGGCCGCCCACATCTTGCGCCGCCATTTCCAGCACCGCCGGCTGCACGATCTGGTGGTGGTGTCCTGCGACATCGGCTTCGCCAAGAAGGCCCGCAACTTCGCCGAGGCGATGGATGCCCCGCTGGCCATCATCGAGAAGCGGCGGGTGGGCAACGCCGGCGTGGTCGAGTCCCACAACGTCATCGGCGAAGTGCGGGGCCGGACGGCGCTGATCGTGGACGACGAGGTGGATCGAGCCAGCTCCATGATGGGTGCGGTGGAGGCGCTCCAGGCCGCGGGGGTCAACGAGATCTATGCCACTGCGGTGCACGCGGTGCTCTCGGGACCGGCGGTGGAGCGGATCGATCGCTCCCCCCTGAAGGAGATGGTGCTGACCGACACCGTTCGGCTGGACCCATCCAAGCGGATCCCCAAGATCACCCAGCTCCCGGTGGCTCCCCTGATCGGCGAGGCGATCCGGCGGATCCACACCGGCACCTCGGTGGGTAGCATCTACGACACGATGTAGGGGAAACCCAATTCGCAAGCGATGTAGGGCGGGGGGCTATCCCCCGCCCTGTGCTTTTCCGTGGTAGTCATCACTTCTTAACGCGTGGGGTCGGGGCCCAGTGGATGCTGGAGTGCAGGACCTGCGGCGTGCCTGCCAGGGCCGCGGCTCCATCCAGAGCCCGCTGAGAGGTGCGGGGGAATTGAAGGTGAGAGGTCCGGCCGCTGGGGGCCATTCTGAAGGCGAACGGGCGGGGGACTGTGGCATCCACCGTTTCGAGCCATTCCCACTTCTTCACGGTCAATCTTAGAAGGTTGAAGGAGCTGAGGGGCTGAGGTAGGAAGACGATACCCACGCCGCACACGATCAGAAGGCTTCTCTGAGCTTCGGCCTCCAGGATGCCGAGGTTCCGCGAAAGGACGATGGAGCCCTCCCTGCCGGCCCAGGGTATCCACCGTTCGTCCTTGGTGCCGGGAACGATGGGCATGCCCTTGGCAACGTAGCGTGCTTGGACACCCACCGCCGCCAGGGCCCTACCCAGGCCCGCGCCGGTGTCCTCGTCGACGAACAGCTTCATGCAACATACTTGAGGGCTTCTTCGACGACGCGCGGAACCAGCTCGTAGTCCAGGACGAGATCCTTGATGGACTCCCCTCCATGCCATCGACGGCTGAGGGTCTCGAGGGTCACGCCACTATCGAGGATCGTCGGGCGCCCGGCGGCGATGTGGGGATCGATCACGATGGGCACGTTGCGCCCCTTGGGGAACCACCGAACCGCAAAGGGATCGCGGGCACCGAAATCCAGATGCGCCATCTCGTCGCGGACCAGCCCCGGGAGGGCCCACTGGCCTTGCAGGTCGAGGGCGAGGATGCCAGGGCCCGGGTACTGGGTGTCGAACTCGTGGAGCAGGTGCCCCCCGAACTCGAAGAGGTTGAGGGTCGCGAAGGGATAGGGCAAGCCCAGCCGTTCGCGGGCAAAGTTGTGTGCCCGGCGCAGTCGCTCCAGACTGACTCGGCCGTGACGGGACTCGGCAGACCGAAATCTGGCTACCACCGCGATCTCCACCAACTCCAGGAAGGACACGACGAGGGGACCATCCTCGCCCGTGGCTCTGCCGGCGCCAAAGACGGGAGCCATCTGATGGCCAGGGGCTTCATAGCCAAAGAGCCATCGTCGCACGGTGGCAGCGGTCGTTCCTGCCAACCGTGCGGCCCGAGCGGCCGTATATGCCTTACCGGTGCGAAAAGTGTCCAGGGCCGGCTGGCTGTCCCGCGTTTGAGTGTCGTACATGCCGTACCCCTCTAGGAAGGCGGTCTTCTCCAGAGCAAGGGATCACCTCATAGCATATAGCTATTTCCGCGTCTTGGGTAGTAGGGCTGCTGACCCGGCCCGGCCCCTATCCTGGCTATCTAGGGGAACCCGCACCTTCTCACTCCTATCAGGGAAGTCTGCGCCATCTGCGGACTGGTCATGGTTTCCCTGCATCAGACGGTGAACACCTTGAGCACCTCGTCGCCGTAGTGGTTGATCACCTTGACGGCGATTTTGCCGCTCTGCGGCGGATCGAAAGGGCGGCTCACCGTGGAGTAGAGGGCGGACCAGGCGGCTTCGTCGATCTCGGCGCGGAGCGCCCTCTTCAGCTTCTCGTAGGGCTCGTCGGCCCCCGTGAAGTAGGCGTGCCGGACGAAGAAGCTCTCGCCGTTGTAGTCGGTGTCGATGAACCAGCAGGCGATGTCGTCGGTAGAGTTGGAGCGGATCTGGCCCGTGGTGGGGTCGTAGACGTCCACCCCTCTGATCTCCAGCACCAGACGGCCGTCTTGCTGTCTCTTCATCTCTATGTCCGGTTCCCCGAAGACCATGAAGAGGTTGCCCGCTCCGGTGCTCTTCAGCAGAGTATCGCCCATGGCCAGGTCGGGGTTGATCCGAGCCAACATCACCGGGAGCCTTCCGTACTGCCGGGTCTCCTCCGTCACGAAGCCATCTTTTCCCTGAGGCTCCGGGCTGAACTCCCTGGCCGTCTCCCCCGCGTGGGCGTCGAAGGCGAAGCCGCAGACCACCAGCAGGTCGAAGCCGATCCCCCGGAGGGCCTCTTTGGCCGCCTCCTTCACCTGCTCCGGCCCCACCGTGCCATGCTCCGGTCCGAGGGAGATGGCCACCCGGCGGGCGATTCCCTCGCTGTCGGTGTACTCTCCGGCGGCGTTCAGCCAGGTCCCGGCGTAGGGCTCCAACCGGTCGAGCTTCAGCCTCTCGCTCTTCCGGGTGTTCTGCACGCCGGCCTTCTCGAGGTTCGCCAGGATCATCGTCTCGAACTGGCCGGTGGCGGCCGTCTGCTGGGCCTCCCGCTCAGAGGCCGGGCGCTCCTCGTCGGTGGAAAGGACCCGATGGGGGGAGAGGCTCTCCACGGTGAAGGGGCCGGCGACTCGAATCCTCTTGTTGTCCTCGTAGGGCTGGTCGTGCAGGGTCTCGGTATCGGCGTGGCGGGCGATGGAGGCGTCGATCTCCTGCTGCCGCTGCCTGCGGAGCTCCCACCAACTGGTCAGCAGCTCACGCGCCTTCTCCGGCCAGTCCGGCTTCGCCTCTCGGGGCAACTCCCACTCCTCCCAGGATTTCTTCAGCAGCCGGTTCAGCTCCGCGCGCACCGGCTCCAGCTGCTCCTGCCATCGGGCGTGGATCGCGTCGATCTCCTCGTTGTTGGCGATGGACTTGAGGGTCACGTGGGGCACACGCTTGTAGACGAATCCCTTCTTCACGTCCTGCTGCACCTTCGGGAGGGCCGCGGGGATCCGGCCCGTAACCTCGGCCTCCTTCTTGACCCCCTCGGCGGAGTCGGCCAGCAGGTAGTAGGGGAACTTAGCCGCCATCAGACGGGTGCGGGCGAGGGCCAGTGCCACCCGGGAGGTATCTATGGTGATCCAGCGGCGGCCCCACTGCTCCGCGACGTAGGCGGTGGTGCCGCTGCCACAGGTGGGGTCCAGCACTAGGTCCCCGGGGTCGGTGGTCATGAGCATGCAGCGCTCGATGACGGTCGGCAGCGTTTGGACGACGTAGACCTTGTCCGATGCGAAACCGCTGGTCTGCGTGTCAGTCCACAGGCTCGTGTATGGAGTAACCGAGAAATCGGCAAGGTAGTTGACGAAGCGCAGAGTGTTGCCGATGGCTAACAACCTATCCGCCATCGCTGCCCGAAGGATGCCCTCTCCCGTCGCCTTCCAATGGCTGTTTTGGGACGGGCGGTATTCCCTCCCATGCCAGGTGACCGGCTGATCGTGCAGAGACGGTCCCATCGACACCATTGGGTATGGCTGGAAAACCCGCGCACCGGGAGGCAAGATTCCCTCCGTTTCGTCCCGCGACATAGGGCGACGCTTGGAGCCCGGCAATTGAATCCAAGAGTACTGCCGGGCGCCCTCCTCTCCGGGCTCCTTCATGTAGTACAGCTGGCGATACTTCACCTCATCCCGTTTTCGGCAATACCAGAGCAGGTAGTCGCACACCCCAGCGAGCTCGGAGCTGCTTTGACCTCCGGTCTTCTTGAACGAGATAAGCGAAACGAAGTTCTCACTACCGAACACCTCGTCCAGCAGGCAGCGCACCAGGTGCACGTTCTCGTCTCCAATCTGCACGAAGACGCTGCCGCTCTCGGTGAGAAGCTCGCGTGCCGCCACCAGCCGGTCCCGCAGGTAGCTCAGGTAGGAGTGGATGCCCAGTTGCCAGGTGTCCCGGAAGGCTCGGATCTGCTCCGGCTGGCGGGTCAGGTCCTCGGCCTTGCCGTCCCGCACGTCCCGCTTGCGAGTGGAGACCTGCCAGTTGGAGCCGAACCTGATCCCGTAGGGGGGATCCAGGTAGATCATCTGGACCTTCCCCTTCAGCCCCTCCTTCTCCGCCAGCGAGGCCATCACCAGCAGGGAATCCCCCAGGATCATCCGGTTGGTCCAGTTCTGCTCGTGGTGGTAGAAGTCCACCATCTCCTCGAAGACGATCCCGTTAAAGTCGGCGAAGAGGGACGCCTGCTGCGGCCTGCCGTTTTTCGCCTCGGCGCGCACGTTCTCCACGATGGCCTGGGGGTGGATCTTCTCCTGGATGTAGATGGGCACCGAGGGGACCGCCAGATCCTGGGCGTCCTGCTCGTCCTTACCCTTCCAGACCAGCTGCGGGTCTAGGGAGGGGTCGCGAGGGTAGAGCAGGGTCTTCGGCTCCCTCTCGTCCTCGGCCACGAAGTCCCTCAGCTCCTCGGTGGGTATGTTGACTCGCTTGTCCCTGTGCTTGAGGCTGTCTACGGGGACCGAGACTGGATCCTTGGCGGTCCGCGGCATGCTCACTTCCCTCCCTTCGTTCGGGCCCTCGTCTTCTCTACGGCTTCCGAAAGGGTGCTACAGGTAAGCAGCAGATCGAAGGCCGCCCACACCCGACCGTTGCGGAAGATCGTCCCCGACTCGACGTCGCGTGGCGGGACTATGGACTGCCCGAGGTCGTAGACAAAGTGACGGGTGCTGGCCAGCGGCTCCGGGATCTTCGTGGGATCGATCTTGGGAATGGAGCCGGCCACGTCGGCAAACCGGAGTATCTGGTAGCTGTCCACGTGGCGAATGCTCTGGAGCCTGCCCCGGTATCTGAACCCCAGGTAGTTGGGCGGCACTTTCGGCCAGCTACCACCGCTGACGGGATGGAAGTAGTGGCCTCCCTTCTCGACGATGTCGATGAAGGAGATCGCCGACCACTCAGGTTTTCCGGCGAGCGAGACAACGTAGACCCGATTGGACTCCTGGTCCTGCATGGTCATCAGCCCCTCCAGGTAGTGCATCAGTTCCCTAAGCAGCCGCTTCTCGGCGTGGTTTGCAGCTCTAGCGCTGGTCGACGCGATCTGGTAGAGGCTCCTCCAGCTCCGGTAGAGTACGGGGACCTGGATGCCGTCGGTCCGCAACTTCTCCCTAGCGTATTCCTCGCTGCACTCTGCCATGACCACCGTGGTGGTCTCCTCGCGGAGAGACCCAGGGTGCGCCTGGTCACGATGCGGCCGCAAACCCGGGTGTCGGTGACCTGGCTGGCGAGACCTCGGGGAACTCGTCCCAGGTTCTGCCCTCCAGCTCACGGCCGGCCTTGCTCCTCCTGGTGCCTCCCCACTGCTTGAAGAAGAAGGGGACTCTCCAGCGCTGGCACTGTCCCCGCAGATCGATCGCCCACGCCGGATCCAGTGGCCGAGCACCAGGGCCGGACTCCCCTCCCACGATCACCCAGTCAATACCCTGCAGATCCAGGTCCGGCAGCGGTCCAAGCAGGGGTTCGAGGGAAAGAAACCTCACTGCTGCTGGAGTCGATCGCAGATGGTCGATCCGGAAGCTGTACTCTCGTGACTCCACGCTGACCCCCATCCACACGTTCTCCGGCCACGGCAGGCTCGCGTGCACCTCCGACAGCCGGTGAGAGCGCTTGGTCAACAGCTGGAAGCGGTGCCGGTGGGCGCGGCGCATCACGTCGAACACCTGGACAATGAACTCCAGAGGCACTCCATCGTGGAACAGGTCGCTCATGGAGTTGACGAAGACGTTCTGAGGCTTGCTCCAACGGAGAGGCAGTCCCAGAGCAGACTCATGGAGGGTCAACTGGAAGCCGTTGGCATAGTTTGGCTGGCCCATCGCCTTGAGCCGTCTCGCCATTCTCTCGGCGTAGCAGTGCTTGCAGCCGGGGCTGATCTTGGTGCAGCCCGTCAGCGGGTTCCAGGTGGACTCGGTCCATTCAATAGAAGATCTGGCAGCCATCAGGGTTTCCCCGCATCTCGGTACTTGCGGAAGATGTACTCGACGATCTTGGCGGCGACCGGCTTCTGAGAGGCGAAGAAGAGATAGTACACCGTAGCCCCCTGTAGGTTCCGCATCGGTATGGGCTCCGGAACGTGCTTGAACCCCGCCACCGTCTGCAGCCTCTTCCGGAAGGCGTCGACGACCGCCTGGTTGTCCGTCTTCTCCTCCCAGCCGAACAGGTTGCCCTGAGTGTCGTAAGCAGCCTGGCGCCAGGACTCATCTCCCCAGAAGGCGGTCAGCCGTGCGGCTTGCTTGGGATCCACATTCTCGGGCACACGCCAGAGCACGTTGCGGTTCATGTCAGCCACCGGGAAGTTGAGGAATATCTCAACGCTCCTCATCTGTCCTGCGACCCGCATCACTTCCCAGTTGAGGTGCAGCCCGTAGGGGTCGAGCATGCAGAGAGCCCGCCTGTAGTCCTCGAACCTGACCCGGGGAAAGACCTGGTTCAGCAGTTTGGTGTTGCAGTCGCCCTCGTAGATGGTGACTTCGGGACGGTCCCGCACCACGTCCCGCAACGACTGCACCTTCTTGCTATCCAGGTCGATGAGGTGATACTCGGCAAAAGGTGGCTGGATCAGCAAAGCGTTCAGCGGGCTGCCGAGCACGTACTCACCGGTGGTTCGAGAGATATGCACCCCGGCTCCGGCGAAGGCATCGATGTACACGTGGGTGAGCCCGAGCTGTTTCTGGGCGCTCAGGTTGCGAGAATAGGCGCTGGCGTACTCTCGGACGATGTCCAGCTTGATCTCGGACCAGTATCCGATCCTGTCGTAGGGCTGGTTAATCACTCCAGCTTCTCCCCCCTCGACCGGTTTTTCCAGTACGCAGCTCAGTCGAACGCTTGTTCTATATGCATTCTACCGGGTCCGCCCCCGCTGTCAAGATGCTCGAAGAAACGCCCGGATGACGTTCTTCGCGTCCCAGGGGTCTGTGATCTCCAGGAAGGCCCAGCGGCCGAAGCCGCCGTGGTTGTTGATCGCGGGCACCCAGAGGGTCCGTGCAGTCGATACCTTCGCCTCTTTGTCCTTCTTCTTCTCGCCGGACACCTCGACGATCAGGTTCAGCAGCGGGTCCTGGCTACCATCCCTCGGGTCCCTGACCCTCACGATGAAGTCGGCGAGGTAGTTCCGCTCCTCGCCGTTGAGGGTGTAGGGGATGGTGAAGCCCAGGTTGTAGTTCTTGACGTAGGCCACTACCTCCACCATCTCCTCCAGGGCCTGGGCCATCTTCTGCTCCCAGGAGCCCGTATCGGCCACCACGTGGGAGACTTGGCACTTAGCCGGATCGGTGGGGTAGACCGGGCGTATAGTGTCGAAGTCCACGTGGCGGGTGGAGCCGAGGGTGTCGTAGGGTCGGAGGATCGGCTTGAGAGCCCTCTCACCCCCGTCCGAGGCCACGATGGCCCGGTAGATCCGGTCGGCTGCGTCGTGGGCCCGCTCCGCCAGCAGCAGCAGTTGGAGGAAGGTGTTGTCCTTGCAGGTGACGCACTCCTCCAGCCACTCCCTGACGATGCCCAGCAGCGAGGGGAAGAGCCACGGCTTCAGGTGGTCCTCGTCGTCCCGGAAGTACCTCTCCAGGGTGTGCTTGGCCAGGAGGAAGGCCACCTCCTGGGGGCGGCGCGCCCGGAGGTCGTCCAGGGTGTGGATGCTGGACTCCCCGACGACGGGGGCGTTCTCGGTGCGGGTAGGGAGGTCGGCTGTGGAGAGGGCCAGCCTCGAATCCTCGGTGAAGCGGGCGGAGAGCCTCTCGCCGGGCAGGTCGTAGCGGTACCCCAGCAGCCGGGGGAAGGTGATCTCGCAGTCCTTTCTGTCCTCCAGGGCGCGGACGCGGGTAGGCATCGGCCCGGGCTTCGGGTTCGGGTTGGACCCGGAGCAGGGGATGAAGGAGAAGGGCACCCCGTACACCTCGGCGTACTCGGTCTCGAAGCGCCCCTGGTCGTTCACCGCGTAGCTTATGCGGCGTAGCCCGCGCCCCACCACCTGCTCGCACAGCAGCTGGGTCCCGAAGGCGCGAACCCCCAGTATGTGGGTCACGGTGTTGGCGTCCCATCCCTCGGTGAGCATGGACACCGACACGACACACTTCACCTGCTCCCCCAGCTTGCCGGGCTTGCCGACGGTGTTCATCACCTCGCGCAGCAGGTCCTCATCGGTGAGATCCTCGGTGTCGCGACCGGGGAATCGGGCGCGGTAGTCGGACTTGAACTCCTCGATCTCCCGGGCCGCGATCTTCTTGAACTCCGGACTCATACCCTCACCCGACTCCAACTGCTCGCTATCCACCAGGATGGTGTTGGGCCGGTCCAGCCAGCAGCCATCGGCCATGTTGCTGAAGAGGGATAGCGCGCCTGGCACCAGCAGCCTGGAGCCGTCCGGAAACTCCTTCTCCCACCCAGCGACGTAGTCGAAGACCAGCTTGGAGACGTTGGTGTTGTTGCACACCACTATGAAGACCGGCGGAGTCACCCGATGATCCCCGGTGGGAGCGGATTTCTCCCACTGCTGGTAGTACTTCTCGTAGTTACTGTAGAGGCTGTGGAGGGCGCCCTCCAGCTCGGCCGGGAGCTTAGGCTCGCCGGCCACGGCCTCGGTCCCGCGCCCCTTCCTGGGCAGATGCTCGCGGATGAGGGGCCAGAGGTTTCTATAGGTGGGGAGTTCCCCCCTCATGGTGTTGTCTTCCACCGGCACCCGCGGGACCTTCACGATGCCCGACTCGATGGCGTCGATCAGGGAGAAGTCGGACACCACCCAGGGGAACAGCGTCCCCTCGGCATAGCCGGAGCCCCGCAGGAAGAAGGGAGTGGCCGAGAGGTCGTAGACTACCCTGACGCCGATCTTAGCCTTCACCGCCTCCAGGCCGGAGATCCAGACCCGCGCCTCCTGCTCCCGTTTCTCGGCCTCCTTCCGCTCCTCGCCGGCCAGCTTCACCTCCTGGCCGTCGGGTCGGCGCCGGTAGCAGTGGTGAGCCTCGTCGTTAATGACGACGACGTTCTTCTTTTGGCCCAGCTCCCGGCAGACGCGCCGGACCATCTGGTCGGGGGTCTCGGTGAAGGGGCTCGCCTCCCCCTGGGTGAGGAGCTTCTTGGTGAGCTTGCCGGCCTCCGTCTGCTCCCGCAGCTGGAGGGCGTGGAAGTTGGTGATGAGGACCTTCGCCCTGCCCAGGGCCTCTATGGACTCCGCGGGGACGATGTCCATGGCCCGATAGTAGTTCAGGGGATCGCTGGGCAGCAGCACCCTCAATCGGTCGCGGATGGTAATGCCGGGGGTGACGATCAGGAAGGCGTCGGAGAAGCGGGCGTCCTGGGGGTTGGCCAGCTTGTTCAGGGTATGCCAGGCGATCAGCATCGCCATGACGGCGGTCTTACCCGAGCCGGTGGCCATCTTGAAGGCGACGCGGTAGAGGAGAGGGTTGGCCCCCTCGTTGGCCTGGCGCAGGTAGTTCTCGATCCAGGCGTCCCCGTACTTTCCGGCCACCTCGGTGATGTAGATGACCGTCTCCAGCGACTCGATCTGGCAGAAGAACAGCCGCCGCTCTCGGTCGGGGCGCTTCCAGTACTGCAGGAGGCGGGCGGTCGTCCTGGTTACGCCGACGGACCCGCCCTGGCGCCATAGAGCGACCCGCTGGCGAATTCGGTTGATCTCCTCGTTCTCCTTCAGCCGGTCCTCGGTCCACTCGGTGTCGAAGGCGAGCTGCCCCCCCTTCTTCTTGGGTTGAGCTATGGGCACGAAGTAGGAGCTGATCCGGCGAGCTTCGAGGATCTCGTCGGTGATGCCCTCCTCGGAGAAGCGGAAGTGTCGAGTGGGCTCGGAGAACGGGGAGTTGAGGACCGGATTTTCGATGACGACCTGCTTCATCTCTGATCCTTCTCGTCCGCTGAATGTGGGTGGGGCTCCCGCGAGGGGGCTAAATGGGACCGACGACGAGGTCTCGGGCCATAGCGCGGCACCGTTAGCACGTTGCGTTCTACATACTAGTGCTTGCGGCCGATCCGATCAAGCCTTTGGCCACGCTGGACGGCTGTCGACGGAACAGCCCTCACCCTGACCCTCTCCCCATGGGAGAGGGAGAATGGACTACTGCTGTGTTGTCTTCCAG
>JAJZRD010000220.1 GCA_021845945.1 Chloroflexota bacterium
GGGGAAGGGGGGCTTTCTTCTTCCTACGGCTTCTGGCCCAGCAGTTCCAGCGCCTTCATCAGTTGGGCATCGTTGGCCGAGCGGAACTGATCCGGGGTCATGTTGGCCTCGCTGTTGGGGGTGAGCGGTGGGACGGCCGCGTCCAGGGACACCTTGACGTCGGGCTCGATGCCGTGCTTCCAGATCTGCCGGCCGTTAGGGGTGAGCCACTCGCTGGTTCCCAGCAGCAGGGCGGAGCCGTCGGAGAGCTGGTAGGAGGAGAGGACGGTGCCGGTGCCGAAGGTAGTCTCTCCCACCAATTTGCCCCGCTGGTTGTCCTGAATGGCTCCGGCGAAGATCTCTGCTGCGCTGGCCGTGCCCTGATTGATCAGCACCACCATGGGGAGGTCTGTGGCCTGGCCACCCGGTTGGACCGCCTGGGCCTTGCGATTCCCCTGGCTATCCTGCTCCAGGAGGACGTTGCCGCCGGACAGGAACTGGCTGGTGACGGAGATGCACTGATCCAGCAAACCGCCGGTGTTGCTGCGAACGTCCACTACCAACGCCTGAGCGCCCGCCGATCGGATCTCCTTGAGCGCTCCCAGAAGATCCTGGTTGGTGTTGGCCGAGAACTGGCTGATGCGGAGGTGGGCTACCTTGGTCCCGGGGACCATTGCCCAGCTCACCGGATGGACCTGGATCTTGGCGCGGACTATGGTGATCTCCGTCATGGTCATCTGTCCCGGGTGGATGACCGTCAGGGTCACCTTGCTCCCCTCGGGGCCCCGAACTATCCGCACCACCTGGTCCAGGGACATGCCTGCCACCTGCTGGCCGTCCACGGTCACAAGGACGTCGCCGGCCTGGATCCCCGCCTTCTGGGCTGGCGATCCATCCAGCGGCGCTACGATGACGGGGAAACCGTCTTTCTGGCCAAGTTCCGCCCCGATCCCCTGGAACTGTCCGGAGATGTCACTGCTCTGCATGGCGGCTTCATCGGGGGTCAGGAAACGGGTGTGGCCCGTGTCGCCCAGAGAGGCGAGCATCCCCTCGATGGCTCCGTAGGTCATACTGCGGGGGTCCACGGCCTTACGGTCGACGAAGTTCTTCTGTACCAGGCCCCACGCCTGCCAGAAGACGCTGAACTGGTCTGCCAGCGCGGGGGGCTCGACCCGTACGGCGCCGGGGAGGAGGGCACTCCTTTCAGCCGTCACTCCTGCCGTGAAGGAGCTGCCGGAAACGATGACCAGGACAACGAGAACTAGAAAGAGTTGGCGCCAGCGACTCATAGCCACCTCCTGCCGAAGTGCCACGAGTATAACCGAAGTGAGAGCGGATGCAAGCCCTCCTGCTCGTCTACCCCAGCGCTGCTGTCAACCGGGCCAACCCACTCGGGATGTCGGAGCCCAGGTGGATCGAGAGGGCGCGGCGGCTGTGCTCCCTCAGCGCCTGGCGGTCCCCCAGGGCCTGGGCTGCCTGGAGGGTCCCGAAATCGTAGGGTTGCCCCGGTATCGGCACGCTGGCCTTCTTATCACCGGTCAGTTGCAGGAACAGCCCGGAGTTGGGCCCTCCCTTGTGGAGCTGTCCGGTGGAGTGGAGGAACCGAGGCCCGTAGCCCAGGGTGGTGGCCCGGTGAGCTTGCTCCAGGAGGCGGCGCCTTAGCCCCTCCAGGGCCTGCTCCACTGGCTCTACCATATCGAGATAGGCCATCAGGGCGATGTAGTCTGTGGGACCGGCCTGGCTGAGGAAGGCCTCCAGGGCCGCTACCAACGTAGACTCCTTCGTCCCGTACAGCTTCAGGCCTCCCCGGACCAGGTCCGGTCTTGCCTCGGGGAGGCTCCCCTTCTCCTTGTAGGTGGCCAGCAGCCGAGCGGTGTTGTCCTTGCTCTCCTGGACGTTGGGCTGATCGAAGGGATCGATCTGAAGGATAGCTCCTGCCAGTGCCGTAGCGAACTCCCATCGGAAGAACTCGCCCCCGATATCGTACTCGTCCTCCAGGAGGAAGGTTACCACCGGCTGGCCCGCTTTCCGGAGACCATCCACGAATCGGTCGAGTTCCCCGTTGTCGTCCCCCTCCAGCCGCACGAAGACGAAGAACCGGTCTTCCCCGTAGCTCTCCGGCGCCACCCTGGGCTCGCCCGCCACCGGCACGATCCCTTTTCCCTCCTTGCCGGTGCTCTCGGCGATCAGCTGCTCCACCCAGAGTCCGAAGCTCGACAGGCGGGGCGAAGCCAGCAGGGTCAGCTTGTCCCGTCCTGCCACGGCCATTCCCCCCAGGGCGGCCCCCAGCCAGAGGCCGGGGTTCGCTTCGGAGGGCGAGGACGCGCTGCAGGCCAGGGCCATCCGTTCGGCGCTGTCCAGAAGACGGTCGAGATTCAGGCCGATCAACGCTGCCGGCGCCAGGCCGAAGAGGGAGAGGGCTGAGTAGCGACCCCCGATGTCAGGAGGATTGAGAAAAACCCTGCGGAAGCGGCGATCCCCTGCCAGCCGCTCCAGACTCGTGCCCGGGTCGGTAACGGCGGCAAAGGCCGAGCCGGCCCGGTCTGCCAGGGCGGACTCGGCTCGCTGGAAGAAGAAGCGGAAGAGAGAGTCTACCTCGATGGTACCGCCCGACTTGCTGGAGATCAGGTAGAGGCTACGCCCTGGCTCCGCCTGCTGGGCCACTCGAGACACCATGTCGGGGTCGGTGGTATCGAGCACCCACAGCTGTGGGTAGCCCGGGGCACTGCCAAAGGTGAGCCGCAGCACCTCGGGGCAAAGGCTGGATCCACCCATACCGCACAGAACCACCTGTTGGATGCCGGCCTGCGTTGCCTCGTGGGCAAAGCTCTGCAGGCCGGAGATCTGGCTTCGCATATCCCCTGCAACGGTGAGCCAGCCGAGCCGCTGGCTTATCTCGGCCTGATGGGAGGATTCCTCTTTCCACAAGGTGGGGTCTCGATCCCACACCCGAGCCACGGCATCCTTGGCCGCCAACTCCTCCAGGGCGCGATTCACGGGGTCTTGCCATTTACCCAAGGACATCTTCTGGCGCTCCATGCCCTTCCCCCTTTCGGTCATATCCTGTAGCCGCAGGCTTTACGCCTGCGCGCGCCTCGTGGGATGGCGACCCTTCGCACCACAGGCTACGCGCACCCATAAAGGGTGCGCCTACAGCCCGCTGTCTCCCTGCGGCTGGGTCATCTTGAACAGCTTACTCCCTTTTGTCGAGCAATTGGAGTGCCGCGGCCACGACCCTCTCGGGGGTGAACCCGAATTGCTGGAAGAGCACCGGGGCCGGTGCTGAGGCCCCGAAACGGTCCAAACCTATCACTGCACCATTCTCTCCCACGTACCGGCACCAACCCAGGGTGACCCCCGCCTCGACGGCGACTCGGGCCCGTAGTGTTGGAGGGATGACGGTATCTCTATACTCCTTCGGCTGCTGATCGAACAGCTCCCAGCAGGGCAGGCTGACCACCTGAGCCTGGAGCCCTCGGGCGGCCAGTTGCTCCCCAGCCTCCATGGCCAGAGCCACCTCGGAGCCGGTGCCGATCAGCACCGTCTCGGGAAAGCCCGAGGGCGCCTCGGACAGGACGTAGGCCCCGCGCCGCAACCCCTCTGCCGGTCTGGCGGTGGTTCGGTCGATCACCGGTAGCCCCTGGCGGCTGAGGACGATGGCGGTGGGCCCCTGCCTCTGGAGGGCCACCCGCCAGGCCTCGACGGTCTCGTTGGCGTCCGCCGGCCGGATGACGGCCAGCCCCGGGATGGTCCGCAGCGCCATCAGCTGCTCCACCGGCTGGTGGGTGGGGCCGTCCTCTCCGAGGCCGATGCTATCGTGGGTGAAGACGAACACCACCCGAATCTGGGAGAGGGCTGCCAGCCGGATGGCGGGGCGCATGTAGTCGGAAAAGGTCAGAAAGGTGCCGGTATAGGGGATGAATCCCCCGTGGAGGGCTATGCCGTTGGCGATGGCCCCCATGGCGTGCTCCCGCACCCCGAAGTGGATGTTTGGCCCGGCGTAGGCGCCCGGGCCCAGGTCGGGCTGGCCCTTGAGATAGGTCTGGTTGGAAGGGGCCAGGTCGGCCGAGCCCCCGACCAACTCTTCCACCCGCTGGAAGAGGGCGTTGAGGGTCTTCCCCGAGGCGGCCCGCGTTGCCATGGGGCCGTCGGCCGGCTGGAATATCGGCAACTCCGCGTCCCAGCCCTCCGGCAACTCTCCGGCCATCCGCCGTCGCCAGACGGCCGCTTCCTGAGGGAAGTCAGCTGCGTAGGCGTCGAAGCGGGCCTCCCATTCGCCCTGCAGCCGCCGCCCTTTCTCCAGGGCCCGCCGGAAGCAGGCCAGCGCCTCCTCCGGGATGTGGAAGGCGGGCTCCGCGGGCCAGCCCAGGGCGACCTTGGTGGCCTTCAACTCCTCCTCTCCCAGGGGCTCCCCGTGGGCGGCGGCGCTACCCGCCTTGTGGGGGCTGCCGTAAGCGATGGTGGTGGGTACGATGATCAGGGATGGTCTCTCGCTAGCCGCCTGGGCCCGGCGGATCGCCTCCTCGATCTGGACCAGGTCGTTGCCGTCGTCAACCCGCTGGACGTCCCACCCGTAGGCCTGAAAGCGGGCCGCCACGTCTTCCGTGAAGGCCAGATCGGTGGGGCCCTCGATCTGGATCCGGTTGCAGTCGTAGAGGTAGATCAGCTTCCCCAGCCGGAGGTGGCCAGCCAGGCTCGCCGCCTCCGAGGCGACGCCCTCCTGGAGGTCTCCATCGCCCACTATGACGTAGGTGTAGTGGTCCACGATGGTGTGGCCGGGGCGGTTGAAGTGCTCGGCCAGCTTCCGCTCGGCGATGGCCATGCCGACGCCGTTGGCGAAGCCCTGACCCAGGGGGCCTGTGGTCGTCTCGACGCCGGGGGTGAGGCCCACCTCGGGATGGCCCGGGGTGCGGGAACCCCACTGGCGGAACTGTTTGATCTCCTCCAGAGGCAGGTCGTACCCGGTCAGGTGGAGCAGGGAGTAAAGCAGCATGGAGGCGTGGCCGGCGGACAGGACGAAGCGGTCGCGATCGGGCCACCTGGGATCGGCGGGGTTGTGGCGGAGAAACCTGGTCCAGAGGACGTAGGCCATGGGCGCCATCCCCATGGGCGCACCGGGGTGGCCCGACCTGGCCCGCTGGACGGCGTCGGCCGAAAGCATGCGGATGGTGTTGACGCAGAGATTGTCCAGTTCGGCAGCCCTCGGGGGGGTGCCGGGAGATCGATCGGTCATCGGGAGTCTCCTGAAAGGCGGTGGTCCGCGGTGGCTGCGAGGTTGTTTTGCATCCTTCGTGCCCGACGCGCCGGCCGGTGGCCCTGCCCTAGGTATCGTAGCGTCGGGCAGAAGGCCCGACGCTACATCGAGGTGAGGCTACCGCTGGATGCGGGCGGAGCCCCCCTTGGCGAAGGCCCGCACCTGCTCCAGGGTGGCCATGGTGGTGTCGCCGGGGAAGGTGGTGATCAGCGCCCCGTGGGCCCAACCCAGATTGACGGCCTCTTTCGGCGTCTCGCCCGTCATGAGGCCGTAGAAGAGGCCGGAGGCAAAGCCGTCTCCGCCGCCGACCCGGTCGTAGATGTCGAGTTCGGCGGCCGGCGCGACGTAGGTCTCGCCGTCGATCCAGGCCACCGCGCTCCAACTGTGCCGGTTCGTCGAGTGGACCTCCCGGAGGGTCGTCGCGACGACCTTGACCTGCGGATACTTCTCCACAACCTTGTCGATCATCCAGAAGAAGGCGCTGGGGTCCAGTTTGGACTTGGCACCGACCTCGGGCCCGGCGATGCCCAGCCCCATCTGTAGGTCTTCCTCGTTGCCGACCAGGACGTCGACGTTCTCCACGATCCGCCCGATCACCGACTGCGCGCGGTCGGGACCACCCCAGAGGTTCCACAGCTTCGCCCGGTAGTTCAGGTCGAAGGAGGTTACGGCGCCGGCGGCCTTCGCCGCCTTCATCCCCTCGATGATCAGCTCACCGGTCGTCTCGGAGAGGGCCGCGAAGATGCCACCGCTGTGAAACCAGCGCAGGCCTCCCGCGAAAATGGCGTTCCAGTCGAAGTCGCCCGGCTTCAGCTGCGCCGCGGCCTCGTTGGAGCGGTTGTAGAAGACCACCGGGGCGCGCACGCCCTGCCCGCGGTCGCTGAAAACCGTGGCCATGTTCGGGCCGTTCACGCCGTTGTGCTGGAAACGCTTGTAGAAGGGCTTCACGCCCATCGCCTTCACCCGCTCGGCGATCAGGTCGCCGATGGGGTAATCGACCATCGCCGTGACGATGCCGGTCCGCATGCC